>CAYWDO010000025.1:17270-21908 GCA_964456995.1 uncultured Brevundimonas sp.
GCTGACGGACAGCGGGCGGTACAGGCGCGACGTTTACTGAAACGCTTCCCTCTCCGAATGGGAGAGGGTTAGCTAGACCTCCGACCAGCGGCGCAGCAGGTTGTGATAGAGGCCGGTCAGTTCGATGACGGCCTGATCCTTCGGCCCCTTGTCGAGGTTGACCCGCTGGGTGGCGACGTCGAGGCGGAACAGGCTTTCGCGGTCGGCGTCGTCGCGGACCAGGCTCTGCAACCACATGAAGCTGGAGACTCGGGCGCCGCGCGTGACAGGCGTGACGCGGTGCAGGCTCTTGGACGGATAGAGGACCAGGTCGCCGGCGGGCAGCTTGACCGACTGCGCGCCGTACAGTTCCTCGATGATCAGTTCGCCGCCGTCATAGTCCTCGGGCTCGGACAGGAAGAGGGTGGCCGAGAGGTCGCTGCGGATGCGGATGTTCCCCCGCTGCCGGATGGCGTTGTCGACGTGGAGGCCGAACTCGCCGCCGCCCTCGTAACGGTTGAACAGGGGCGGAAAGATCGTGTGCGGCAGGGCCGCCGAAACAAACATGGGATTGGCGTTCAGGGCCTGGACGATCAGGGCCGAGACCTCGCGCGCCGCCGCGCTGTCCTCGGGCAGCTGCAGGTTCTTCTTGGCGGTGGCCGACTGATGGCCCGAGGTCATGTTGCCGTCGGCCCAGGGGCCGGCGTCAAGGGTGCGGCGCAGAGCCGCGACCTCGGCCTTGGTGAAGACGTCGGGGATGTGCAGCAGCATGGGAGCCTCGATCAGATGCGCATCGGCCCCGCCGCTCGAACGAACGACGGGGCCGACAGAATGGCGCGAAACGCGGCTTCTTAGTAGCGGACGTTCAGCGTCAGGATGGCCGAGCGGCCCGGCGCCACATCGGCGTGGTGCACGCCGTTGGTGCGGCTGATGTATGCCTCGTCGCCCGCGTTCTGGACGTTCAACTGCAGCGAGGCGCGATCGTTGATGTCGTAGGAAGCGAACAGGTCCACGCGGGTGTATTCGGGGGCGTAGATGCGGTTGCCGCCGCCGCCGGCGCCGCCCTGATTGCCGCCGAACGACTTGGACACATAATAGACGCCGCCGCCCAGGCTGAGCTGGGGCATGAGGCGGTAGGTCGTGAACAGGCTGGCGCTGTGCTCGGGCGTATTGGCCAGGGTCTCGCCGACGTTGACGTTGTTGTAGGCGCCCTTGGTCAGCTCGGAATCCATCCAGGTGTAGCCGCCGAAGACCTGCCACTTGTCGGTGACATTGCCCGAGACGCCCAGTTCCAGGCCTTGAACCTCGGCCTCGCCGGCCTGCTCATAGACGCCTGCGGACACCTGGATCTGAGCGTTCTTGCGCACGGTCTTGAACAGGGCGCCGCTGAGGGCCAGGCGGTCGTTGAACAGGTTGGCCTTGGCGCCGATCTCGAAGCTTTCCGTCTCTTCCGGGTCCAGAAGTTCCGTCAGGCTGCCAGTGGCCAGGCCGTTGCCCGTGTTCTGGTCGCCGGCCGAGATGGTCGGCGGCGTCGAGGAGGTGGCCCAGGAGGCGTAGAGGCTGCTGTTGGCCGTCGGCTTGTAGACCAGGCCGACCTGATAGTTGACGAAGTCCCAGTCGCCGCTGCGCGGGGTCAGGACGGCGGGCGTCCCCACCCAGTCCGCGCCCTCGACCGAATAGTCGTCCCAGCGCAGGCCCAGGTTCAGGATCCACTTCTCACCGAACGCCATCGAGTCGAAGGCGTAGAGACCCAGGGTATCGGTGGTGTTGTGGCTGACATTGCCGCGCGTGACCGTGCCGGTCCAGGGATCGTTCGGGTTGGGGTCATAGACCGGGGTGCAGTCAAAGCCGGTCAGGGGCGCCGGGCAGACCGTGCCGGTCAGGGTGGTGACATTATATCCGGCGTTACGGTTCTTCTCGCGCGACAGCTCCAGGCCCAGGTCGAAGTTGTGCTTGATCGAACCGGTCAGGAATGAGCCGTGCAGGTCGGTGACGTTGGCCAGGGTCTCGGTCGGGTTCCAGCGCGACTTCAGGCCCCGCTTCATCCACCACACGCCGTTGATGTTCTGCGCCGCGCCGCCGTCGCCGGGGTTGGTGACGATGTAGTCGTTCAGCGTCTGCGACCAGCGGGTGACGTTGCGCAGGGCGAGCGTCTCGCTGAAGCGGTGCTCGACGTCGAGGGTCAGGGTATCGACCGTATTGGTCAGGTAATCGCGCGCCTTCAGGCCGTAAAAGCTGTCGTAGGGCACGTCGAGGATGCCCGAGGCGTCGGGGCGCGGGGCGTTGGCGCCGCCCAGCTTGGTGTAGAGCGGGATGCCGTAGTCCGGCATCTGATCGCTGTCGAGGTGGTAGTAGCTGGCGGTGATCGTAGTCGGCGTGCCCAGGCCCGCCGCGACGGCGGCGGCCACGCCCCACTTGTCGAAATCAACGCTGTCGCGGCCGGCGACATCGCCCTGTGCGGCCATCAGGTTCAGACGCATGGCGGCGGTGGGACTGACCTGCCAGTTGGCGTCCACCGTGCCGCGCGCATAGGAATCCGTGCCGGCGCCGGCCGAGCCGCGGACGAAGTTCTGCAGGCGCGGGGCCTTGGAGCCCAGATTGATGCTGCCGCCCCCCGAACCGCGCCCCGAATAGACCGAGTCCGGTCCCTTGATGACCTCGACCTGCTCCAGGTTGAAGACCTCGCGCTGCTGGCCGCCGGTGTCGCGGATGCCGTCGACGAAGATGTTGTTGCCCGAGGACTGGCCCCGGATGAAGGGACGGTCAGCCAGCGGTTGACCGCCTTCACCGGCGCCGAAGGTGATGCCCGGCGAGGTGCGCAGGATGTCCTGCAGGGAGGTGGCGGCGGTCTGTTCGATAATCTGTTGCGGGATGACCGTGACCGAGCGGGGGGTGTCGACCAGGGGGGCGACGAACTGCGGGTCCTTGGGCTCGCGCTTGATGCGCTGGCCGTGCACGTCGACCGCGCTTAGGGTCGTGGCGTCCTGGGTGATGTCCGTGGCTTCGCTCGGGGCGGTGATCGGGGCTTCATCCGCCGCCAGTACGGGCGCGGCGCACAGCATGCCGGCGGCGCTGGAAGCGAACAGAAGCGCCTTGAGCGCGGAGGAGCGAGGGTCGGACATGGGGGAGGAACCCGTCATTGATAATGCGATCCGGTCGCAATATCAGATTCCACGCCTGCGACAATCTGACTCTTGCGACTAAATCGCAATTGCGGCGCAGATGTCACACCGCCGTCATCAGAGGGCCGTCACCCGGGTTTCGCCACCGCTTTCATCGAGGTCGCGGGGTCGGCCAGCAGGCCCGCGTCCACCGGCGACGCCTTGCCGATCAGCAGGCGCCCGCCCATAAATTCGGCCGGCGCATTGACCGCCTCGACGCAGACGATGCGGTCGCCGTTCAGGTGGAAGACGGCGAAACCGCCCGTCGCCGGATCGCCGCGCACCACCTGACAGTCGGCGTCGAAGGGCAGGCCGGCGATCTGAAGTTTCACATCATACTGGTCTGACCAGAACCAGGGCACCTCGGGCGCGGGCGCCGCGCGGCCGACGATGGCGGCGGCGGCCTGCTTGGCCTGTTCCAGGGCGTTGGGCACGCTTTCCAGACGGTGCATCCGCCCGCCGTGGACCGGGATAGGCCGTTGGGTCACGTCGCCGATGGCGTAGATGGCGGGATCGCTGGTGCGCGCAGCTTCGTCGACCACCACGCCGTTCTCGCAACGGAGACCGGCGGTGCGCGCCAGAGCCTCGCACGCCAGGGCGCCCACGCCGACCAGGATGGCGTCGGCCGCGATCAGGCTGCCATCGGCCAGCCGCACGCCGCCGTTCTCGAAGCCCGACACCTCGGCGTCGGTCAGGATCTCAACGCCGTGGCGGCGGTGCAGGTCGGTGAAGAAGGCCGACAGAGTCGCAGACGCCACGCGGGCCAGCACCCGGTCCATGCGCTCGATCACCACGGCTTCCGCGCCGAGAGCGCGGGCCGAGGCTGCGGCCTCCAGCCCCACATAGCCGCCGCCGACCACGGCCAGCCGCTGGCCGGGAGACAGGGCGGATTTGAGCCGCTCGGCGTGTTCGAGGGTGCGTAGTTCCAGCAGGTCGGGGCGGTCCGCGCCGGGAATGGCCAGACGGCGCGCCGTCGAACCGGTGGCCAGGATCAGAACGTCGTAGGCCTCGACAATGCCGTCAGCGAACGTGACCGTCTTGGCCGCTGCGTCGATGGCCGTCGCGGTGACGCCCGTGCGCAGGTCAATCTTCTGTTCGGCGTAGAAGCTCTCGGGGCGCAGCAGCAGGTCCTCCAGACCCGCCTCCCCCTTCAGCCAGGCCTTGGACAGGGGCGGCCGCTGATAGGGCGCCGCCGCCTCCTCGCCCGCCAGGACGATCTCGCCCTCAAAGCCATACTGTCTCAGCAGCGCCGCCGCCGAGCCCCCCGCGTGTCCCGCGCCGATAATCAGAACCTTGGTCATGGGAGCGGAGATAGGACGGATCGAGCGGAGCGGCTACTCTCTCCTCCCCACAGGTAGGGAGGAAAAAGCATCTCCGTCAATCGCTGCTCGCGACGCTTGACCGTTCCATTGTTACAGCATAATGGAACGCGCCATGAGCACTGACGCCGCCAAGACCGCCCTGCTGGACGCCCTGCTTTCGCTGCAGACGCGGGCGG
>CAYWDO010000025.1:22008-24466 GCA_964456995.1 uncultured Brevundimonas sp.
GACGCCGCCAAGACCGCCCTGCTGGACGCCCTGCTTTCGCTGCAGACGCGGGCGGAGGCGGACGCCTTTCTGTCCGACCTGTGCACCCCCGCCGAACTGCGCGCCTTCGCCGAGCGGTGGCAGGTGGCGCGGCTGCTGGACGGCGGGGACAAGACCTATCGCGAAATCGCGGTCGAAGCCTCGGCCAGCCCGACCACCGTGGTGCGCGTCGCGCGCTCCCTGAAAGACATGCCGCACCAGGGCTATCGCCTGGTGCTGGACCGCCTGAATCAGAAAGCCTGAGTAGAGATCATGAGCACCGTACAAGGGCGGCTTCGCATCGCCGTTCAGAAATCCGGCCGTCTGGCCGAACGCAGCCTGGACCTGGTCCGCGACGCCGGCCTGCGCGTCGTCAAGGGCAACAACGAACTGCTGTACCGGATCGAGAACTATCCGATCGACCTGCTGCGGGTGCGTGACGACGACATCCCCACCTTCGTGGCGGACGGGGTCTGCGATCTCGGCATCGTCGGCGAGAACGTGCTGGAAGAGGGCAGAAACGGCGGACCCAACGCCGAGGTGGTCATGCCGCTGGGCTTTGGCCGCTGCACGCTGAAGATCGCCATCCCGCCCAGCCTCGACTACGCCGGCCCGGCCTCGCTGGAGGGTCTGCGCATCGCCACTTCCTATCCCAAGATCCTGCGTCGTTTCCTGGATGAGAACGGCGTCGGCGCCGACATCGTCACCATGCGCGGCGCGGTCGAGGTGGCCCCGCGGTTGAAGCTGGCCTCGGCCATCTGCGATCTGGTCTCGACCGGCGCGACGCTGGAGGCCAACGGCCTGATGGCCAAGGAAACCGTGCTGGACAGCCAGGCGGTGCTGATCAAGTCGCCGACCGCGCCCGAGGCCGGCCTGCAACACCTGCTGGACAGCATCATCGAGCGGATGGCCGGCGTCGTCTCCTCGCAGGGGGCCAAGTACGTCATGCTGAACGCGCCGCGCTCGGCTCTGGATCAGATCACCGCCATCCTGCCCGGCGCCGGGTCGCCGACCGTCATGCCCCTGTCGGGCCGCGACGACGCCGTGGCGGTCCACGCCGTGTGTCAGGAGGCCGTCTTCTGGGAGACGCTGGAGAAGCTGAAGGCGGCGGGGGCCTCGGCCATCCTGGTCCTGCCGATCGAGAAGATGATGTGATGAAGCGGATCGACTGGAACAAGCTGGACGCCGCCGAACGCAAGGCGGCGCTGGCCCGCCCGCTGCAGCGCACCGAGGGCGGCGTCGCCCGCGTGGTGCGCGAAATCTTCGACGACGTGCAGACGCGCGGCGGTCAGGCCGTGACCGACTGGGCGATCAAGCTGGACGGCGCCGCGCCGCGCCGGGTGGCCATCACCGAGAAGGTCGCCGCCGAGGCGCGCGCCGACCTGCCGCCCGCCGCCGCGCGGGCCCTGCGGGTCGCCGCCGACAACGTCCGCGTCTTCCACGCGGCGACGCGGCCCGAGGACACCGCCTTCATCGAGACCACGCCGGGCGTGAAGTCCAAGCTGGTCTGGCGGCCTATCGGCTCGGCGGGTCTCTATGTGCCGGGCGGCACCGCGCCTCTGTTTTCGTCCCTGCTGATGCTGGCCATTCCGGCGGGCGTGGCCGGGGTCGGGCGGCGCGTCGCCGTCACGCCGCCGTCGAAGGACGGCTCGGTCCACCCGGCCATGATCGTCGCCGCCGCAGAAGCCGGTCTGGACGAGCTGTGGCTGCTAGGCGGCGCCCAGGCGATTGCGGCCCTGACCTTCGGCGCCGAACTGGACGAGGGCGTGATCGCCCCGGTCGACAAGCTGTTCGGCCCCGGCAATGCCTATGTGGCCGAGGCCAAGCGCTATGCGTCCAGCCTGCCCGGCGGCCCGGCGCAGGACATGCCGGCGGGACCGTCGGAACTTCTGGTCATCGCCGACCGCGACGCCGATTTCGAAATCGTCGCCGCCGACCTGCTCAGTCAGGCCGAGCACGACGCCGACGCCCAGGTTCTGCTGGTGTCCGACAGCGGCACGGCCCTGAACGAAATCGTCGCCGAAGTTGAACGTCAGGTGGAGAGCCTGCCCCGCGCGACGATCGCACGCGCCTCGCTGGAGCAGGCCCGCGCCATCCGCGTGGCCGACATGGTCGAGGCCTGCGCTGTATCCAATCTCTATGGCCCCGAGCACCTGTCGATCCAGGCCGAAGAGGCTGAGCGGCTGGTCGAACAGATCACCGCGGCCGGGGCCGTCTTCGTCGGTCGATGGGCGGCCGAGACGCTGGGCGACTATGCCGCTGGACCCAGCCATGTCCTGCCCACCGACGGCGGGGCGCGGACGCTGGGCGGCATCACCACCGCCAGCTTCATGACCACCATGTCGGTGCAGACGGTGACGCAAGCCGGCGCCGCCGCCCTGGCCCCGGTCGCCGCGCGTCTGGCGCGGATGGAGGGACTGGAGGCCCACGCGCGGGCGGC
>CAYWDO010000026.1:0-3214 GCA_964456995.1 uncultured Brevundimonas sp.
CCCCCCCGCCCGCGCCCGTTGCCGCGCCTGGAGCCGCGACGACGGCCCCGACGACGCCTCGCCCTGCTGCGGCGCGTCCGGCGACGCCTCAACCGCGTCCTGCGGCCGCCCGACCGACGGCGCCGACGCCGGTTCAACCCGCCACGCCCAACGCGGAGCCAACGCCGGCGGGAGCCGCAGAGTGAGACGGGCCATCACGGTCCGCGTCGTCGGCCCGCTGCAATGGATCGTCTATCCGGCCCTGACGGCGATTGCGGTGACGGTGCTGCTGGCCATCCCGTTCCGGCTGTTCGGCCTGAACCTGCCTGAGCCGGTGTTTCCGATTGTCCTGGCCTTTGCCTGGCCGCTGATCCGACCGTCCATGCTGGCGCCGGTCGTCCTGTTCGGGCTGGGTCTGTTTCTCGACCTGTTCTGGGGCGGGACGCTGGGGCTTTGGCCGCTCAGTCTGCTGGCCATCTATGGCGCGATCCTGCTCACATCCAACTTTCTGGCGGGGCAGGCGACCATCGTTCTGTTCGCGCTCTATGTCGCCTCGACGGGCATGGCCTTCTTCCTGGCCTACATGATCACTATGCTGAACCTGGGTAACGCGCCGAGCATCCTGGCCGTCCTGGGTCAGGCGGTGCCCACGCTGTTGCTCTTCCCCTTGGCCGACTGGCTGATCCAGAGGTTTGACGACGCGGACGTGCGCTTCCGATGAGCAGCGAACCCCATATCTTCTTCTCCGATGTGAACGAGCGGCAGGGTTCTTTCCTTCGCCGCACCTTCCTGCTGGGTGGTGGGATGGCGCTGGGCACCACGGCTCTGGTCGGGCGGCTGGCGCAACTGCAGATCGTCAAGTCGGAAGAGTATGCGACCCTCGCCACCAACAACCAGTTCAACTTTCGTCTGGTCCCGCCGCCGCGCGGCCTGATCAAGGATCGCAACGGCGTCGTCATCGCCGGCAATCGGCCCAGCTTCCGCGTCCTTGTCGTGCGTGACGAAACCAAGGATCTGGATCAGACCCTGGACCTGCTGGGACAGCTGTTGCCTGACACGCTGGAGCGTCGCCGCACCCTCATTCGCGAGATCAACGCCGCGCCGCGCTTCTCGCCGGTGCCGGTCAAGTCCGACCTGAGCTGGGAAGAGTTTTCCAAGGTCAATCTGCACGCCGCCGAGTTGCCCGGCGTCATGGCCGATATGAATGAGGCCCGCTACTATCCGTTCGGGGGCGCCTACGCCCATGTGATCGGCTATGTCGCCAAGGTGTCCGACCGCGACGTCAAGGCGATCCGCGACAAGGGCGAACAACCTCCGGCCATCCTGTTCAACCCTGGCTTCCGCATCGGACGGCAGGGGATTGAAAAGGCTTTGGACACCGATCTGCGTGGCGAAGCGGGCGGCAAACGGGTCGAGGTGGATGCGCGAGGCCGCGTGGTCGCCGAGGATGCGGCGGGTTCCCGGGCCGCCGTCCAAGGCTCAGAGGTCCTGTTGACCCTGGACAATGACGTCCAGAACCGGGCGCTGGAGGTCTTTGGCGAGGAATCCGGCAGTTGCGTCGTCATGGATGTGCGTAACGGCGACATCCTGGCCATGGTCTCGTCGCCGTCGTTCGATCCCAACCTGTTCGTGTCGGGCGTGCCGTCCAAGGTTTATCGCGCCTTGGCGGACTATGAACGTCGGCCGCTGCTGGACAAGGCGCTGGGCGGGACGTTTGCGCCGGGTTCGACGTTCAAGCCGGTCGTGGGTCTGGCGGCGATGAAGCGGGGCTGGGACCCGAACCGTCGCGTGGTCTGCAACGGCAGCTTCTTCCTGGGGCGGCGCTTCGCCTGCCTGGGACGGCATGGCGCGCTGGATCTGCGCGGCGCGATCAAGGCCTCCTGCAACGTCTATTTCATGACCATTGCAACCGAGTTCGGACCCGACGCCATCGCCGAGGCGGCCCGTGACATGGGCTTTGGCCAGACCTTCGACATCGGTCTGACCGGTCAGAAGGCGGGTCTGGTGCCGGACCGTGAATGGCGGCGCCGCAACCCCGTGCGCGGCGACGGCAAATGGTATCCGGGCGAGACGCCCAGCTACGGGATCGGGCAGGGCGCGCTGAACGTCAACGCCCTGCAACTGGCGGTCTATACCGCCCGCATCGCCAATGGGCAGAAGGCGGTGACGCCGCGCCTGATCAAGTCCGTCGGCGGGGTGGAGCAGACCGCAGGAACCGCCTTCGCGGACCTGCCTTATGATCCTGCCCTGCTAAAGGTGCTGCGCGACGGGATGGAGGCGGTGACGGATGTGGGCGGCACTGGTTTCCGCAACAGCCAGTTGGGGCTGGGCGCCGTTCGCATGGCCGGTAAGACGGGCACGGCCCAGGCGCAGAACTACGGGGCCGGTTCGCGCAAGGGCGCGGGCCGTCCCTGGGCTCAGAAGGACCACAACCTCTTCATCGCCTATGCGCCCACCGACAACCCTCGTTACGCCGTCTCGGTGATCGTTCAGCACGGCGGTCTGGGCGGGGGCACCGCGGGCGCACCGCGGGCGCGCGAAGTGATGAGGGTCGCCCTGCTGAAGGATCCCGAAATCCGCGCCCGCATCGAGCAGGCCGGCTTTGAAGCGCCCGAGGACGCCGGCGCGCGTGAGGCTGAAGCGCGCGGAGAGCCCGTCGATACGTTGCCAACCGACATCGCGGCCCCTCCGCCGGAGCCCCCACAGTGACTGCTTCCGCCCTGACACGTCCCGGCGAACGGGACCGGATTTCCAGCAAGCTGGCCGAGTTGGACTGGCGCGTCATCGGCCTGCTGTGCGTCTTGGCCGGGATCGGCACGGCCATGCTGTATTCGATTGCGGGCGGCAGTTGGTCGCCCTGGGCGTGGAAGCATCTGCTCCGGTTCGGTGTTTTGCTGGGCGTCATGATCGGTCTGGCCATGGTCCACCCGAAATGGTGGTTCCACGCCGCCTATCCGCTGTATGGCCTGCTGCTGTTCATGGTCCTGCTGATCGAGTTCACGCCGATGGGCTATGTGGCGGGCGGCGCCAAGAACTGGCTGAACCTGGGCTTCATCCGCATCCAGCCCGCCGAGTTCGTCAAGATCGGCCTCGTTCTGGCGCTGGCCCGCTGGTACCACGGCCACTCGGCCCAGGACGCGCGCTGGTCGTGGAAGCTGATCTTCCCTCTGGGGATGATCGGGGTGCCCTTCCTTTTGGTGGCCAAGCAACCTGATCTGGGCTCGGCCATGGTCAT
>CAYWDO010000026.1:3314-16580 GCA_964456995.1 uncultured Brevundimonas sp.
GGCCTGGGCAGTCAGAGCCAGCTGGAGTTCCTGCCGGAACGCCACACCGACTTCATCTTCTCGACCGTGTCGGAGGAGTTCGGCTTTGTCGGCTCGTTCACCGTGCTGGCCTGCTATACCGCGCTGATCCTGATTTCCCTGCGGATCGCGGCGCTGTCGCATAGCCACTTTGGCCGGATCAGCGCGGCCGGCATGACCGCCTTCCTGGCGCTGTTCGTCCTGATCAATGGGGCCATGGTCATGGGTTTGGCGCCGGTTGTGGGCGTGCCCATGCCGCTGTTGTCCTATGGCGGCTCGACCATGATGACGGTGATGATCGGCTTCGGCCTGATCCTGTCGACGCACGTGCACCGCTATGTCGAACTGCCGAAGGGGCAGGGGCTGTTCTGATTGCGGTCTCCAGGCGCTAGGCTGACGCCATGACTGATAAAGCACCCGAATCCAGCGCCCTCCCCAAGGCCGACCCGTCCATGTTCTCGGACTGCGGCGACACGCCCTGTCCGCAGCCGGTCATGGCTGACCCCAGGAACGAGGCGGCGGTTCAGGCCGAGGGTCTGAGGATGCGCGACAACCCTGCCGAATGGGCCTTTGTCCGTTTGTCCAAGATGATCGAGGAGTTCGAGGCCAACCTCGATAAGGATGAGGAGATCGGCGCTCGGGTCGTCGGCCTGCCAGGCGACGGCACCATGCAGATCATGGACGTCGGCTTCTGGGGGCCCGATCTGATTCTGTTCTTTGGCCGAAACGCCGACGGCAAGCCGGTGCGGTTGATCCAGCACTACACCCAGATCAACGTGCTTCTGAACGCGATCAAGAAGCCGGAGGAACGCGAGGCGCGCCGCATCGGCTTCCAGCTCAGCGAAATGGTGCAGAAGACCAATCCAAAGTCGGCGGGCGTCTAAGCTGATGCGTCATCCCGGAAACGGCGCAGCCGTTATCCGGGATCGCAAGAAGCGCTAAGGCCTAGAGGCCGACCGCCCAGTCGGTGCCCCGGATCAGGCTGTCGATGATGCCCGGCTCGCTGGAGGCGTGGCCGGCGTCGCCGACGATGTCCAGCCTGGCCTCGGGCCAGGCGCGGTGCAGGGACCAGGCGCCCGAGATCGGCGTCACCACGTCAAAGCGGCCCTGCGCGATCCAGCAGGGGATATTGCGGATGGTGTCGATGTTCTCGAGAATCCAGTTCTCGCTGTCGTAGAAGCCGCCGTTGGTGAAGTACCAGTTCTCGATCCGGGCGAAAGCCACGGCGAACTCCGGATCGGCGAACTTGTCAGGCTTGCCAGAGGGGCCCTGGACGCTGACGGTTTCGCCTTCCCAACTGGACCAGGCCACGGCGCAGCGGTTGCGCTCTTCGACATCGTCGCCCAGCAGGCGCCTGTTGTAGGCGGCCATCAGGTCCCCGCGCTCGGCCTCGGGGATCGGGGCGATGAAGCGCTCCCAGGCGTCGGGGAAGATCATCGACGCGCCGTCCTGATAGAACCAATGCAGTTCTTTCTTCGTCAACAGGAAGATGCCGCGCAGGATCAGGGCCCGGCAGCGATCCGGGTGCTTGATCGCATAGGTCATCGACAGGGTCGAACCCCAGGACCCGCCGAAGACGACCCATTTGTCGATGCCCAGTTGCTCGCGCAGACGCTCGATGTCGGCGACCAGATCCCAGGTGGTGTTGTTTTCCAATGAGGCGTTGGGGCGCGACAGGCCGCAGCCGCGCTGGTCGAACATGACGACCCGATACTTGGCCGGATCGAAGTAGCGCCGCATCCCCGGATTCACTGCGCCGCCGGGGCCTCCGTGCAGGACAATGACCGGCACGCCGTGCGGGTTGCCGCTTTCCTCGTAATAGATCTCGTGGACGCTGTCGGTCGGCATCCAGCCCGAGGCGTAGGCCTCCAGCTCTGGATAGAGGTCGCGGCGCGAAGTATCAGTCACGGGAAAAGCCATGTCAGGAAATGAGGGGTTTTCAGCTTGGCGGGTCAGGCGTTGACGATGTGTGAGCGAAACGCCGCGATAGCCAGCACGATCCAGCCGGCGATCATCAAGACGCCGCCGACGGGGGCGACGGCGCCCATGACGGGCAGGCTGAGCAGACCGATCATGGCCAGGGCCAGACAGAAGATCAGCCCGCCGCCGGCCGCCAGCCAGCCGGCGATCCGCGCAGTCTTGCCGCCGTTTGCCCAGGTGGCGCAGACGACGGCCAGGACGGCGTGAACCATCTGATACTGGGCGCCCGTGGTCAGCAGGCTCTTGACCGCCGGACCGGCGCCGTGAGCGGCGAAGGCGCCCAGCGCCACGGCCATGGCCCCGTTGAAGGCGGCGAAGACGAGCAGGTTGCGATCAAGTCTCATGGCTTAATGTCTAGACCACAACCGGCTGCGAGTCTGCTATCGCAGCGGCGATGAAATCCGCCCCGCGCATGGCCCTGCAATACGTCCTGCTGTTCGCCGCCAGCGGCGTGACCCTGCCGTTTGCGGGCCTGTGGTTTCGCGAACAGGGGCTAAGCGGGGCCGAGATCGGCGCCTTGCTGGCCATACCCATGCTGGGGCGGCTGGTCACGGGGCCTTTGCTGGCCGTCTGGGCCGATGGCTTCCAGTACCGACGCACGCCTATCGCCCTGCTGGGGCTGGCGATGGCGCTGGGCTACGGCGGGGCCGGTCTGGTCCAGGGCTTTGCGGCCTGGGCCGTCTGCTGGTTCGTCGGCGCCACGGCGGCGGCGGCGCTGATCCCGCTCAGCGATGTGATGACCTTGCGGGTGGCCAGGCGCGACGGGTTCGCCTTCTCCCTGCCGCGCGGCTGCGGCTCGGCCGCCTTTGTCGTGGCCAATGTGGTCATGGGGATGCTGCTGACGCGGGCCTCGCCTGACGCGGTCATCCTCTGGATCGGCACGGCGGCGGTGTTGATCGCGGTGACGGCGTGGAGGGTGCTGCCCGCCGAGCCGGTCACGGACGGCCCGCGCGTGCCGGGGCTGGAGCGGTTCAAGGGGCTGGGGCGGCTGGTGGTCGATCCGGTCTTCATGACCGCCATCTTCGCGGTCGGCGCGGTGCAGGCGGCGCACGCCTTCTATTATGGCTTCTCGGCCATCGCCTGGAAGGCGCAAGGGATTCCCGAGAACGTGACCGGCCTGCTGTGGGCCTTTTCCGTCTTGGTCGAAATCGGCTTCATGTGGGTGGTCGAGCCGTGGCGGCGTCGGGCCGGCGTCGGGCCGTGGCTGATGCTGTCGGTGGGGGCCGGCGCGGCGGTCGTGCGCTGGACGCTGATGGCCTTTTCGCCGCCGCTGTGGGCGCTGTGGCCCTTGCAAACCCTGCACGCGCTGAGTTTCGCCGCCACCTATCTGGCCGGGGTGCAGATCGTCGAACGCCTGTCGCCGCCTGACAGCCATACGGCGGCGCAGACCCTCAGTTCCGTGCTGTCTGCGGGCGTACTGATCGGGCTGGCGACGGCGGCCTCGGGGCCGCTGTACGACGCCTTTGGCCTCAAGGGCTATCTGGCGATGGCGGCTCTGGCTGCGACCGGGGGTCTGGCCGGCTGGATCCTGCAGATACGGCTGCGGAAAACCTAGGCGGCGTTGGGTCGGGGCAAGGGCGTCATGTGGCGGGCGATGGCCGTGGCCGCCGTCTTGACCGCCAACTGAACCTTGGCGTCCGGCGCGTCCAGCGGCGCGCGGATCAGGCCGATGGAGGGTGAGGCCAGGCCGTCCGGCAGGTCGTTCAGAATGCGATACAGGATATAGCTGCCAGCATCCTCCTCAGCGTCCGAGGCGGCGAGGGCTTTCAGCCCCGCGTCGGTCAGGGCGCTGACGATCTCGGCGGCGGGGGCGGTGGCCCGAGCCACGCCGGGTCCGGTGTGATCCAGTCGGTCGGTCCCGTCCATGCGCCGGTTCTCAGCCCGCATCTGCATGCGGAAGCCGCCGGGCAGGGCTGTGCGGCCCACCAGCAACAGGGCGCTGCATTCGCCGCTGCGAAGATGGGCGGTGAGGGCCGCGGCGACCTCATCGGGGGAGGCGGCCCCGGGGACGGCCAGGGTGCGGGCGCCAGCGGGATTCCATGCTTCGCCGGACAGGTCCTCGACCGGATCCCAGCCGCGCTCGGCCGGATTCCAGGCGCAGATGGCGATGGAGGGCCGCCGGTCGGGACCAAGCCCTGAATCGATATCCAGCAAGGAACTCACCCTGTGTGACACTGACGTGACAGCAGCCGGGACGGTGCGGTCAAACCCGGTGGGAGGTCAAGCCCGCCGGGGCCAAATTAAGCCGGCTTTTCGGCGACGAATCCTAGCCCAGGTCGCCGATGGCGGCGTCCAGCAGCATGAAGGCGCGGCCCTCGTCGGTCGCCAGGCGGGCCTGAACGTCGTGGACGTCGCCCCGACGCGCCTGGTCCTGCATTTCCAGCCCGAAGGCGCGGACATAGGCGTCGGCGTCGGCCCGGAGGTCGGCGTCGGCCAGGATCCGGCGCGAGACGCTGCGCACGGCGGCGGGGGCGACGCGGCGCACGATCTGACGGGCGCGGTCGGGCTCCTGCAGCGACAGGGCGCGGGCGGCTTCCTCGATCCGGGCGCGCGGCAGCAGGGCGTTGGGATCGACCCCCATGCGGCGGATGGCGGCCGTGATGCGGTCGGCCAGGGCGTCGGCGTCGGCGGCCGAGGGGACGGGGGCGTCCAGCTCCAGCGGGACCTCCTGCGCCTCGGCCTCCTGATCCGTGCCGTCGACCAGATCGTTCCAGTCCATCGCCTCGTCCTTGGCGGTCGCCGGGGCCGGGGTTTCGGTTGGCTCCAGCCGCAGTCGGCCGCGCAGACCGAAGGCGCGTTCGTCCGCAGGCTTGGCGATGGGTTCGGGCTTGGGCTCAGGCCGAGGTTCGACGGGGCGCGGCTTGTAACGCGGCGCTTCGGGCGTCGGGACGGACAACAGAGGCTCGCGGCGACGGCTGTTCGGCGAGTCCCCCGACACCACGCCCATGACGCGCACGGCCTCGGTCAGCATGTCGTAGTTGCGGCGTACCCGCTCCTGGAAACCGGATTCCAGAGCTTCGGTGTCCTCGGCGGCTTTTTTCGATGCGGCGGACAGGGCGGCAAGGCCGTCCTCGACCGAGACGCGGACGGCGTCGATGCGGGCGGCGGCTTCATTGGGCAGTCGGCTGGCGCGGTCGTCCATCTCGGCGACGGCGGCCTCGACCTGGGCCAGGGCGGCGGTCATCCGCTCCAGCGTGCTCTCCAGTCGTTCGACGACCTTTTCGCCGGTCAGATCGACCATGTCGGCGGTCTGGTTGACGATCTTGCGGGCGCCGTCGATGCGGGCCTCGGCGGCGTCGTCGGCCTTTTGCGCGGCGTCGAACAGGGATTCGCCCAGACGGTCAGCGCGTATCTGGGCCTGTTCGATGGCGGCCGCCGCCGCCAGGCGCTGTTCCTCGGCGGTGGCTTGCAGGGCGGTAAGGGCGCGGCGGGTTTCCTCGATCAGAACGTCGCGCGATTCGGCTGCCAGCGCCTCGAAGCGGTCAAGCGCCAGCTTGGTGGCGTGGTCGAAGCCGTCGGCTTCGCGCTGTGACAGGTCCACCAGAGCGCGGAATTGGTCAGCGGCGGCCTCGATCTGGGCCTTCATGGCCGCGTTCGCATCCCCCGTCGTATGGGTCAGGTCGGTGGCGGCCGAGCGGGTCATGGACAGGTGTTCGATGAATTGGGCGCGCTGGCTCTCGATCTGGGCCGAGAAGTCTTCCTGATCGGTGCGCAGGGCGTAGGCGGCGGTGACCAAGGCGGCGCGCTGCTGGCTCAGGCCTTCCTCGACCGACTGGATCTGTTCGGCGACGCCGCTGCCGGCGGTTTCCAGCCGCAGCGTCTGGCGGGCCAAGTCGTCGGCGGCGGCGCGGGCGGCGTCCTGGGCCTCACCGGCGGCGGCGGCCAAGTCGGCGGCGCGGGCGGCCAGCGCCGCTTCAGCTTCGCGAAGCTGGGTCTGGGCCAGGTCTGAGGCGTCCACGACCATGCGCGACTGGCGCTCGACAGCGTCGACCACGCCGGTGGCCTGGCTGTCCAGTTGGACGCCCAGGGCTCCCATCTGCTCGCGCTCGCGGCCCAGCTGATCGGTGAGACGGCGCGCCATGCGGCCGGCGCTGTCGGCAGCCTCATTCAGGCGGACGGTTTCTTCGGCCAGAGCTTCGCGCAGCAGGGTCATGTCGTTGCGGGCGCGTTCGGCGGCCAAGGCGGCTTGGTCAATGTCGCCGCGCAGGGCGGTCAGGACCTGTCCTGTCTGATGGGCGGCCAGGGCGGTCGGGCCGACCATGGCCTCTGCCATGTCTCGCGCCCGGCGAGTCTCGACGGCCAGTTGGGCGCCTTGCCGCACAGCATGGGCCAGCATGATGGCGAGCCCGGCAGGAGCCAAGGCGATCAGGGCGTAAACAGCCAGCCGCAGCGGCTCCAGAGGCACAGCGCCCGAGCCGAACTCGTACGCGAACCACGAAGCGACGCCGCCGATCCACAGGGCCGAGGCCAGGCCGGCGATCAGATAGGCGTTGCCGCCTGACTTCTGCGCGGTCGCGCGGCGGGTGGTGACGGGGGACGGGGGCGCGGCTTCGTTCACGACAGCGGGCGGCGCGTCGGCGGAGACCGCCAGCGGGGGGAGATCGGGCAGGGGCTGAGCTTGAAGGGCCGCGGCGCGCTCTTCGGCCAGGCGCTGCTCCTCCATCAGACGACGACGGCGGCGCTCGGACATCGGCTTTTCAGACGAGGGCTGGAGCGTGAGCTCGGCATCAAGCGCATCGTCGCTCTGAAGGCTGTCGCCGGTTGCGACGACCCCGGCGGACTCGTCACGATCCTCGACCGGTTCCGGGTCGGAGAGGTTGAGCGGCGGCCTATGGCTGGACTTCATGGGGCGTCGGTCTCGTTCACTGTTCGCCGGAAACGCGGCGAGGGCGCGCGGAGATTGGACCCTAGCGACTCGATCCGGCCGCGCAAAGGCTCGCAGGGCGCGATTTCATGGGAAGACAGGGGATGACGACTGTCAGGCCCGCCTTGGATCAACAGTCGCGCGGGGCGGCAGCGACCATGGCGGCGGAGGCAGGCGCCTCCTTGCAGTCGTGGACGCGCTGAATCTCGCGTTCGGCAGGACGGGGGGCGTGCAAATCGACGCCGAACTGCGACAACGCCGCCGCAGCGAGCATCGCAATCAGGCCAGCCAGCATTTCCAGCAGCATTTGCATGAACGGCTTTATGACAGAAACGCGCCCCAATCACAATGAGGCCTCTTTGTGAAGCGTGACCATTAAAGACGATCCTTGGAACGAAACCGTCGCAGCGCCACTGTAGGGTGCGGTCGCAGGATGGATCGTTACGCGAATCAGACAATCAGGCCGAATGCAGGACCAGAGCGACACCTACGAAGGCAGCCTGCTCGAACCCGGGCGCGACTGCTGGCGCGTGGAAAAGGCGCAGCGATTCACGCCCTTGATGGAGAACAACGCCTACTTCGACGCGCTGGCCTCTTCGTTGCACAAGGCGAAGAAGTCCATCGTTATCCTGGGCTGGCAGTTCGACCCGCGCACCCGACTGGACCCGGAATCGCCGCTGACCGATCGGCGCGGCGAGATCGGCCATCAGTTGCGGAGTCTGGTGCGCGCAAAGCCCGATCTGGATATCCGGCTGCTGATCTGGAAATCGCCGCTGTTGATTGCGGCCTCTCAGGGCTTCTATCCGCACAAGGCGCAGCGATGGTTTCGCAAGCGCACGGTCGAGTTCCGTCTTGATCAGCCCGGCATCCTGGGCGCCTGCCACCACCAGAAGGTGGTCATCATCGACGACAAGGTGGCCTTCTGCGGCGGCGGCGACATCGCCACGGACCGCTGGGACACCGACGAGCATCTGGACATCGATCCCCGCCGTTGCCAGCCGTCCGGCCTGTTCAGCGCGCCTCGCCATGAGGTCATGAGCGTGATGGACGGCGCGGCGGCGCGCGCGTTAGGCGATCTGGCGCGCGAGCGCTGGTACCGGGCCACCTGGGAGAGGACCTCGCCGGACGAGTCCGAGGATGACCCCTGGCCTGATGGCGTGGAGCCCGCCCTGACCGACGTGGCGGTCGGTATCGCCCGCACGGAACCACGCGTCGGCGGCCGATCCGAGGTGCGCGAAAATGAGGCCCTGCATCTGGAGTCCATCCGCCGCGCCAAGCGGCTGATCTACCTTGAGAACCAGTATTTCACCTCGCCGATCATCGCGGCGGCCCTGGCGGAACGTCTGGCTGAGCCGGATGGGCCGGAGGTTGTGCTGGTCTCGACGGGGCGCAGCCCTAGCTGGTTCGATGGCCTGACCATGGACACGGCCCGCGCCGAGGTCCTGTATCGGCTGGAGCAGGCTGACGCCCACAACCGATTCACCGCGTTCAGCCCCTCTACGGCGGAGGGGGAACGCATCATCGTTCACGCCAAGGTGTCGATCATCGACGACCGGCTTCTGCGGATCGGCTCGACCAATCTGAACAACCGGTCTCAGGGACTGGATACCGAGTGCGACGTGGCGGCCGAGCCCACGACGGCGGAGGGACGAGACGTGGTGCGCCGGTTCCGGCAGCGGTCCATCGGCCACTTTATCGGCGTGTCGGGCGAAGCCTTCGCCCAGGCCGAGGCCATTATGGGTTCGGTGGGGCAGGCGATCATGACGTTCGGCTCCGACCGTATGAGCCTGTTGGGCTCGACGCCGCCCTCCCCGATGGAGCGGCTGTTCGCCGAATGGCAGTTGGGCGATCCCATGTCGTCGATGGACGCCTGGCGGCCGTGGAAACGGCTGAACCGGACGCACCGCACCCGGCCCCGTTCGGAAGGCGGTCAGGCGCCGGGCTGATCCCGGAACTCGAAGTCGATGGCCAGGGGCAGGTGGTCCGACGCCGAACGCGCCAGCGGATGCAGCGGCGTCATGGCCCCCGTCACGCGGATCTCGGGGCTGACGAAGCAGTGGTCGATGCGGATGGCGGGGAAGCTGGAGGGGAAGGTCTTGACGGAGGGCTTCAGTCCCAGTTCGCGCTGGGCGTCGGCCAGTCGTCGCGTCAGGGCCTGATAGGGACGGGTGATGGAGGTGGCGTTGAAGTCGCCTGTCAGCAGGGTCGGTCCGGTGCAGCGGGGATCGCCCAGCCAGTCCGGCCCGACCAGGGCCGCCGCCTGCATCCGCTGCTCGCGCGGCACCAGGCCGAAATGGGTGTTGAAGACGTTCAGGATCGTCCCGTTGAAGTCGATGGCCGACCACAGGGCGCCCCGCGGCTCCAGCCCCCTCAGATTGGGCAGGGTGGGCAGGGCGGCGGCCCGCATCAGCCGTTCGGGCCAGGGCGTCAGAATGGCGTCGCCATACAACTCCGCCTCGACCTGCATGGCCGGATGGAAGCGGAAACTCATCGACAGAAGCTCCGCGATGGCGCTGGCCTGATCGACGCCGTTGGTGCGGGCGCGGCCCACGTCCAGCTCTTGCAGGCAGACGATGTCCGGTTCCAGCTCGGCGATGACGTCGGCGATGCGGGCAACGTCCAGCTTGCGATCGACGCCGACGCAGCGGTGCACATTATAGGTGACGAGTCTGGGCATGGGTCCTTGTCGGCGCGGTCTGTCCCGCAGCCTGTCTATCCGCTCTAGATGACAACCAGACGGTCGGGGACCTCGTTGATATCAGCGGATCGCGGCGGAAACTGTTCCGCCAGCACATTTCCGCACAGGGCGATGGCCTGTTGCATCCCCTCGACCGGCTGATTGCGGCGCAGACCCTCGGTGAGGGCGGCTACCGCGTCGGCCCAGACCTCGGGACTGACGCAGGCGTGGATGCCTTCGTCGGCGATGACCTCGACCTGATGATCGGCCAGGGCGGCGAAAATCAGCACCCCGGTGCGGGCCTCGGTGACGTGCAGTCCGTGGGCCAGGAACTGCTGCATGGCGGCGCGACGGACACGGGTGCGGCGCAGGGGGGCGGGGGTCAGCAGGCGCTTCACCGCCGGGATCAGGGTCAGCAGGAAGACGCCGAGGAAGACCGCCGCCTGCACCAGGGCGTAGGCGGCCAGGGCCTGACCGATCTCTACCTCGCGCGCGGCGGCGTGGGCGGCCTGCCATTCGGCGCCCCAAAGACCAGGCAGACCGGGCAGCCAGTGGGCGCCGAAGCCGAGCGGTATCAGGGCCAGGGGCAGCAACAGGGCCGCCGCCGCCGCCCAGGCCAGGCTGACGTCGCGATAGGAGGACACCTGCCGCGCCACGACGCAGAAGATCTCGCCCGAGGTGTTCGCCTCGGCGCGGGCGATGGCCTCTGAGACGCGGGCGTGATCCTGTTGTGTGAACTGCATCACCATCCCCCCGAAGCGCCGCCGCCGCCAAAGCCGCCGCCGCCCCCGCCAAATCCGCCGCCGCCTCCACCGAAGCCGCCACCGCCGCCCCAGCCGCCGCGTCCGCCGCCGCGACCCTGGTTCTTCAGCGCCTCGCTGGCGGCCCAGATCAGGATGGGGGTCAGGCCATCGCCGCCCTTGCCGCCGCGCCGCCGCTTGCCGCCCGCCGCCGCGCCGACCAGGCTGACGAACAGGAAGAAGAAGATCAGGAAGATGATCAGGGCCGGCAGGATCGGGGCCTCGCGCTCGCTCGCCGCGCTTTTCGCCTCGGCCGCGCGGGCCTGGGCCTCGGCCGGATCGGCGGTCAGCTGGGCGATGACGGCGTCGGTCCCGGCGATGATGCCGGCCGCGTAGTCGCCGGTGCGGAAGGCGGGCAGGATGTCGTCTCGGATGATCATGGAGGAATAGGCGTCGGTCAGGACGCCCTCCAGCCCATAGCCGACCTCGATGCGCACCTTGCGTTCGTTCGGCGCGACGATCAGCAGGGCGCCGCCGTCGTTTTCCTTCTGGCCGATGCCCCAGTGACGACCCAGCTGATAGCCGAAGTCCTCGATCTCCTGATCCTGCAACGAGGGGACGGTCACGACGACCAGTTGATCGCCGGTCTGCTGTTCCAGCGTCGCCAGCTTGCCGGTCAGGGCCTGTTCCTGTTCCGGCGTCAGCAGTTGGGCGTCATCGACGACCCGGCCCGTCAGCGTCGGAAACTTGATCTCGGCGGAGAGGGCGGGCAGGGCCGCCAGCCACAGGGCGAGACCGAGCAACAGCGCCGGGATCAGACCCGGCGCGCGCCTGTCCCTCAGGGCGAGGGCGGAAGGGTTCATGTCGGGCTGACTACGCCGCCGGCGCGGGGGCTGCGGCAGGCGGCGTGGAACCGGGCGCCGCGCCTGGCGTCGTCGCCGGCGCGCCGCCACCCGGCTGGGCGCCGGGGACGCCGAGGTTGAAGTTGACGGTCGGGGCGCTCTGGGCCTCGGCGGTGGCCGTGAACAGTTGCATGGGCTTGGAGCCGCCATGCAGGGTCTTGGCCCAGATCACGGTTGGGAAGGTGCGCAAGGTCGTGTTGTAGTCGCGCACGGCCTCGTTGTAGTCGCGGCGCGCCACGGCGATGCGGTTTTCTGTGCCTTCCAGCTGCGATTGCAAGGTCAGGAAGTTCTGGTTGGCCTGAAGCTGCGGATAGGCCTCGACCGTCACCAGCAGCCGCGACAGAGCCCCCGACAGTTCGCCCTGCGCTTGTTGATACTGTTGGAAGGCGGCGGGGTCGCTGAGGCTGGAGGCGTCGACGTTGATGCTGGTGGCCTTGGCCCGCGCCTCGATAACCTGGGTCAGGGTGGTGCGTTCCTGAATGGCCGCGCCCTGAACCGTGGCGACCAGGTTCGGCACCAGGTCGGCCCGGCGCTGATACTGACTCTGGACGTCAGCCCAGGCGGCTTCGGCCCGCTCCTGCTTGGTCGGAATGGTGTTGTAGCCGCAACCCGCCACGGCGGGCGTCAGGACGACGACGGCGGCGACGGCCGCGAGACGGGGCGAGAATCCAGCCATGAGTTCCTCCGGCGGTCGGCACGACCGCTGATCCGCTAAAGACTATCGGAGCGGAAAGGCTCCGCTTCAAGGCCGGATTTTCTTAGCGCTGAGAAGACTGGGCCAGTCCCCTTGCTCCGTTCATCCCGGCGGACGCCGGGATCCAGTTCTTTGGCCATTGGGCGCGCCACGAGGCTATTGGGCTCCCTTGGGCGCGGGAAGTTCTCACTGGACCCCGGCGTCCGCCGGGGTGAGCGGGAAGGTGGTGAAAGAGCTCAGCCGCCCAGATCGTCCGGCGTGACGCCGACCGACCGGCAGGCGGCGGTGTAGGTGTTGGCCAGCAGGCAGGCGATGGTCATGGGGCCGACGCCGCCGGGGACGGGGGTAATGCGTCCGGCGACCTCGACGGCTTCGGCAAAGTCCACGTCGCCGACGACGCGGGTCTTGCCCTCGGCGGCTTTAACTGGGTCCTTGGAGGGCACGCGGTTGATGCCCACGTCGATGACCGTGGCTCCCGGTTTGATCCAGTCGCCCTTGATCATATCCGGGCGGCCGACGGCGGCGACAAGGATGTCGGCGGTGCGGCACAGGGCGGGCAGATCGCGGGTGCGCGAGTGGGCGATCGTGACGGTGCAGCTTTCGCCGAGCAGCAGTTGCGCCATCGGCTTGCCGACGATGTTGGAGCGGCCGACGATGACCGCGTTCAGGCCCGACAGGTCGCCCAGCTGATCCTTCAGCATCATCAGGCTGCCCAGAGGCGTGCAGGGGATCATGCCCGGCAGGCCGACCGCCAGCCGCCCGACGTTGACGACGTGGAAGCCGTCCACGTCCTTGTCCGGGTCGATGGCGCCCAGGACCGCCGCCGAATCGATATGCTTGGGCAGGGGCAACTGCACTAGAATGCCGTGGATGCCCGCGTCGGCGTTCAGCGCCGCGATCAGGGCCAGCAGTTCGGCTTGCGTGGTCGTGTCGGGCAGGCGGTGGGTGTCGGACCGCATCCCGGCCTTCTGCGTCGTCTCGCCCTTGTTGCGGACGTAGATCTGGCTGGCGGGGTCTTCGCCGACGATGACCACGGCCAGGCCCGGCTTGACCCCGTGGGCCGCTTCCAACCGCGCGGCGGCGGCGGCGACGCGCTCGACCAGGGTCTGCGAGAAGGCCTTGCCGTCGATCAGGGCGGCGCGGGCGGGTTCGTCAGCCATGATCGGCTCCATAGGCTCGGGAACGTGAAAGCGTGGCTGCGATTTACAGCCGTGGCGGTTCGGCGTCTATGATGGCGCCAGCAAAGAGGTTTTCATGCGTCATTCTCAATTCGGGGCCCTGTTCGGGGCGGTCAGCGTCGTCGCCCTGCTGTCGTCCGGCTCCGTTTTCGCCCAGACACCGACCGACGTCCGTATCGGCGCCGAGGTTCGGGGGCGGCTTGAAGAGAGCGA
>CAYWDO010000026.1:16680-24312 GCA_964456995.1 uncultured Brevundimonas sp.
ACGTCGGGCGATTCGCTGGCGTCCGACGACGACGGCGCCGGCAGCGGCACGAATGCCCGTTTGCGCTTCACCCCCGACAGCGACGGCGTCTATATCGTCCGCGCGCGCGCCTTCTCCGGATTGGAGACCGGCGCCTACACCCTGGCCCTCAGCGAGCGCGTGGCCCCGCGCCAGCCGCGTCCCGGACGGATCACGGTCGGCGGCGACGTGTCTGGCCGCCTGACCAGCGGCGACGCCGAGGACGAGGACGGCAATAGTTTCGACGCCTACGCCTTCCGCGCGGGCGCCGGGGACCGTGTCGCGGTTCTGCTGGAATCCGACGACTTCGATCCGACGCTGCGCATCGGCCGCATGATCAACGGCGCCTTCGTGCAATCAGCCCAGAACGACGACGGCGCAGGCAAGGGGTTGAATTCCTATCTGGTCTTCACCGCGCCCCAAGCCGGCGAATATGTGATTCAGGCTGCCTCAGTCGGCAGCGGCGCCGAGGGCGACTATCGCCTGTCGCTCGAACAAGGCCCGCCGGCCCCCGAGGCCCGGACGATCACCATAGGCGACGAGGTCGACGGCCGGCTCGACGAAGACAGCCCCCAGAGCGATTCCGGCGCGCCCGCCGACCTCTACCGTTTCACCGGTCGGGCCGGGCAGCGCGTGGCCATCAGCCTGAAGGCCGATGATTTCGACAGCTACCTCGAACTGTTCGACGCCAACCACAACAGCCTGGCCACCGACGATGACGGCGGCGGAGAGCTGAATGCCCGGCTGACCTTCGTCCTGCCCGAGGACGGCGACTATCTGATCGAGGCGAGGGGTTTCTCGGACGCCACAGGCCGTTACGACCTGAAGCTGGAAGAAGTGGCCCCGCCGCCGCCGCCGACCGCGCTCAGCTTTGGCCAGACGGTGCAGGGCGAGTTGAAGGAAGGCGGCGCGACCGACGACGAGGGCCGCCTGTTCGACGGCTACGCCTTCACCGGGAGCGAGGGGCAGCGCGTCCAGGCCATCCTGCGTTCCGGCGACTTCGACGCCCTGTTGCAGGTCGGCAAGGCCGGTGAAGAGTTCGAGGAACTGGCTTCCGATGACGACGGCCTGCGCCAGGGCACGGACGCCCGCCTGACCTTCACCCTGCCCGAGGACGGCGACTATATCGTTCGCGCATTGCCTTATTCGGGCGACGGCAAGGGGCTGTATTCTCTCGAATTCTCTGATCGAGGCCCGGAGCCGGGGCCGGGCAGCCTGCTGGTCGGAGCGACCGCGCGCGGCAGCCTGTCCGAAGCCGACGCCATGAACGACGAGGGCGTCTCGTTCGACGCCTATACCTTCAAGGCCAAGGCCGATGAGAAGCTGCGCTTCACCCTGATCTCTCCCGCCTTTGACGCCTTCGTCGAGGTGGGCGAGGACAAGGACGGCGACTTCAACAGCCTGGCCGAAGACGACGACAGCCTGTCGGACACCCACGCTCGGCTGGACTGGACTGCGCCGCGCGACGGGACCTATGTCGTGCGCGCCCGCAGCTTCGCGCCCGCCTCGACCGGCGACTATGTGCTGACGCTCGAGCGTCAGCCCTGACCGCCCGATGAGCGATGACCTGATCCTGGGTCGCAAGGACCAGCACCTTGACGTGGTGCTGTCCGGCGGCGGGCGGCACGCCCAGGCTTCAGGCTTCGATGACTGGCGCTTCGTGCATGAGGCCCTGCCGGATCTGGATCACGCCAAGATTGACCTCGGCGCCGACTTTCTCGGTCGGCGTCTGCAGGCGCCCCTGCTGATCAGCGCCATGACCGGCGGACCAGCCCGCGCCGAGGCCATCAACGCCCGTCTGGCCGAGGCGGCGCAGCATCTGGGCATCGCCTTGGCGGTCGGCTCGCAACGCGCCGCCATCGAGGGCGGGGCGACCGGCGGGCTGGATCGCTCCCTTCGTGACCGGGCGCCCGACACGCCCATTCTGGCCAATATCGGCGCGGCGCAGCTGACGCGGGGATTTGGGGTCGAGCAGGCCAGGCGCGCGCTGGACATGATCGGGGCGGACGCCCTGGTGGTGCATCTGAACCCCTTGCAGGAGGCCTGTCAGCCCGAGGGCGACCGCGACTGGTGGGGCGTGGGCGCCGCGCTTCAGGCCCTGATCCGTGATCTCGACGCGCCGGTCATCGTCAAGGAAACGGGGGCGGGGATATCCGCCGTCACCGCT
Organism: uncultured Brevundimonas sp.; assembly: GCA_964456995.1. Lineage (GTDB taxonomy): Bacteria > Pseudomonadota > Alphaproteobacteria > Caulobacterales > Caulobacteraceae > Brevundimonas. Next base: position 18,866 of record CAYWDO010000026.1, read on the forward strand.
CAGCGTCTGATCGCCATGGGCGCGGCGGGCGTGGACGTGGCCGGGGCCGGGGGCGCCAACTGGGGCCTGATCGAGGGCGAACGCGCCGCCGACCCGGCGGACAAGGCCCATGCCGCCGCCTTCGCCGCCTGGGGCATCCCCACGGCCCGCGCCATCGCCGAGGCGCGCAACGCACTTCCCGAGGCTCTGATCATCGGCTCCGGCGGCGTCCGTGACGGCGTTGACGTGGCCAAGGCCGTCCGCCTGGGCGCCGACGTGGTCGGCATGGCCTCGGGCGTCATTCAGGCGGCGACGGAGTCGACCGAAGCCGTCGTCGCCCACTTCCAGACTGTGATCCGGCAGCTGCGCACCGTCTGCTTCTGCACCAACGCCGCCGGCCTGCCGGCGCTGAAGCGCGTTCCCTTACTGAGTGTAAAATAAATCAACTGTTTAGGCGCTCAGGTTAGGGCGCTGGTTCGGCATTCCACGGAGACCCCCATGCGCACCCTTCTGATGACGACCGTTGTGGCGTCGGCCGCACTGGCCCTGGCCGGCGCCGCCTCCGCCCAGAGCAGCATCCGCCCTGGCCAGACGGTGCAGGGCAATTTCACCGCCAAGGACGCCCGCATGGGAGACGGCTCGCACTATCGTTGCTACGTCATCCAGACCAATGCGGACGAGGCCTATACGGTGACGCTCAGCTCGTCGGACTTCGACACCTATTTGTCGGCCGGCGAGGGCGCGGACTGCGACGAGACCTCCATCACAAACGACGATGGCCCCGACATGGGCACCAACTCGCAGCTGCGCTTCGCCTCCAGCGGCGGCCTGTGGATCATCAAGGCCAATACACTGAGCGAGGGCGAGACCGGCCGTTATGAACTGCGCGTCTCGTCCGGCGAGCGGGTTCGCCCGACGACCCAGGTCCTGCCTATCGCCGTTGGTGAAAGCCGCTCGGGCCGTCTGGAGTTCAGCGACCGTCGGGCCGATGATGGTTCCTTTTATGACTGCTACGCCCTGTCGATCGCGCGCGCCGGCAGTGTCGCGGTTCGTCTGGATTCGGGTGATTTCGACGCCTATCTGGCCCTCTACGAAGGTCCGCAGTGCGATGGCGAGTCGCTGGCTTCGGATGACGACAGCGGCGGCGGCACCAGCGCCCAGATCGTGCAAGAACTGCGCCCCGGCACCTACTCCGTCCGCGCCAACACGCTCGGCTCTGCGGAAGAGGGCGACTACACTCTCAGCGTCACCTCGCGCCGGTGATGTTGCGGCGGCCTCGGCTTTTCTAGTCGAGGCCGCGATTATCTAGCGGAACCGTGTCAATGGTCGCCGTCGTCGATCCGCCTGCATCGACGAAGCTGCGCGCGTCTTCGGACGGCTGTTCCCGCCGAGACTGATCGAAGCCGAAGCTGTAGTCGTCAGGCTCCAACCGCGGCGGCGCGGCGGGGCGTAAAGAGGTCCATACCAGACCCTCAGGCTGATCCACCGGCGCGGCTACGGGTTCCGGCTCGGGCCAAGCCGCTTCGACATAGGCGTACTCGGCGTCGAGGATAGCGGGCGGCGACTGCAATCGCTCGGGATCGTGCACGTAGCCGTCCCGCAGTTCGCCCACTGTCAGGATGGGGCGGTCGGGAAGATCCGGTTCTCTGGGGGCGACCACTTCGATTTGCAGAGGGCCGCCGCCGGGGGCGTGATTTGCACTAGCCGTCGCGTTCCAGGCCGCCCAACCGCCGCAACCCACGACCATGACGCCCAGAGCCAGCCCGGTCAAAACGACGGTCTTCATTCCGATGGCTCCGGTTCGCGCGGCCTGAGCGCCGCACATCCCTAAGCGATCAGAAGCTCGCTAGGTTCACGCCAAGGGCGATGGATTTTTAGCCTCCCTTTGATCGCCGGGCTGTGACGTTGCCCTCTAAGCTGAGGGCAGCAGGCGACCGGCGAAGTTACGATAGCGACCGGCCCGCACCCCGTCCGTCGCCCGGGCGATGTCCGGCGCGAAATAGTGGTCCGACGTATAGGGCGCGGCGGCCTCGCGCACGATGGCGTAGGCCTGCTCCAGTTGCGGCGAGCTGGTCAGGGGGCGGTGGAACTCCAGACCTTGCGCGGCGGCCAGCAGTTCGATGCCGACCACGGTGGCCGTGTTCTCGGCCATGTCCAGAAGGCGCCGCGCGCCGTGGGTGGCCATCGAGACGTGGTCTTCCTGATTGGCGCTGGTCGGGACGGTGTCGACGCTGCACGGATGGGCGACCATGCGGTTCTCGGCCACCAGGGCCGCCGCCGTCACCTGGGCGATCATGAAGCCCGAGTTCAGGCCGCTCTCCTTGACCAGGAAGGCGGGCAGTTCGCTCATCTTGGGATCGACCAGGATGGAGGTGCGGCGCTCGGAGATATTGCCGATCTCGCACAGGGTCATGGCGATCTGATCGGCTGCAAAAGCAACGGGTTCTGCGTGGAAGTTGCCGCCCGAGATGACATCTCCGTCGTCGAAGAACACCAGGGGATTGTCGGTCACGGCGTTGGCTTCGCGTTCCAGGGTCGCTGCGGCGTTCCTCATCACGTCGAGGATGGCGCCCATGACCTGCGGCTGGCAGCGCAGCGAGTAGGGGTCCTGCACCTTGGCGCAGTCCTCGCGGTGGCTCTCGCGGATGGCGCTGCCGGTGATCAGCTCGCGCAGCACGGCGGCGACCTCGATCTGGCCGGGCTGTCCGCGCAGGGCGTGGATGCGAGGATCGAACGGCGCGTCCGACCCCTTCAGCGCATCGACCGACAGGGCGCCGGCGGCGATGGCGGCGGCGAACACGTCCTCGGTGGCGAACAGACCGGCCAGGGCCAGGGCGGTCGAGCACTGGGTGCCGTTCAGTAGGGCCAGGCCCTCCTTGGGACCAAGCACCACGGGCCCCAACCCGACCTTGGCCAGAGCCGCCTCGGCATCCAGCGTCTGACCCTGATATCGGGCCTCGCTGACGCCGATCAGGACGCAGCTCATGTGGGCCAGCGGGGCCAGGTCGCCCGAGGCGCCGACCGACCCCTTGGACGGGATGCAGGGCAGGACTTCGCCGTTGACCATGGCGATCAGCGCTTCCAGCGTCCTGCGCCGCACGCCCGAGGCGCCGCGCGACAGTGACGCGATCTTCAGCACCATCAGCAGGCGGGTGACGTTGTCGCTCAGCAGCGGGCCGACCCCGCAGGCGTGGCTGAGGACCAGGTTCTTCTGAAGAGTTTCAAGATCTTCCGCCGCAATGCTGGTGTTGGCCAGCAGGCCGAAGCCGGTGTTGATGCCATAGACCGTGCGCCCCTCGGCCAGGATGGCGGCGACGGTGGCCGCGCCCTTCTCGACATTGGCCCAGGCGGCGGGCGTAAGTTCGACCTGAACAGGGCCGTTCAGGACTTGGCGCAGCTGATTAAGAGTCAGCGGGTCTTGGCCGATAAGGATCTTCGTCATTTCTTCTTCTCCTCCCTTCCCCTCGAGGGGGAAGGGCCGGGGATGGGGTGTAGGCAGTTTGCCTGAAATCGGGAGCGCGGGAGGCGGCGCCTCCAGAGCCATTCACAGAACGGGCGGAGGCTTCACCCCCACCCAACCCTCCCCCCTCGAGGGGGAGGGCTTTCAGGTCATGTCAGGCTCGGCAGGTTCAGGCCGTGTTCGCGCGCGGCGTCCTTGGCGATGTCGTATCCGGCGTCGGCGTGGCGCATGACGCCGGTGGCCGGGTCGTTCCACAGGACGCGTTCCAGCCGCTCGGCGGCTTCCGGCGTGCCGTCGGCGACGATGACGACGCCCGAGTGCTGGCTATAGCCCATGCCGACCCCGCCGCCGTGGTGCAGCGACACCCACGAAGCGCCCGACGCCGTGTTCAGCAGGGCGTTCAGCAGGGGCCAGTCGCTGACGGCGTCCGAGCCGTCCATCATGGCCTCGGTCTCGCGGTTCGGGCTGGCGACGGAGCCTGAGTCCAGATGGTCGCGGCCGATGACGATGGGGGCCTTCAGCTGGCCCGAGGCCACCATCTCGTTGAACATCAGGCCGGCGCGGTGACGGTCGCCCAGACCGATCCAGCAGATGCGCGCCGGCAGGCCCTGGAAGGCGATGCGCTCGCCCGCCATGTCCAGCCAGCGGTGCAGGCCGGCGTTGTCGGGGAAGAGTTTCTTCATCGCCGCATCCGTCTTGCGGATGTCCTCGGGGTCACCCGACAGGGCGGCCCAGCGGAACGGGCCGATCCCACGACAGAACAGCGGGCGGATATAAGCAGGGACGAAGCCGGGGAAGTCGAAGGCGTTCTTCACGCCCTGATCGAAGGCGACCTGACGGATGTTGTTGCCATAGTCGACGGTGGGGATGCCCATGGCGTGGAAGTCGAGCATGGCCTGAACGTGGACGGCCATCGACTGACGCGAGGCGGCCTCGACGGCGGCGGGGTCGCTGACGCGCTTTTCTTCCCACTCGGCGACGGTCCAGCCGGAGGGCAGATAGCCGTTGACCGGGTCGTGGGCGCTGGTCTGATCGGTCACCAGATCGGGGCGGACGCCGCGCTTGACCATTTCAGGCAGAAGGTCAGCCGCATTGCCCAACAGACCGATCGACAAGGCTTTCTTGTCCTTGAACGACTGTTCCAGCAGGGCCAGGGCCTCGTCCAGCGTCTCGGCCATGACGTCGACGTAGCGGGTGCGCTGGCGGAACTCGATGCGGCTGCGCTGGCACTCGATGGTGATGCACGACGCGCCGGCCATGGTCGCGGCCAGGGGCTGGGCGCCGCCCATGCCGCCCAGGCCCGCCGTCAGAATCCACTTGCCCGACCAGTCGCCGCCGTAGTGCTGGCGACCCGCCTCCATGAAGGTCTCATAGGTGCCTTGGACGATGCCCTGGGTGCCGATGTAGATCCACGATCCGGCCGTCATCTGGCCGTACATCATCAGGCCCTTGCGATCGAGCTCGTTGAAATGCTCCCAGGTCGCCCATTTGGGCACCAGGTTGGAGTTGGCGATCAGGACGCGCGGCGCGTCTTCATGGGTGCGGAAGACGCCGACCGGCTTGCCCGACTGGACCAGCAGGGTCTCGTCGGCCTCCAGCTTCTGCAGCTGTTCGACGATGCTGTCGAAGGCCTGCCAGTTGCGGGCCGCCTTGCCGATGCCGCCGTAGACGACGAGGTCCTCGGGCCGCTCGGCCACCTCGGGGTCGAGGTTGTTCATCAGCATCCGCATGGCCGCTTCGGCGGCCCAGGTCTTGGCGGTCTTTTCAGCGCCGTGCGGGCTGCGGATGATGCGGGTGTTGGGCGGGGCGCTCATCGATTCCTCCATGCGGCCAGAGTGCGGGTTGGGCCGTCGTTTGGGGGAGTGTTATGTCTAGACATTATCGCGTGCAAGAGGCAGTTTCGATTCATGGATCATGAGCCGCTTCATCGACGGATCGCCGGCGACATCGAGCGCCGCATCGCCTCGGGCGAGTGGCGGCCCGGTTTCCGCATCCCGACCGAGGCCGA
>CAYWDO010000027.1:0-18668 GCA_964456995.1 uncultured Brevundimonas sp.
CCAGCTAGGGGCCCTGGTGAACCGGGTGCGTCCGACGAACGAGTGCGAGCCCTGGACTTTTGGGGCAGCGGATCTGATGCGCAACCTGGCCCAGCGCGGCCTGATCTGAGGCAGGGGCATGAAGCCGAAAATTCTGATCAGCCGACGCTGGCCGAAAGCGGTCGAGGCGCGGCTTTCAGCCCGCTATGACGCGACGCTGAACGAAGGCGATACGCCGCTGACGCTGGATCAACTGCGTGCCGCCATGACGGAATACGACGCCTTGTGCCCCACGGTGTCGGACAAGGTCCCGGCCGCGGTTCTGTCCGCGCCCGGCGTGCGGGTGCGGATCGTCGCCAACTATGGCGCGGGCTACGAACACATCGATCTGGAAGCAGCCAAGGCGGCGGGGATCGCCGTCACCAATACGCCCGACGTTCTGACCGATACGACAGCTGAACTGGCGGTTCTGCTGATGCTGATGGCAAGCCGCCGCGCGGGCGAAGGCGAGCGAGAACTGCGGGCCGGGGAATGGACTGGCTGGCGGCCCACCCACCTGCTGGGCCAGTCGCTGGCGGGCAAGACCCTGGGGCTGGTCGGCTATGGCCGGATTGCGCGGGCGACGGCCGACCGGGCCAGAGCCTTGCTGAGCATGAGCATCGCCTATCACAGCCGCCGACGCGCCGAAAATGAGGATGGCGCCGTTTATTTCGACACCCTGGAGGCGCTGGCCGAGGCGTCCGACGTCTTATCGCTGCACACGCCGGGCGGACCTCAGACGTATCACCTGATCAATGCCGCCCTGCTGAAGCGGATGAAGCCGACCGCCATCCTAATTAACACGGCGCGCGGCTCGGTGGTGAACGAGGACGATCTGGCCCAGGCCCTGAGCGACGGTGTGATCGCGGGCGCGGGACTGGACGTCTATCAGGGCGAACCGGCGATCCTTCCGGCGCTGCTGGCGGCGCCGAACGCCGTCCTCTTGCCGCATCTGGGCAGCGCGACGCTGGAGACGCGCACAGCCATGGGAATGCGGGTGGCAGACAATCTGGACCGCTTCTTTGACGGAGAGCCCCTGCTTGACCGGGTCGCTTGAAGCGGTTGAGCGGGCGTTGGACGGCTGGCGCGGCGACAGGCCTTTCGTGTTGGGTCTGTGCGGCGCACAGGGGTCGGGCAAGTCCACCCTGTCGGCGGATCTGGCGCAGAGTCTGAACGCGCGCGGGATCAGGACGGCGATCCTGTCGCTGGACGATCTCTATCTGTCGCATGACCGACGTGCGGAGATGGCGCGCGTGGTCCATCCTCTGTTCGCGACGCGCGGCGCGCCCGGAACCCATGACGTGGAGCGCGGCCTGGCTCTGCTGGAGGCGGTGAAGGCGGGGCGGGGCGTCACCCTGCCGCAGTTCGACAAGTCCACCGACGACCCGGCGCCCGAGGCCGAGTGGGCGAGGCTCGACGGTCCGCTCGACGTGCTGATCTTCGAGGGCTGGTGCGTCGGGGCGAGGCCCCAGGACGAGGCGGCTCTGGCTGAGCCGGTCAATGCTCTGGAGGGCGAGCGTGACCCGGACGGGGTCTGGCGACATCATGTGAACGCGGCGCTCGCCGGGCCTTACGCCGAGCTGTTCGCTCGCATAGACCGGCTTGTGCTCCTGGCCGCGCCGGGCTTCGAGGTGGTCGAGCGCTGGCGGCTGCAGCAGGAACACGCCTTGCGCGCCCAAGCCCCCGACGGCGCCCGCGTCATGAGCGATGCCGAGGTCGGCGCCTTCATCCAGCACTATGAACGGCTGACCCGCCACATCCTGTTCGACATGCCAGCCTACGCTGATCGGGTGCTGAGACTGGACGCGGATCGCCACTTGAAAGACGAGCCATGATCATCGCCTCGACCACGGACTTCCGCGAGGCCGCGCGGCGTCGTCTGCCGCGCTTTCTGTTCGACTATATCGACGGCGGGGCCTTCGCCGAAAAGACCCTGCGGGACAATGTCGAGGATCTGGCGGGCATCGCCCTGCGCCAGCGTGTCCTGCGCGATGTCTCGACGCTGAGCCTGGAGACGGAACTGTTTGGCGAGAAAACCGCCATGCCGGTGGCGCTGGCGCCCATAGGTCTGGGCGGCATGTCGGCGCGACGGGGCGAGGTGCAGGTGGCGCGGGCCGCCCATCAGGCGAATATTCCCTACATCCTGTCCACCGTCAGCGTCTGTTCGATGAAGGAGGTCGTGGGCGGCGGGGACGGCCGGCCGATCTGGTTCCAGCTCTACGTACTGAAAGATCGGGCCTTCATGAAGGACGCGCTGGAGCGGGCCATGGCCCTGGGCGTGACCAAGCTGGTCTTCACCGTGGACATGCCTGTGCCGGGTTCGCGCTATCGCGATCTTCACTCGGGCATGAGCGGCCCGTGGTCTGGCGCGCGCCGCATGGTCCAGGTGGCGTTCAAGCCGGACTGGGCGGTGGACGTCGGCCTGCGGGGGCATCCGCACGACCTGGGCAATATTTCGGCCTATCGCGGCAAGGCCACGGGGCTGTCGGACTATATCGGCTGGCTGGGCCAGAACTTCGATCCGTCGATCAGTTGGTCGGATCTGGAGTGGATCCGCGATCTGTGGAAGGGCGACATCATCATCAAGGGCGTCCTTGATCCCGAGGACGCGCGCGACGCTCTGCGCTTCGGCGCAACGGGTCTGGTGGTGTCGAACCACGGGGGACGACAACTGGACGGCACCCTGTCCAGCGCCCGCGCCCTGCCGGCTATCGCCGATGCGGTGGGCGACGGTCTGACGGTTTTGGTCGACGGCGGCGTGCGCACGGGTCTGGATGTGGTGCGTATGCTGGCGCTGGGGGCGAAGGGCGTGTTGCTAGGCCGAGCCTATATCTACGCCTTGGCGTCGGGCGGCGAGGCGGGGGTCACGAAGCTGCTGGAGATGATCGCCGCCGAGATGCGTGTCGCCATGGCACTGACCGGCGTGAAGACGGTGGACGAGATCACGCGCGAGGTGTTGGCCGCCCGGCCGCTCGACTGACCTCATGTCGCAGGGCGCCGTGCCCACGCAGGGTTGATTCAATATAATACATCATACAACATGGCCCCAATAGGCAAGAATGGGGTGAGACGCATGGCGGATGGGGCAGCAGGCGAGAAGGCGGAGTTCAGCCGCCGCTTTGTGACCTTGGGACTGGGCGCGGCCATGGCCATGAGCCCGACGCTCGTGCGGGCGTCCGGCTCTCTCAGCGGTTTCTACAATGTTCGCGATTATGGCGCGGTCGGCGACGGCATCGCCATCGATTCCGACGCCTTCAACAAGGCCATCGAAGCGGCGTCGGCCAAGGGCGGCGGGACGGTGATCGTGCCCCCCGGCCACTACCTGTGCTTCTCGATCCGCCTGCGCAGCTTCATTACCCTGGTGCTGATGAACGGCTCGGTGATCGAGGCGGCGGACCCGCGCAAGCACGCCGGCCAGTACGACCTGCCCGAGAACGTCTTTGACGAGCAGCTTCAGGATTATGGCGTCAGCCATTTCCACAACAGTCTGATCTATGGCGACGGCGTCAATGACGTGGCCATCATCGGCAAGGGGCTGATCCACGGCCTGGGCCTGGACCGCGAGGGGCCGACGCCGCGCTGGCATGGCATGGCGGGCTGGAAATCGCCGGCCGAACAGGGTCTGACCGCCGACGAGGCGCGCCGCGCCATCCCGCGCGAGATGGCCTATGAGGGCCGAGGGAACAAGGCGATTGGTCTGACGCGCTGCCGCAACGTCCTGCTGCGCGACTTCACCATCCTGCAGGGCGGGCATTTCGCCTGCTACGTCCTGGGCTCGACCAATGTCCGCATCGACGGCCTGACGGTGGACACCGACCGCGACGGTATCGACATCGATGCCTGCCGCGACGTGAAGGTGACCAATACCCTGGTCAACGCGCCCAAGGATGACGCCATCGTCCTGAAGAGCAGCATGGCGTTGCAGGAGTTCCGCATGTGCGAGGACATCAGCGTCATCGGTTGCAAGACCAGCGGCTACCTGCTGGGCACGGTGGTGGACGGCACCTATCAGCCCTCGCCCTATATGTCGGTCGACAACGTCGGGGTGCTGGGACGGATCAAGCTGGGCACGGACTCCGCAGCCGGCTTCCGCAATATCCTGGTGTCGGACTGCATCTGCGAGAATACGCGCGGGCTGCAGATGGGGGCCATCGACGGCGGCGTGCTGGAGGACGTGACCTTCTCGGACATCATTCTCAGAAACCCGGTCAACCATCCGATCTTCGTCCGACTGTCGGCCCGCAACCGCGCGCCGCGCGGGGCGGAGATGTCGCGCGTGCGGCGGGTGCGGTTCTCCAACATCAACGTCTCGGGCGCGCGAGGCGATTTCGCCAGCGGGGTGGTCGGCATCCCCGGCGGGATCATCGAGGATGTCAGCTTCTCGGACATCCATGTGCGCTCATCCGGCGGCGGCACGCGCGAGGATGCGGCGCGGGACATTCCCGAGCGCATCAACTCCTCGCTGGAGCCAAACTTCATGGGGACCTTCCCCGCGCACGGTCTCTATGTCCGCCACGCTCGCAACATCACGGTCAAGGACACGACCTTTGAGGTCGAGCAGGCCGACGCCCGCCCGGCGGTGGTCATGGACGATGTCCAAGGCGCGGTGATCGACGGCCTGCGTTCCAGCCTGGCGCCGCGCTCGGCGGTGCGGTCCGTGCGCAGCCGCGACATCCAGACGGGCGACATCAGCCGTCTGGCCTGAGCGCTTGGCGTGACCCCTAACGACACGACAACGACGCCCGGCAAGGGCGCGAGGAGGATTCCATGAAGCGCCTTTCCCCCCAATCCCTGCGCGCGCGCTTGATCCTTGGCGGCGCCGTCTGGGCTCTGACCGCCGGCGCGGCGCTGGCGGCCGAGGAGACGCCGCTGACCCAGGGCTGGCGGTTCACCAAGGCTGACGCTGTCGGCGCCCAGGCCCCGCGTTTCGACGACCGGGCCTGGGGCTCGGTGGTCGTGCCTCACACCTATAATGTCGAGGATTCCGGCATCGGCGGCGCCAAGGCGCGCGGCGAACCTGAGGGCGTCTATTACCGAGGCCCGGCCTGGTATCGACTGACGCTGGATCAGGCGCCGGAGCCGGGCAAGCGCTACTTCCTGCACTTTGGTGGAGCGACGCTGAAGGCCGAGGTCTATCTGAACGGACAGGCCGTCGGCACGCACGAGGGCGGATACGCCGCCTTCCGCTATGACGTCACCGACGCCCTGCGCAGCGGCGGCAACGTCCTGGCGGTGCGCGTCGATAACGCCCGCAACACCCGCTATGCGCCGCTGAACGGCGACTTCAATATCTTCGGGGGCCTGTACCGCGAGGTGAAGCTGATCGAGACGCCAGACCTGCACATCGATCTGATGCAGCATGGTGGACCGGGCCTTCACGTCCGCACCGAGGCTCTGGCGCCGGGACAGGCGACGGTCAGCGCGCGTGTTCTGGTGCGCAATGACAGTCGCGCAGCCAAACAGTTCGAGGTGCTGACGCGCGTGATGGATGCGGACGGCGCCGTGGTTGCTGAGACACGCACGCCGACGACGTTGACGGCGGGACAGGGCAAGACGGTCGAACAGGGCCTGGCGCTGAATAGTCCGAAACTCTGGGAGGGGCGTCGCTCGCCCTATCTCTACACGGTCACGACAGAGATCCTCGTCGATGGTCAGGCGATCGACAGCGCCGAGGTTCCCTTGGGCGTGCGCACAGTGGGGCTGAGCGATAAGGGCGAGTTCCTGCTGAACGGTCAGCCCTACACGCTCTATGGCGCCAATATTCAGATGCCGACCCGCTTCGGCAAGGGCCCGACCCTGAGCGACGCCGAGATCGACGAAGACATGCAGATCATGGCCGACATGGGCGTCACCGCCCTGCGTTTGGCGCATATGCAGCACCCGCCGCGCGTCTATGAGATGGCCGACCGTCTCGGCCTGCTGCTGACGACCGAGGTGCCACTGATCGACGACATGGACCCGTCGGACCAGTTCCGCGAGAACCTAGTCCAACAGATGCGCGAACTGATCGCCCAGACCGACAACCATCCGTCCGTCGCCCTGTGGGGCATCGGCAACGAACTGCGGACCTCGGGCGACGCGGCGAACCGGCTGCTCGCGGCGCTGCAATCGACGGCCAAGGAAATGGACCCGTCACGTCTGACGACCTACGCCCACTGCTGCCTGGCGGACGACGATTCCATCGCCCAGCATAGCGATACGGTCTCCTACAATCGCTACTTCGGCTGGTACTGGACCGAGGCGAAAGACATCGGCCCCTGGGCCGACGAATTGCACGCGCGGATGCCCAGCCGCCCCATCGGCGTCAGTGAATATGGCGCCGGGGCTAGCATCCTGCATCAGGAAGACCCGGTGATGCGTCGCCCGGTGGCCGACGGCTACTGGCACCCCGAGCAGTGGCAGACGACCTTCCACGAGGTGCATTGGCGCGAGATGCGCCAGCGGCCCTATCTGTGGTCGAACTTCATCTGGCTGGGCTTCGACTTCCCCTCGTTCAAGCGCAACGAGGGCGACCGTCCGGCGATCAACGACAAGGGCCTGGTCACCGAGGACCGCCAGACGCGCAAGGACGCCTACTACTGGTATCAGGCCAACTGGGCTGAAGAGCCGATGCTGCACATCACCAGCCGCCGCGACGTGAACAAGCGGATACAGCGGGTAAAGGTGAAGGTCTTCTCCAACCAGGCCGAGGTGCGGCTGCGTCTGAACGGCGGCGACTGGACCGCTGTGCCGGTCGAGGATCATGCGGCGGTCTGGGAGATCGATCTGGCGCCGGGCGAGAACCTGGTCGAGGCCACGGCTGATGCGAGCGGGCGCGTGCTGAGCGACAGCGTGCGCTGGAACTATCGCACCACGCCCTGATCTCTCAATCTGCCGGCATGAAGAAGCCCTCCCGGTTCGCACCGGGAGGGCTTCTTTCGTCGGCGAGGCGATCAGGCCCGGGACAGGAAGCGGTAGTCGCCCGAACCGACTTCCAGCACCAGTCGGCCGCCGTCCATGCCGCGCACGACGACGCCGTCGGTCTGGCTCAGCGGGCGGCCGTTCTCGCGCACGTGGTCAGCCGAGCGGGCGGGAAGGCGGACCTCGGCCCGACTGTTGGTCGGCACGACCAGATGCAGGTCGAAACCGCCGTCGGGCTTCAGTTCCCAGTCCGTGGTGATCCGGCCCAGGATGCTGTCGTAGTCGCCGCCGCCGCGCGGGACGCGGGCGTCCAGAACAGGATCGAAGCGGAAGGTCAGGAAGCCGGCCTTGATCGGCTCGATCCCGGCGATGCGACGGAAGACGAAGCCGGTGACTGCGCCGAGAGCATAGTGGTTGAACGAGTTCATCGCCACGTCGCCGACGTCGCCGTTCCACCGCTCCCAGATGGTCGTGGCGTCCTTGCGGATCATATAGCCCCAGGATGGGAAGTCGGTCCGCAGCAGCAGGTCATAGACCAAGCTGTCCTGATCATTGTCGGCCAGGGCGTCGAGGCTGTAGGGCGTGCCGAGGAAGCCGGTGGACAGCAGCGTACCGCGGCGGCGGATGTCCGCGACCAGATGGCTGGCGGAGGCGGCCCGCAGGGCTTCGGGCACGAGGCCGAAACGCAGAGCCAGAATGTAGCCGGCCTGCGATCCATTGCCCATCGACCCGTCGGGGCGGATGAACTCGCGCTGGAAGGCGGCGGTGATCCGATCGGCCAGATCACGATAACGGACGGCCTCGGGACGACGCGCGGACCCCAGGGCCATCTCGGCCATGGCATCGACCGAGTGCTTCCACATGGCGGTGGCGATCAGGGCCTTGGGCGTGGTCTCGTCGCCGGGATTGACGGCGTCCAGCGCCACCCAGTCGCCGAAGTCGTAGCCGCGTTGATGGCGCCAGATCAGGTCCGGGTTGTGCTCCAGAATGAAGCCCTGATAACGGGTCATGGCCGCCCAGTTCTGGTCCACCACGGCGGTGTCGCCGTACCGCTGCCAGGCCGTCCACGGCAGGATCACGCCGCCATCGGCCCAGCCGGGCGAGGCGCCGAGGCCGAGGTCCTGCCAGCCCGCGGGAGCGTAGTCCGGGAACTCGCCGCGCGGACCCTGGGCGTCGCGCACGTCGCCGGTGAAGCGTTCAGTGAAGGCCGCCACGTCCATGTTGAAGGCGGCGGCGTCCCAGAAGACGTTGGCGTCGCCGGTCCAGCCCAAACGCTCGTCGCGCTGAGGGCAGTCGGTCGGCACGCCGAAGAAGTTGGACCTCTGGCTCCACAGGGTGTTGCGCCACAGGCCGTGGATCACCGGATTGGCGATCCGCAGGTGGCCCGTCTCGGTCAGGTTGGACGAGACGGCGATGCCTTCGATGTCGTCGGCCGTGGGGGCGCGGCCCATGGCCTCCTCGAAGCCTTCGACCTCGACATAGCGGAAGCCGAAATAGGTGAAGCGCGGCTCATAGGTCTCGCCCGCCGGATCGCCTTTCAGCGTATAGACGAGGGCGGCGCGAGCGGCGCGCAGGTTGGACTGGTCGACGTGGCCGTCGGCCTGCAGGACTTCGGCGAACTTCAGCGTCACCGCCTGTCCTGCACGACCCTTCACCTTGAGCCGCGACCAACCCGAGAAGTTCTGGCCGTAGTCGAGCACGTAATGCGCGCCGACCCTCGTGATCGACTTGGCCTTCAGCGTCTCGATGCGTCGCAACGGCGGGCTGACCTGGGCCTTCAGTACGCAGGGCGGGGTGGGGGCGATGTCGACCGCGCGCCATCCGGCGGCGTCGAAGCCGGGTGCGGCCCAGCCGGCCCTTTCCAGCCGGGCGTCATAGTCCTCGCCGTAGTAGATCTCGCCCTTGGTGACGGGGGCCTCGGTCAGGCGCCAGCTGTCATCGGTGACGACCGTCTCGCGCGATCCGTCGGCGTATGTGATCTCGAGCTGTGCGAAGAAGCGCAAGGGGGCGTCGCCGAAAGCGTAGCGGCCGGCTGGGGCGTGATAGCTGCCGTACCAGCCATCGCCGACCATGGCCCCGATGGCGTTGTCGCCGGATTTCAGCAGATCGGTGACGTCGTGGACCTGATACAGCGCCGTCTTGCGGAAGTCGGTGCTTTCGGGGCTGAGCAGGGCGTCGCCGACGCGGCGACCGTTGATTTGGGCCTCATAGACGCCCAGCGCCGTGGCGTAGAGGCGGGCGTGGGCGATGGGGCGGGCGACCGCGAAGTCCTTGCGCAGCAGAAAGGCGCCGTAGCCAGGCCAGGCCTGGGGCTGGTTCTTCGATACCTCGGCCGTCGCCCAGCGAGCGTCGCTGAATCCCGGCTGTTCCCAACCCCTGGGCGCGTGTAGCGCCGTCTTCATGCCGCGCGAGGTGATACGCACGACACGCCCGCCGCCGAGGTCGGCGCGGACCATGGCCGCCGCCGCGATCTCCTTGAACTTGGGTTCGTTGAAACCCGCAGGGTCCTTGACCCGGAAGGCGACGACGTGACGCCCGGCGCTCAGGCGATGACGCGTCTCGGCGATGGGGGCCACGCCGAAGGAGATGGAGGGGTGATGCGGCCGCTCTAGCGTCCGGCCGTCCAGCCAGATCTCGGCGTCGAAGTTGGCGATGGAGAAGAGGGTGACATCCGCCGCCGAGGGCAGGTTGAAGGCCAGTCGGAAATAGCGGTCCGACTTGTCGGTCGGGCGGTCTCCGCGCATCCACAGCAGACCCGCCTGACGGTCGGCGCGGGCCATTTCGGTCTCGGCGGCGATCCATTTCGCACGCCAGTCGGCGGGTTCGAGCAGACCCATTTCGAAGCGCGAACTGGCGCTGGTCGCGCGTCTGCCCTTGTTATCGCGGATCAGCACCCGCCACCAGACGACCTGGCGCGACTTCAGCGGACTGCCCAGCCAGGACACGTCCATACTCTGATCGGTGAGGACCTCGCCCGCGTGCCAAAGATCGGGCGTGCCGTTTTCCAGCAGGTCGCGCGTGCTGGCGGCCTGGATCTCGTAGCGGGTCTGCTTGACGTCCCGATCGGGGCTTTGAAGCCGCCACGACAGGCGCACGGCCTGATCCTCCAACCCAATGGGCGCGACGGCGGAAGCGGCCTTCAGATCCAGGATTTCCAGCGGCGGCGCTTGCAGGACCCTGGCTGATGCGGCGGGCGCGGCGGCGGCCAGGCCCGCGAGGCCAGCTCCGCCCAGAAGTCCGCGACGCGACACCGCGCTCATTGGCCGGCTCCTGCGACCTGACGCGGTCCGGCGGCGTCGATGACGGCCTGGGCCTCGGCCGGCCAGTTGCGGGCGGGGAAGAGGAAGTTGCCCTCGGCCGTGTTGCCGATCTCGCGCAGCCAGCGGCCGCCGGTGCGCATCGAGTTATGCCAGTTGCCGGTCGCCGTGTTGTCGGTCGAAATCCGACGCTGATACATCTTGCCCGCAGTGTTGATGTTCAGCCACTTGCCTTGGGTGTCGATGACGTTGCCGGTGACGGTGAAGTGCTTGGAGCCTTCGTCCAGATAGACGCCGATCTTATCGCTGATGTCGAAGATGTGGTTGCCGCGAATGATCGAGTTCGGGTTGGCCGACAGGTTGTAGATGGCGCCGCCGTCCATGTACCAGGTCTTCACCCCATGGATGCGGTTGCCCTCGATCAGGGTGTTGCGCAACGTCGTCGGGGTGGTGAACTTGGTGTTGTAGAGATAGCCCTTCTGGTTCTCGTCGTAGTTCGGGTTGCCGCCCGCGTCGTTGTAGCCCCAGCCCCAGCCGACGGCGATGGCGTCATAGGGGGCATCGGTGATGTCGTTGTGCAGGATGCGGGTGCCGTCGATATAGGTCGTCAGGATCGCGGCGTTGTCCTTGTAGTCCTGGCTGACGCCGGCGATGACATTGTCGGCGATCTCGATATTTCGGTTGGTCAGATTGGGGTTGGTCGGATGGTGGGCGTCCAGACGCACGCCGCCCGCCATGACGGCGCTGCCCGACAGGACGCCGAAGTGGTTGCGGCTGACGCGCACGTCCTGAACCCCCAGGCCGACGCCGGACAGGTTTGCGTTGGCCTCATTACCCAGGCCGAGCGCGATCTGGCCCAACTGGGTGAAGTGGTTGTTCTCGAAGACGATGTCTCGGGCGGCCGCGACCTGAACCGCCGCCGGGATCTGATGCCACAGCTGGCGCATGGATTCGAACTCGGGACAGCCCCAGCCGCAGCTCGACCAGGCGTCGGCGGGACGGATCGACGAGACGTCTTTCAGAAAGGCGCCGCTTTGCTGGTTGGCGTAACCGGTCGCTTCCGACGGCCCCATCCATGAGGTGTAGGAAAAGCGCAGACCGTTGAAGGCGAGGTTGCGAATGGGGGCTTCGGGCGTGCCGCTGACCGACATCAGGGCGGGCAGGGCGGGGACGGTGACGCGCAAACTGGCGATGTCGTCGTCCTGGGCGATGCGCAGGTAGAGCTTGCCGGCCTTGGGGTCGATGAACCACTGATAGGGCTTGGCGTGCCAGTCGTTGGTCTTGCCGATCAGTTCGGGGGCATTGACCAGGAACAGGCGGGAATCATCGGGGAAGATGGGCTTCGAAATCGTGTCGTAGCCCCAGGTGTTATTGTCCCAGGCCGGCTGCTGCATCGTCAGCGTCGTGCCGCTGATCGAGGCGACGGGCGAGAAGCGGTCGGTGAAGAATCCGGTGGCCTCGACCTCGAGCCGGTCGGGATGCTGGATCGTGCTGATGAAGGCCAAGTCGGGGTTGGTGATCTCCATGCCCGTGGCAGTGAAGTTCACGTCCGAGGGGTTGATCTCCAGCCAGGGACGCTCGGCCAGGGTGTCGTTGACCCAGACCTGTCGCGCATCGACGCCCTTGGGGATGTCGGCCACATAGAGGCGGCGTTCCGCGTCGAACAGGGTGAAGCCCGAGACGTCGAAGCCGCCCGAGATGATTGGTCGCTGGCCGGGTTTGGCCTGCCAGATCACCCTGTGGTCGCCCTGGCCGCCATCGGGGGCATTGAAGACCAGGGGCTGATCCAGCCGATAGGTCCCCGCAGCGATCTCCACCGTCACGTCCTGGTTGCGGTTATGGCTGCGGACCAGGGCCTGGGCGCGCGTCAGGGACTTCACCGGGCGCGTGGCGCTGCCGGGGTTTTTGTCATTGCCGTCCGGCGCGACGTGCACCACCGTCTGTGCGCCCACGGCCGTTGCCGAGAGCATGATCCCGGCCGACAGGAGGCCCGCCGTGATCATGCCGAAACCTGCACCTTGTCCCATGCTGCACTCCCAAAATCATATTATGTATTATGAAATCAGCGTAGCGGATGGACCCTCTGTGTCAATGCAGGGCGGTGGGGGAAATCAGGCCTGCGCGACGACCTGTCGCTGTCTGCCCAGACCCTCGATCTCTAGTTCCATGACGTCGC
Source organism: uncultured Brevundimonas sp. (assembly GCA_964456995.1). Classification (GTDB taxonomy): domain Bacteria; phylum Pseudomonadota; class Alphaproteobacteria; order Caulobacterales; family Caulobacteraceae; genus Brevundimonas. The sequence goes on from CAYWDO010000027.1 coordinate 12,352, forward strand.
CAACGTTCAGATAGATCGGTTCCGGCTTCTGGCCCAGACCTACGCCGGGGGGCGTGCCGGTCGAGATCACATCGCCGGGTTGCAGGCTCATGAACTGGCTGACGTAGTGAACTATGAAGGCGGGCTTGAAGATCATGGTGGCGGTCGAGCCGTCCTGGAAGGTCTTGCCGTTGACCTTCAGCCACATGCGCAGATTGGCCGGGTCGGGCACTTCGTCCCGAGTGACCAGCCAGGGGCCGAGGGGCCCGAAGGTGTCGCAGCCCTTGCCCTTGTCCCAAGTGCCGCCGCGTTCGGTCTGGAAGGCGCGTTCGGACACGTCGTTGATGGTGCAGTAGCCGGCGATGCAGGCCTCGGCCTCCTCTTCGGTGACGTAGGCGGCGTCCTTGCCGATGACGATGCCCAGTTCGACCTCCCAGTCCAGCTTGGTCGAGCCGCGCGGTTTCAGCACGGTGTCGTTCGGGCCGACGATGCAGGACGTCGCCTTGGAGAAGAGCACGGGTTCCTCCGGGATGGGCAGCCCGGATTCAGCGGCGTGGTCGGCATAGTTCAGGCCGATGCACAGGAACTTGCCGACCTTGCCCACGCAGGCGCCGTAGCGGACGCCTTCCGGCGCCAGGGGCAGGACGGTCAGGTCGAGCGCGCGCAAACGCTCTAGGCTGTCGTCCGACAGTGCGGTGCCGTCGATGTCGGCGATGACGCCGCTGAGATCGCGAATGCGGCCGTCGGCGTCGATCACTCCGGGCTTTTCGTGGCCAAGGGGGCCAAAGCGGATGAGTTTCATCTGGGTGTTTCCCTGGAGCGGCTCAGTTGACCCAGCCGCCGTCGATCACATTGATCGTGCCGGAGGTGAAGGCGGACTCGTCGGAGGCCAGATAGACAGCCAGCGCCGCCAGCTCGGCCGGGCGGCCGAAGCGGCCCATGGCCTGGCGGGCGGTGAACTCGGCATAGGCCTTGTCGAAGTCGCCGGTGTCGCGCAGGCGCTGCAACAGAGAGGGCGTCTCGACCGTGCCGGGGCAAATGGCGTTGCATCTGATGCCCTGGGTCACGAAGTCGGCGGCGACCGACTTGGTCAGGCCGATCACCGCGGCCTTGGTGGCGCCATAGGCGAAGCGGTTCGGCACCGCCTTGATGCTGGAACAGACCGACGACATGTTGATGATCGAGCCGCCGCCCTTGGCGATCATCTGGGGCAGGAAGGCTCGGATCATGCGGTATTGGGCGGTGACGTTCAGGCTGTTGGAAAAGGCCCAGGCGTCCTCGTCGCAGTCCAGGATGGTGCCGGCGTGGACATAGCCGGCGCAGTTGTAGAGTACGTCCACCTGCGGGAACTCGGCTGCGATCGCCTTGACGGCCTCAGGATCGGTGACGTCCAGCCGGCGCACTGTCACGCCCTCCAGATCATCCAGCGGGGCCATGTTGATATCGGCGGCGATGACGTTTGCGCCCTCGCGTAGGAAGGCCTCGACCGTCGCCCGCCCAATCCCTTGCGCCGCCGCCGTCACCAATGCGGTCTTGCCTGCCAGTCTCATCACTGCACCCTCCAAACATAAGACGTATTATGTTCGCTAGGCTGCTGTCGTGCGGGCGTCAAGCAAGGGGGCCCAAAGAAAAACCGCCCCCCGACAGGCGGGGGGCGGTGCACCAGAATGGCAGGGAGAGAGGGGAGTTTAGAAGCGCAGACGAACCCCGGCGGACACGCGGCGTCCCGTGGTGCGGAACTCCTTCGTGCGGTCTTCCGAAACCGAGTAGATGAACTCTTCCTCGTCGGTCAGATTCAGCCCGTCGACGAAGACCGTGAACTTGTCGTTGATGTCGTAGGAGGCACCGACGTCCAGTTGGCCGTACGCGTCGAAATACTCCGGCTCGCCGTTACGACCCGAGGCGACTGCCAGGAACTTGTCGCGCCATGTATAGGCCATGCGGGCCTGGATCGGACCCTTTTCATAGAAGCCGACCAGGCTGTAGGAATACTTCGACAGACCTTCCAGACCGTAGGACACGTTCGCTACCGTGTTCGTGTAGTTGGCGTCGGAGTCTGCATAGGTGAAGCTGGTCTGCACGCCGAGGCCGTCGAACGGCGCGGGCAGGTTGCTGAACAGCTGGCGATAGCCGACCTCGAAGCCCTTGACGACGGCGCCTTCGCCATTGCCTGGCACCGTGACCTGGAATGTGATCTCATCGACCTTCTGGGGCGTGGTCACCAAGGTCACGAAGGAGTCGATGTTCTTGTAGAAGGCCGCGAACGACAACAGCGACGTGTCGGCGAAATACCACTCGACGCCGCCTTCCAGTTGGGTGGCGCGGAACGGCTGCAGGTCGGGGTTGCCGCGTCTGATGGTCTCGTTGCCGGGGTTGGTCTGGATGCTCTGGCGCGGCGACAGGTCCGACAGGGTCGGGCGGGTCATGACGCGAGACGCCGCGAAGCGCAGGATCAGGTCGTCCGTAACGTTCAGGCGAGCGTTCAGCGAAGGCAGGATGTCGGTGTAGGCGCCGTCGAAACTGACCGGCACGACGGGCGAGACCACAATCACGTTCTGGCCCGCGCCGTTAGGCTTGGCGCTGAGCACGGTGCGTGAGGCGCCTGAAGACGTGTATTCGGTATCCTCGATCCGGACGCCGAAGTTCACGCTGAGCGGCATGTCGGCCAACTCGGTGCGGATTTCGGTCATCAGGTAGCCGAGGATGACGCTTTCATCGACGACGGAAGAGCCCGAGGGGGAGAAGACGGCCTGGTTAAAGGCCTTGCCGTCGCGGTCGGCATATTCCTTGATCTGAAGGATCAGGGCGCGGGGATCGTAGATCAGCCAGTCGCGCAGGATGTCGCCGCCGCCGGAGCCGCCGAAGAAGTTGCGGTCGGTGGGCTGGAACAGCGACGTGGGCAGCACCTGGTTGGAGTCGCAGTAGGCGCACTGCTCGCCAAAGGGCATTTCCGCCGAGTTGATCGTCTTGGTGCGGCTTTGCGACCCGATCCCGGCATAGACGGAAACGGCGCCGGCCGGCTTCCATTCGGCGTCGAACTTGTATTCCTGAATCTCGTCGTCGACGTCCGAGCCGCCGCCCCAGATATAGTAGTGGGCGGTCAGGCCCTGGGGGTTGGTCGCGGCGTTGGCGTAGTTGGGGCTGTTGAAGCCGTAGTCGTAGATGGGGCTGCCCGAGCGCCGGTCGAACGACAGATCGACATTCTTGCGGCGGATGGTGGTGAAGTCGTTGTCTTCCTTGCCGCGACGCTCGGCGGTCGAACTGGAGGCGTCGAACGTCAGGGTCAGGTCGTCGGTCGCTTCCCACTTGAGGTTCAGGCCGAACTGGTTGGTTGTGACTTCGCGGTGGTCATACTGGATGATCTGATCGACGAAGCCGCCTTGATAGCGCTGGTAGACGGCCTCGCCGTTTTCGACGACCTGTTCGACCAGATTGCCGCCTGCAAAATCATAGGCCAGGCCGGTCTGCTGCTCGGTGATGTCGGCCTTGGCGTAAAGCCCATCGACCGTGACCGTCAGGCGCTCGATCGGGCGGTACTGCACCACGCCGTTGAGGCCGAGCATGGTCTTGGTGCGCTCGAAGAAGAAGGGCGACAGGTTCGACGGCATCGAAACGCCGGAGAAGGGCGCGACATTGGGCCCGATCCGGGCGCCGGCGACGCCTCCGCGACTGTAATAGGAGTCCGTGCTGGACCGGCGAACGTGACCGGCGCCGATGGTGAACTCGTCGTTGCGCGTTTCCTGATCGACGTAGGAGGCCGACAGGGCGGCCGCCAGGGTGCGGTTTTCATTGCGCCAGCTGACCACGGCCGAGGCTTCGGGGTTGTAGCTGTCAGCCAGCTCGGCCCAGGTCGAACCGATCGAACCGGCGACGTCTAAGGTCTCGCGCTGGTCGATCGGACGCAGGGTGCGCACGTCGATGGTGGCGCCGATCGAGGCGCCGTTGATGTTGGCCTGGGGCGACTTGTAGACGTCGGCGCCCGAGATGATCTCCGAGGGCAGGACGTCGAAGGAGAATTCGCGACCGTTGTTGTCGGTGGCCAGGGTACGGCCGTTGACGGTCACCGCGTTGAACTTGGGTCCAAAACCACGAACCGAGACGTAACGGCCTTCGCCGCGGTTGCGCTCGATGGTGACGCCGGGAACGCGTTGCAGCGACTCCGCCACGTTCTGATCGGGCAGCTTGCCCAGGTCTTCGGAGGCGATGGAGTCGACCACGCCGACCGCATTGCGCTTGATGTCGATCGACTGCTTCTGGCTGGCCCGGATGCCGGTGACGACGATTTCGTCGACCGTCGTCGCATCCTGGGGACCGGTGTCATTTACGGGCGCGTCTTGCGCCAATACGGCAGCCGGTAGCGCCAAGGCCGACAACACGCCCATGGCGGTCGCGGCCATCAAAATGGTCTTCGTGGACATTGTGAGATCCTGCTGGGTTCCAACCTGGGCGGCCTGTTTTTTCCGGCCTTGTTGAAACCCTACGAACGGTGTTCCCGCGTGTCAAATTATCATCATACGTATTATAACATTTTGACGTTTAGCGGACCGAGCGGATTGGCACGACGCACAGGGCTGAACCGAAAACGAAGATGACGGCCGCGATGAAAATGACAGCGTAGTCGCCGCCGAACAGGTTCAGCAGAACGGCCGCCATCACCGGGCTGATGATCTGCGGAATGTTCACGGCTGTGGTCAGAACGCCCAGGTCCTTGCCCTCGTCGCCTTCCGCGCTCTGGGGCAGCACTTGGGTCATCAGCGCCATGTCGATCGACATGAACATGCCGTAGCCGATGCCGATGACCCCGGCGTAGATCCACATCCCGGTCATGTTCGGCAGGAGCAGCGGCGCGACCATGGCGCAGCCCATGATCAGGCTGGCGAGAATGACGAAGGGTTTGCGGCGTTCGAAACGATCCGAAAGATAGCCTGAGACCAGCGAGGATACGACCAGGCAGATCAGGGTCAGGATGGCCAGATTGGCGATGGCGATGTTGGACTGGGCGTCGGACAGGCCGATGTAGTCGCGCAGGATGTAGAGCATGTAGGCGGCGACGGCCTGATAGCCCATGTAGATGGTGAAGCGCCCGGCGAAGGCCCAGGCGAAATCGGGATGCTCTTTCGGACTGATCCAGAAGCCCTTGGCGAAGGCGATCCACGAGAAGGCGCGGCGCGGTTGCTCGGCGCTGGACGGCTCGCGGTTGATCACGACGAAGGCGATGCAGGAGGCGGCGATGGCCAGGGCGAACAGGCCGTAGGCCATGACCTGGGCGCCGGCCAGATAGCCGGCGACGACGGTGCCGGCGGTGAGGCCTGCGGTCATGCCGGCGCCGACGACGCCGGACACCACGCCGCGGGTTTCGGGCGGAAAGCGGTCTGCGATTACGGTCGTCATGGCGGGCTGCATGGAATTGTAGGCCACCGTCGCCATGACCCAGAATACCATCAGCGACCAGAAACTGGTCATCCAAGACACGCCGAACAGGCAGAGCGAGCCGATCACCGAGGCGATGGCGATCCATGGCGAGCGACGTCCCCAGCGCGACCGCGTCCGGTCGGACAGGGCGCCGGCGATCGGCGTCGTCAGCGTCGAGAAAACTGAGGTGATGGCGAACAGGAGGGCCAGGTTATTGGCCTTGTTCCCCGGATTCATTTCGGCGATCTGATTGGGCAGCAGCACGCCCAACACGCCGCTGTAGAGGGCCATCAGCAGGAAGAAGTTGATCATCAGCGACATCTGGAGCCGACGACGGCCCTGGCCGTTGACAGGCATGGCGACGGTCTGTGTGGTCATGCGGACAGGTCCTTGTCGGCGCCGCCGAGGTAGAAGGCGCGGGCGGTGTCGGTGCGAATTTTCTCGCGGTCCAGGGCGGGCAGGGACGCGATGGCGGTTTCGAAAAGGTCGCGCCAACGGCCGTAGCCGCCGGCCAGATTGACCACGGGCCAGTCGCCGCCGAACATCAGGCGGTCGGGCTCAAAACAGACGAGCGCGTGATCCAGATAGCGGCGCACGACATCGTCTCGCCGCGCGCTCCAGTCGTCCTGGGCGGTCAGGCCCGACATCTTGGCGAAGACGTTGGGCAGGGCGGCCAGACGTTTCAGATTGGCGGCCCAGTCGGCGTGGTTCAGGTCTCCGTCTGCGGCCGCGATGTCGGGCTTGCCCAGATGATCCAGCACCACGCGGGCCTGGGGCGCGCGCTCGAACAATGTGATCAGCGCCCGATGAAGTTCGGGCAATTGATGGTCGCGGGCGCAGACGTCGATGGTCAGGCCGCGCTCGGCCGTCAGAACCAGGCCGTCGAGATGGTCAGGCGCGGCGATAAAGCCCGCCGGTTCGTTCTG
>CAYWDO010000027.1:18768-24109 GCA_964456995.1 uncultured Brevundimonas sp.
GTCGATCGGCGCCGTCAGCGCCTCTATATTCCGAGCCACGTTCGAGGGCTTGGACATGCCGACCACGGTGGAGGCGATGCCGTTTTCGGCGGCTGTCTGTAGGGCGAACTGCAAGGCGACGCGTGAGAGGTCTGTTCCGTGTTCACGGCAAAGTCGGGCAGCCTCGGCGGCGGCAGCGTGGACGCTGGCATGGCCGGGGTGCCAGTCGGGCGGGCCTTGGTCGGTCAGCAGGCCCATGCCTAGGGGCGAGGCGTTGAAGACGCTGATCCCAGCGGCGTTCAAGCGGCGGGCGCTCGCTGCCAGGCGTTGATCCTGCAGCGTGTAGGTGCAGTAGGCCATGACGGTATCGACGCCCTGGGACAAGGCGACGTCTTGCAGCAGGCGCAGATCATAGCCGGTGATCCCTATGCGACCGATGACGCCCTGGGCCTTGAGTTCGCGCATCAGGGGTAGGGCTTCGTCCAGCAACTGACGCTGGTCGCCGTGCTCGATGTCATGACATTGCAGGACATCGATATAGTCGACGCCAAGGCGGGCGCGGCTGTCGTCCAGGCTGCGCAAGGTGGCGTCGCGTGAAAAGTCCCAGTCCTTGTCGCCATAGCGGCCGATCTTGGTCATCAGTACGAAGGCGTCGCGTGACGTTCCTTTCAGCGCAGCGCCGAGCGCCGTTTCGGCGCGCGTCATGCCATAGTAGGGGGCGACGTCGATCAGAGTGATGCCGGCCGCCAAGGACGCGGCGACGACCTTGTCGGCCTCGGCTTGCGAGACGTCCTGATAGACCCCTCCCAGAGAGGCGCCGCCAAGCGCGAGCACGGACACGGCGGGGCCGTCCTTGTTCAGTCTGGTGGTCTGCATCCGGTCGTTTCCTGCGTCATTCGACGTCTGTCTTTATGGGTGGGATGCCCGCACCGGCGGTCCCAGATCAAGCCCCGCGCGTTCAGGTCTGACGTGAGGGCCTTCGATGACTTCCCACGCGCCATTCAGGCGATTGGCGGCGATGGCCGCTTCATCCACCTCGATGCCGAGACCCGGCGCGTCCCCCAGAATGATGCCGCCATCGGCGATCTGCTGATCGACCTTCAAGCCGATCGGGAAATGGAAGTCCTGAACCTCGACGCCCAGACTGTTGGGCGCCGCCGCCGCCGCGTGGGCGACCGGGTTGGCGTTATAGCCGACGGGCGAGATGGGCAGGTTGTGGGCGTGGGCGGCGATGGCGACACGATTGAAATGGGTGATGCCCCAGACGCTGCCGGTCTGGACGACGTCCACGGCCTTGGCTTCGAACAGCGGCCCGAACTGGTCCAGGCCGGTCAGGTTCTCACCGGTAGCGACAGCGGCCCGGATGGCACGGCCGACGACCGCATGACCTTCGGCGTCCCATCGTCGCAGAGGTTCCTCTATCCACGTCAGATCCAGGTGTGCTTCGATTTCGCTGAGGTGGCGGACGGCCTGTTTGCGGTTCCAACACTCATTGACGTCCAGCATCAGCGCAGGTCGCGCTGTATTGGCCCTGAAGATGTCTCTTGCCTTGAGCAGGCGTCGAAGGTCTCGGTCCAAGTCGTGGCCGCCCTTGATCTTGGCGGAGGTGAAGCCCAGACCCGCCCAGCGAGCGTAGTGCGCTTCAAAGGCTTCGTCATCCAGGCCATAGCAGAGGCCCGACGCGTAACCCGGCACGAACCGATCTCGGGCCCCCAGGGTCCGCCAAAGGGGCTCGTTCGCCATCTTCGCCTTGAGGTCCCACAACGCCATATCCATGGCGGCGATGGCGCCATAGGTCGCACCGCTGTGGCCGCTCTTGAACACCTGAGCCAGCATCCGATCATAGAGGGCCGAGACAGCCCGGGGGTCTTCATTCTCGACGGCGGGGAAGACCCGGGCGATGTCCACGTGCTGGCCCAGGCCCACGCCGGTCAGGCCGCCGTCCGTCTCCAGCAGCAGGATCGGCACTTCGGTTATGCCCGAGGCGATGACGCCGTTGACGTCGCCTACGGGGCGCTTCCAGTCATGGACCGTGGTCAGGCTGCGATAGCCGGTAATTTTCATGAGGCGGGTCTCGGGCGAGCATAATCGACGCTTATAATATGTATGATGATTGGGGCTTGGCAAGCCTTTGCTTCGCCGGTTTCGCGATTGACAGATGATCTTTCAACCGTCGAACTCCCATATCATGATACAAACCCAAGACCCCGGGGGCGCGTTCGGCGGGGGACTAGCGAGACGAAGACAGACAATGATCCTTGCAGCCAACACAGCTCTCCAACGCCCTGTGCGTCGTCCTCGCTTGGCGGCGGCTGTGGTTGAGGATCTGGTCAATGCCATCGTGACGGAAATCCACCCCTCCGGCTCCGCCCTGCCGCCCGAGAACGTCCTGTGCGACATCTATGGGGTCAGCCGCACCGTTGTGCGTGAGGCGACGACCGCCTTGACCGAAAAAGGCCTGGTAGTGTCCCAACAAGGGCGAGGGACGATCATTCAGGACCCGTCGTCCTGGAACCTGCTGGATCCCATGATCCTCAGCGCTCTTTTCCGGCGCGAGGACGGCCTGTCCTATCTCGACAACCTGTCGGAAATTCGCGCCTCTCTGGAGGGGGAAATGGCCGCCAAGGCCGCGCGCAGACTGACGCCTGAGGCCGCCGCCGAACTGACCCGTCAGATGGAAAAACTGGCAAGCCTGATCACCACGCCCGCGGGGTATGTGCACGAGGACGTGGCCTTCCACGACATCATCATGCGGCTGTCGGGCGACCGGCTGAGCAAGGCGATTATCGACAGCATCCAGAGCAAGGCCGTGAAGACGCATAGTTACGCCGGCAAGCTGAATGTGGAGCATATCCGCGCAACACACGAGGCTCATGTGAAGGTCTATGACGCCATCATGACCGGCGATCCTGACGGGGCCGCGCGGGCCATGCGCGATCACATTGAAGGCTCTTGGAAAAAGCGTCGGCCGAAGCAGCTGCGTCAAACCTGAGCGACGCAGCGCGGCGCGCGACCGGTCAGTCGCGACTTGTATGATGATTTTCGATCGGCTTATGTCTCCACATTAGTTTAGGGGACGAGACGATGACGCAGGGGATGACACGCAGGGTGGTCGTGGCCGCCGCAGCGGCGGGCGCGGCACTGTTCGGCGCAGGGTCGGGCGCAGCGCAGGCGCAAACAGCCAAGGTGGAGCGTTGGGGCCTGTTTGAGGCTGGCCTGACCGGAGCGGGCGCGTCGGCGCCGTTCCGGGTGATCCTGACCGGCGTCTTCACCAACGGCGTCACGACGGTCCGCGCGCCGGGCTTCTATGACGGCGACGACGTCTATCGCATCCGCTTCTCCCCGCCTGAGACAGGCGAATGGCGCTGGCGTGTCGAAAGCGATTTCCCGGCCCTGCACGGCCGCGAGGGGCGTTTCGAGGCGGTGGCGCCGTCGGCCGGCAATCACGGTCCGGTTGCGGTCCAGGGGAGATACCATTTCGCCCACGCCGACGGGACGCCCTTCCGCCAGATCGGCACGACCAGCTATGGCTGGACCCATCAGCCCGACGCGAAGCGCCGTCGGACGCTAGAGACCCTGCGCGCTTCGCCGTTCAACAAGCTGCGTCTGCTGGTTTTTCCCAACGCGACCATCACGACCAATGAGGCGGTCTTCCCGTATCAAAGGACGGGGACGGGGAATAAGGACTGGGATCTGACGCGGTTCAATCCAGCCTATTTCCAGCGTCTGGACGCCTGCGTCGCCGCCCTGGGCGCGCAGGGCGTGCAGGCGGATGTCATCCTGTTCCACCCCTATGACGAGACCTACGGCTTCGAAGAGATGGGGGCCGAAGCCGACGACCATTACGTCCGCTATGTCGTCGCGCGCCTGGCGGCCTATCAGAACGTCTGGTGGTCGCTGGCCAACGAATACGACCTGTTGAAAACCAAGACGGACGCCGATTTCGACCGGATGTTCCAACTGGTTCAGGCGCAGGATCCCTACGGTCGACTACGCTCGATCCATAACTGGCGGCAGCTCTATGACCATGGCAAGCCGTGGGTGACACACGCCAGCATCCAGAACGGATCCGCTGTGCTGGACGACGCGCGCGCCGAGACCTATCGCAGCGTCTGGAGGAAGCCCGTGATCTTTGACGAGGTCTGTTACGAGGGCTCGCTGGAGGATCGCTGGGGCGACCTGACGGGCCCCGAGATGGTGCGCGCCTTTTGGCACGGACTGATCGGCGGGACCTATGTCGGCCACAGCGAATGCCTGCCGCGTCAAAAGGGCGACGGCTTCTGGCTGGGAGAAGGCGGTGAATTACGCGGCGAAAGCGCGCCGCGTCTGGCCTTCCTCAAGACCATCATGGAGGCGGGGCCTGCGCCCGGAATCGAGCCTATCGACAAATGGTGGGAGCAGCACCTGGGTGGCGTTCCGGGCCAATACTACCTACGCTATTTCGGCGACCAGGCGCCGACTGAATGGCCGGTCGACCTCCCGCGCGACGAGATCAAGGGCGGCGAGCGTTTCCGCGTCGATCTGATCGACACCTGGAATATGACGATAGAGCCCGTGCCGGGCGAATTCGTCATGGCGGCGAAGGATAGCAAGTATTTCTTCCATGACCCTGCGCGCGCGAACGTGACCTTGCCAGGACGCCCGTGGATGGCGATCCGGGTGACGCGATTGGGTTAGGAGAGACGGCGCCCATGAACAGCCGCCGCTGGCGGCCCTAAGACCGACGAATGGGATCAGATATCGAACTCAGTGGCGTGCGGAGTGGCATTCCGGCGGCCTGCCGCGCTTCCAGGCCCGTGGCGGCGGACATGTGGTCAACATCGCCTTGGTCGTCGCCCATGGTGTCTGGTCGATGATAGGTCTGGGACATCACCCAGGGCCTGCGTCAGGAGCATTCGGCGATCCGCACGACGACCATCTCACCCGGCGTGGTGGAGAGCGAACTCGCTGCGACAATTATCGACCCGGACACCGCCGCCTACCTTCACGAGGCCTGCAAGATCGCACTGAAGCCCGAGGCATCGCAAAGGCAATCCGCTACGCCATCGAACAACCCGGTGAGGTGGTCGCGCCCGATGGGCGCGGCGTTCTGAGCGTTGGGCCAGGGCCACGCGGCTGCAGACAGGCGGGGAGTGACTGCGGCCCACCTGCGTCGACCGACGGCACCTACTAGCTGAGATGCCGCGGCGACAAGGAGCCCGCTGGTACACAGTTTCGAAGGTCCGCTTCCGGCGATCGGGCCAATGTTCGGTTTTGGCCCGTAGCGCCTAAGCGGAAATGTCCATCGTGCCGCTGATATCATGGTGGGCGGTGCGGGCTCCCGCACCCAAGATTTCAACCCGCTATCCAAACCGGATAGCGG
>CAYWDO010000028.1:0-7774 GCA_964456995.1 uncultured Brevundimonas sp.
GAGACCCCTCATCCGGCCCTGACGGGCCACCTTCTCCCGCAAGGGGAGAAGGGTCGTGTTTTACCGCCGCGCCACCAGGGCGCGGGTCAGGCAGGAAAAGACCAGCCGTCCGGCCTCGTCCAGCAGGTCCTGCTGGGCGATGACGATGCCCCTTTCGTCGCCGACCGGGTCCTTGCCCATAATCGTCATGCGACCGCGTAGAAGCTCGCCGGGCGGCGGGTTGCGCAGAAAACGCAGACCATCGACCGCCAAGGTCTTGGTTCCGGCCCAATGGCCCGCCTTCTCGGCCGACAGTCGGCTCCACAGGGCATAGACCAGGGCGTCGGGCGCGCCATAGGCGACGTCCCAACCCGGGGCGAAACGTTCGACGAAGACGTCCATCGCCTCCTCGTCCACCGCACAGGCGCCCAAGGGGATGACCTGGCCGATCTCGATGTCCTCGAAATGGACGTGCAGCGGTTCGGTCATCCCGTCAGGTCTCCTCAGGCGGCGGGTTCTTCCGACACCCGGATCAGCAGCTTGCCGTCATGATCGCCGGTGAACAAGCGGTTCAAGGATGTGACCGCCCCTTCCAGCCCGTCATCGACATGGACCTTCCACTTGACCCGACCGTCGGCCAGCCAGGGCCCCATCTCCTCGACCATCTCTCGCGCGCGCGGCGCATAGTCCAGCACCAGGAAGCCCTGGACGTTCAGGCGATGGGTGATGATGCGGCTGAAGTTCGGCGACGGCGGCATCCGCGTGGCGTTGTAGGACGAGATCAGGCCGCAGACGGCCATACGGGCGTGGACGTTCAGCCGGTTCCACACGGCGATCATGATGTCGCCGCCGACGTTTTCGAAGTTCAGGTCGATGCCGTTCGGGGCCAGTCGGTCCAGGGCCTCGCCGACGTCCTCGTTCTTGTAGTCGACGGCGGCGTCGAAGCCGAGTTCCTCGGTCAGCCAGCGGCATTTCTCAGGCCCGCCGGCGATGCCGATGACGTGCGCCCCGCGCTGCTTGGCCACCTGGCCGGCGATGGAGCCGACAGCCCCCGCCGCCGCCGAGATCACCAGGGTCTCGCCCGCCTTGGCCTTCAGCACGTCGGTGACGCCGAAATAGGCGGTCAGGCCGGTCATCCCCAGCACCGACAGATTGGCCGTCAGCGGCAGGCCGGGCGCGCGGTGAACGCTACGCAGGCCCTGCTCATGCACCACAGCGTAGTCGGCCCAGCCGCCTGACAGGGGCGTGACGATGTCGCCTTCTTTAAATCGCTCCGATTTCGACTGTTCGACCACGCCCAGGGTCAGGCCGCGCATGACCTCGCCCAGACCGACCGGCGGCAGATAGCCCTCGGAATCGTTCATCCAGGTGCGGTTGGTGGGGTCCAGCGACAGGTAGAGGGTGCGAACCAGGATCTCGGCGTCCTTGAGGTCCGGCACGGCGGTTTCCACCAGTTCCAGATCACCGTCCTGGATCAGCCCCTTGGGCCGTTGGCGGAGAACCCACTGACGATTGCGAAGGCTCATGGCGCGTCTCCAATGCGTTTTCTTTGAAGACCCATAGTGGCGAATGCTCATCCCCTGTCGAGGGGCTGGCCGATAAAAAGCCGATCGCTTGGAGTCAGCTGGAGGACATCGACGCTTGGCGATCAGGTGGCGCGACCTTGCTGGTGCTCGACACCATGGGGACGTCGATGTGTCTTTAGCCGCCGTGCGCTGACATGGCGAAGCCACCCCAGACCATAAGCGCCAAGGCCGCCAACAAGGCCAGCACGCCGACGCCGATCACGACTTTTAGAGCCAAGGAATTCATTTGCAGTCTCCCAGTTCGGAAACACATTCACCCCCGGCAGACGCCTACAGCCTATGCGACCCAAGGACGCGGCGAATATCCGCCACGCTGTGCCGCGCGAGCCTGTGCCGAAAAGAAAAAAGCGGACCGTGTCGGGTCCGCCTGAGGTGGCATCATCGAGAATGAGGAGCGGAGGCGACGGACCGGCGGACCGGTCAAGTCGGGGGGCTTTGTCGCCTCCGCACCTTCATAACGTCGGCGCCCGAAACCGGTTCCCTGCCGGCTGAAAACGGACGGACGGCCGTCAGTGACGGCAAAAGATCGGAACGGCGGACCGCTCGCTCGCGTTGCTAGACAGTATGAAAACGCCAGATCAACGGCCCGAAACGGAGAGCGCGATGAGCCATCAGGACCCACACTCCCATTCCGCCGAAGCCGTCGAGCACCAGACGCCGATTGAAGCCCAGTATGTTCGTCAGGGTCGGAGCGGAAAACGGATTCTCTGGCTGCTGATCGTATCGGGCGGGGCCACAGCCGTTCTGCTTCTGGGGATGTGGCTGGTCAGCAACGGCGGCTTCCAGACGGTGAACCCCGATGCGGGCGGTACGCGAGAGGATGTCGCACCCTTTGATTCTCCGGCCCAGACGCCTGCACCCGCCGCACCGGCGACCTGATCGTAGAAACAGAAAGGCCCCGACGGCGAACCATCGGGGCCTTTCATTCGTCAGGGGCGGGAAATCAGGCGGCCTGTTTCTGACGCGACGGGTGGAAGAACAGGGCCTGGCTGATCGCCGCCTTCACCGTCTCCGGCTGGAAAGGCTTGGTGATCAGGAAGGTCGGCTCAGGCCGTTCCCCGGTCAGCAGCCGCTCGGGGAAGGCGGTGATGAAGATGACCGGCACGTCGAAGCGCTTCAGGATGTCCTTGACCGCGTCGATGCCCGACGAACCGTCAGCCAGCTGGATGTCCGCCAGCACCAGACCGGGGCGATGACGCGTCACGGCGTCGACGGCTTCATCGTGGGTCGTGGCGGTGCCGGTGACCCGGTGCCCCAGTTCCCGCACCAGGCTCTCAATGTCGGCCGAGATGATCGCCTCGTCCTCGATGATCAGGACATCGGTCGCCAGTTCGGCGTCGATGTCGGTCTGGGCTTCGGCGATCAGGCGTTCGACGGTATGGGGATCGACCGCCAGGATCTGTGACGCTTCAGAGGGGGTGAACCCCTCCAGCGCGGTCAACAGGAAGGCTTGGCGCGAGCGCGGCGAAATCTGCATCAGGCGACGAGAAGCGTCATTTCCGCTTTCGAGGCCGCTGCTGTCTTCCAACTGAGCGCCCGTGGACGACCAGATCGCGTGGAACACGTGATAAAGCGCCACTCTCGGGGTCATTTCCGCTGGCAATTGACGCTCGCCCGCAGCCAGAGCTTCAAGCGCGACGCGCACATAGTTGTCGCCCGTCAGCTGGTCGCCGGTCAGCGCTCGCGCGTAGCGGCGGACGTAGGGCAGATGCGGCGCAAGCCTGGCCAATAGACTCATACAAGTTCCCCGACAGTGGGCGCCGCCGAACTGGAGACGCGCTAGCTTGTTAGAACGTGTTTGGCGCGCAACGGTTCCAAGCACGCTCAAGAAGCTCTAGCATAAAATCGCCGCCCCTCAGGAACCCTTGAGGGCAAGCGGCGTTTCGACCAACAGTGAACTAGACCTCTGGGCTTGGGTGGCGGCCGCAATTTCATGATCGATTCCAAGGAAACCAACTTGCGTCCTGACGCCCACGCGTCCGGCGAACACGAGTTGGAAGAAGTGCGACTGCGTCAGCAGGCCATCGGCGTGAAGCTGCGCCATATGTTCGACGAAGTGGTGAACGAGCCCGTTCCCGATGAGTTTCTGGACATCCTCCGACGCGCCGACGATCGGGCGGCGGCCAAGGGGGGCCAGTGAGTATTTCCAGCGCACCGCCCAAGCCCGCCTCGGCCGACGACGCCGGCTTTAAAACGGAGCTAGTGGCGCTGATCCCGCATCTGCGGGCCTTCGCCCGCACTTTGACGGGTGATCCCACGGCCGCCGACGACCTGGCCCAGGAAGCCATGATGAAGGCCTGGGACGCCCGGGCCAGCTATCAGATGGGCACCAACATGAAGGCCTGGACCTTCATGATTCTGCGTAACCAGTTCTATTCCGAGAAGCGCCGCTCGTGGCGTCAGACCCAGCTGGATCAGGAAGCCGCCGAGCGGACCCTGGTGGCTGTCGATGACCCCGAGGCGCCCGTGGCCCTGGACGAGCTGCGCCAGGCCCTGAAAACCCTGCCCGAGGAACAGCGCGAAGCCCTGATTCTGGTGGGCGCCGGAGGCTTTGCCTACGAGGAAGCGGCCGAAATCTGCCAATGCGCCGTCGGCACGGTCAAGAGCCGCGTTTCGCGGGCCCGCAAGGCCTTGGCGGCGACGCTGGAGCGTGGCGGCTACGGTCGTGACGGCAAGGCCGCAGGCGACGCCATGCGCTCGATCCTGGCCGACGCCGACAGGTTGAGCGGCGCCAGGCAGGGCTGACGCATGTGGCGACTAGGCCGTGCGTGGCGGCTCAAACTGGGCCGGCCGAGCGTTCACGGCATCCGCTTCCGCATGGGCCTGGCCATGGCCGTGGCCCTGCTGCCCATCCTCTTGCTCAGCGCGGCCCAGACCCAGTCGGAGTTCCGGCGTCAGGCCGAAGACCGTCGCATTGACCTGCAACTGGCCGCAGAACGCAGCGCCGCCGACGCCAAGGCCCGGATCGACAGCACGGTCGTGCTGTTGCAGGCGCTGGCTCCGGAAGGCGCCGGCTTCTATTGCGAGCCCCGCCTGACGGCGCTCGTCTCACGGCTCGACGCCCTGTCCGCCCTGCAACGCTACAGCGCGACCGGAGAACCCGTTTGCGCTTCGCGGGACAACGCCGTCGCCGCCACAACCGCCGTCCCCGAAAATGTTCGCGATCAGAACTGGTATCAACGCCTCAGACAGGGTGAGGACGTGGTCATGGCCCGCGCCCCCGGCGCCCCTGGATCCCTGATTGTCGCGGTCCGTTCCGAACGGCCGATGGGCGCTTTTCAGGGGGTGATGGCGGCGGTGATTCCGCTGACCGCCCTGCAGCCTGACATTCTGGACCCTGCCCTTCCCCCTGGCTCCCAGTCCGCGCTGACCGACGGCGACGGCCGTATCCTGGTGTCCACGGATCCTTCCGCCTTTTCCGTCCAGGGCGAGCGCGCGATCGCGGCCTGGGCCAAGAGCGCCCAGCAGGGCCAGCCCGCTCTGTTCGAGGGCCGGGACGCACGCGGTCGCAGACACGTCTATGCCGGAACCGCCCTGGCCGGCCGCGACCTGTTCGTCCTGCTGTCGGCCCCGACGTCCGGCCTGCTGTCCTGGGCGCGCCTGAACCCCATCGGCTCCTTCCTGTTGCCGCTGGCCGCCTGGCTGGTCGCCTTCCTGGCCGTCATGCTGCTGTCGGAGCGGATCGTCATCCGCTGGCTGGTCTATCTGGAGCGGGTCGCCGCCATCTATGCGCGCGGCCGGTTCACGGTGCGGCCCGTTCAGGCCGAACACGCCCCGGCCGAAATTCGCAGTCTGGCCCGCACCCTCGGCGCCCTGGGCGACACCATCACGACCCGGGATCAGGCCTTGCTCGATTCCCTGGACGAGAAGGACGCGCTGATGCGCGAGATCCATCACCGGGTGAAGAACAACCTGCAGATCATCTCGTCTCTGCTGTCGATGCAGCAGCGGGCCGTGACCGACCCTGCGGCGCGCTCGGCCCTGGGCGACACCCGCCAACGGATTACCGCCCTCGCCCTGATCTACCGCACCCTGTATCAGAGCGAGGACATCCGCGAGGCGGATTCACGCACCTTCCTGACCGAACTGGTGGGGCAGCTGATCGCCGGCGAGGCCATGCGCGGCCCCCTGGTGACCAGCTCGGTCGATGCTGACGCCATCATCATCGACCCGGATCGGTTGGCGCCGGTGGCCCTGTGGCTGGTCGAGGCCGTGTCCAACGCTCAGAAGCACGCCTTCGCCGGGCGCGGCGGTGATCTCAAGGTCCGTTTCCGCGTCATGGGCGACACCAGCGTGCTGGAGGTTCAGGACGACGGTCCCGGCGTGGCGGACATTGACACCACCGGCGTGGGTCGCACGCTGATGACCGCCTTCGCCAAGCAGCTTCGGGGCAAGGCCGAAACGATCGAGGCCCCCGGCGGCGGCTCCATCGCCCGCCTGACCTTCGCCACTCCCGAAGCGCCCAAAACCGCTCACTCTTTGTCAGCTTGACAGGAACCTTGGCCACGCCGTCGCGTTTGTGATGCGAGGGGCGTCTTCCAAACCCCTGACCTCTTCACTGGAGCCGACCCATGCGCAAACTGTTCGTACTCGCCGCCGCCGCCGCCCTGCTGACCACCGCTGCCTGCAACACCGTGGCCGGCGTCGGCCGCGACACCCAGGCCGCCGGCTCTGCTGTCGAAGGCGCCGCGCGCGACGCCAAGAACTAAGACTTCGACGACCGATCAGTCCCCGTCGCCTTCACAGGCGGCGGGGATTTTTCATGTCTGTCGTCCAACCGCCTCAGGCGAACGCCCAGTCAGGCGCACCGGCTGAATCATCGTCGCCGGAGGCTGGGCGCACCGGGCGCCGACGACGAGCCGGGCCTGGGGTTCGAGCGACAGACTGTCGCTGGATGACCGCCGCCACCCTGCTCCCCGCCTGTTCCAGACGCGCCCTGAGCAGGGGCCATCGCGCCCGGCCAGAAATCAGGCTGACCGCCGCGACCACCTCGACATAGGCCAGGACGTCGCCAGCCATCAGCAGGGCCAGCTCCATCGGCAAAATCTGGATCATCAGGATCGCGCCGAAGACGATGATCAACGATCTGACACGGCTCCCGCTGAACGCCTGGCCCATCTTCCCCGTCACGAACAGGCGACTGGGCGGGTGCGCCGCGCAGGCCAGCCCGACGACGGCCAGGAAGATCGGGATCAGGGGAAAGCCCCCGGCCAGCAACCCCGGCGCAGCGGCCAGTCCCGCCGCCAGCGCCCACCCGAACCACAGCATTCCCGCATGATCGTCCGACATGATCCCTCCTCAACCTTGGCTGTGGAGGTGGGCGCCGCCGCATCCGCGCACAAGTTCGAATTCCAACGTTACGGCCTAGCCGTTCCCCAAGGTCAGGTTTAGCCTTCGCTCAGGCCCCGCTCAGTGGGCGCGAACTCAGGGACGAAATCCATGCGCGTCGGCGTACCCCGCGAGATCAAGACCAACGAACATCGGGTCGGCCTGACCCCCACGGCGGTGCGCGAATACGTCGCCCACGGCCATGAGGTACGGATCGAGACCGGCGCCGGCCTGGGCGCAGGCTTCACCGACGCCGAATACAGCAAGGCGGGCGCGATCCTTGTCTCCGACGCCGAAACCGTCTTCGCCGACAGCGACATGATCGTGAAGGTCAAGGAGCCGCAAGCCGTCGAATGGGCGCGGCTCCGTCCCGACCACATCCTGTTCACCTATCTGCATCTGGCCCCCGATCCCGAGCAGACCAAGGGGCTGCTGGCCTCGAAATGCGCGGCCATCGCCTATGAGACGGTGACCGACCGGAACGGCGGTCTGCCGCTGCTGGCGCCCATGTCCGAGGTGGCCGGGCGGATCGCCGTCTTCTCCGCCGCCGAGACCCTGTTGAAGCACAACGGCGGCATGGGCCTGCTGTTCTGCGGCGTGCCGGGCGTGGCGCCGGCCCGGGTGCTGGTGCTGGGCGGCGGGGTCGTGGGGCTGAACGCCGCCCGCATGGCCATGGGCCTGGGGGCCGAGGTGGTGGTTCTGGAACGGTCCATCCCCCGGATGCGCGAGATCGACGAACTGACCGGCGGGCGGGTCATCACCCGCTATTCCTCCATCGGCGCGATTGAAGAGGAACTGGTCAAGGCCGACGTGGTGATCGGCGCGGTCCTGGTCCCCGGCGCCGAGGCCCCCACATTGGTCCGCCGCGACCAGCTGAAATC
>CAYWDO010000028.1:7874-14481 GCA_964456995.1 uncultured Brevundimonas sp.
GGGCGGCTGTTTCGAAACCTCCAAGCCGACCACCCACGAAGACCCCACCTATGTCATCGACGGCGTGGTCCACTACTGCGTCGCCAATATGCCGGGCGCCGCGCCCCGCACCAGTTCCGAGGCCCTGAACAACGCCACCCTTCCCTTCGGCCTGGCATTGGCGGACAAGGGGCTGGCGGCGCTGAAGAAGGACCCGCACCTGGCGCGCGGCCTGAACGTGCTGAAGGGCGAGATCACCTATCCCGCCGTCGCCGAGGCCCTGGGCCTGCCGTGGAGCGACCCCTTCGGCGTCTGGGCGCGGGGCTAAAATGACCCTGACCTCACTCTTGATCGTTCTCGCCGCAGCACAGGCCGCGCCGTTGACAGCGCCGGCATGGACGACGCCGCCGCAGATCGACTATCCGGCGCGCGCAGCGGCGGCGGGCATCCACGAAGGCTCCACGACCCTGCGTTGCCGGTTGCAGCGGGAGCGGGTGACCGGTTGCGTGATCATTGGCGAAACGCCCGCCGGTTTCGGCTTTGGCCAAGCTGCCCTTCGCGCGGCCGCTCAGGCCAAGCCCGCGCCGGGCCAGCCCCGCGATGTCCAGTTCACGGTCGAGTTCCGTCTGGACGATCCTCAACTGACCCCGACGTCCAGCGCGCGCTAAACCATCGGGTAGATGGCGGCGCTTCCCGTCCCGACGAGCGAGAATCAAGCCCGGCCTGTAAATCGCCGCTCTCTTCGGTCATAAGGCGCCCATGAAGTTCCTCGACCAGGCCAAGATCTATATTCGCTCGGGCGCCGGCGGCGCCGGCGCCGTCTCGTTCCGACGCGAGAAATTCATTCCCAACGGCGGGCCGGACGGCGGCGACGGCGGCAAGGGCGGCGACGTCTGGATCGAGGCGGCGGACGGCCTGAACACCCTGATCGACTTCCGCTACCAGCAGCATTTCAAGGCCCAGACCGGCCACCACGGCCAGGGCCGCCAGATGCACGGCGGCAAGGGCCAGGACGTGGTCCTGCGCGTCCCCGTCGGCACCCAGGTCTTGGACGAGGAAAAGGAAACCGTCCTGGTCGACATGGACAAGGCGGGCCAGCGGGTCAAACTGCTGTCCGGCGGCAACGGCGGCTGGGGCAACACCCGCTTCAAGGGCCCGACCAATCAGGCCCCCGACCACGCCAACCCGGGCCAGGAATTCCAGGAACGCTGGATCTGGCTGCGGCTGAAGCTGATCGCCGACATCGGTCTGGCCGGCCTGCCCAACGCCGGCAAGTCGACCTTCCTCGCGGCCGTCTCGGCGGCCAAGCCCAAGGTGGCGGACTATCCCTTCACCACCCTGACGCCCAACCTGGGCATGGTGGACCTGAGCCCGTCCGAGCGGTTCGTCATCGCCGACATCCCCGGCCTGATCGAAGGCGCCCATGAGGGGGCAGGTCTGGGCACCCGCTTCCTCGGCCACGTCGAGCGTTCGGCCAGCCTGATCCATCTGGTCGACGGCACTCAGGAAGACGTGACCGAGGCCTACCGCATCATTCGCGGCGAGCTGGACGCTTACGGCGAAGGTCTGGCCGACAAGGTCGAACTGCTGGCCCTGAACAAGATCGACGCCCTGTCGCCGGAAGAGCGCGACGCCAAGGTGGCCGAGCTGGAAGCCGCCTCGGGCAAGACCCCCTACCTCGTCTCCGGCGTGTCCGGCGAAGGCGTGACCGAACTGCTGCGCGCCGCCTGGACCGAGGTCCGCAAGACCCGCGGCGAGATCACCGTCGAGGGCGCCGACACCATCCCCGAGACCCCCGGCGGCTGGACGCCGTAGGCGTCTCTTCTTTCCTCCCCATTTCATGGGGAGGTGGCGCGAACGCAAAGCGTCCGTGACGGAGGGGGCGTCGCCGCCCTCGAACCGCCCTAGCGCCCGAACGCTCAACGTCGCGCCGCCCCCTCCACCGCTACGCGGTCCCCCTCCCCACACAGTGGGGAGGAAAGCGGAAGCACAGATGACGCCGCCGCGTCCGCCCCCTATGTTCGCGCCATGACCGACGCGCCCATCGAATCCGCCGCCCGCCCCCTCACCCAGGACGGACCGCCGCCCCGGCTGTGGCTGATCGACGCCTCGGCCTATATCTTCCGCGCCTATCACGCTCTGCCGCCCCTCACCCGAAAGTCGGACGGCCTGCCCGTCGGCGCGGTGCAGGGCTACTGCAACATGTTGTGGAAGCTGATCCGCGACATGAAGGGCGAGGACGGCCCGACCCATCTGGTGGCCGTCTTCGACCACTCGGAAAAGACCTTCCGCAACACCCTCTACGATCAGTACAAGGCCCACCGCCCGCCGGCGCCCGAGGACCTGGTGCCGCAGTTCCCCCTGGTGCGCGAGGCGACGGCCGCCTTTGGCGTGCACGGCGTCGAACTGGCCGGCTATGAGGCCGACGACCTGATCGCCACCTATGCCTGCAAGGTCCGCGACATGGGCGGCGAGGCAGTGATCGTCTCGTCCGACAAGGACCTGATGCAGCTGATCGGAAACGGCGTCGTCATGTACGACCCGATGAAGGACAAACGGCTGGACGAAGAGGCCGTGTTCGAGAAGTTCGGCGTCACGCCGGACAAGGTGGTCGAGGTCCAGGCCCTGATCGGCGACAGCGTCGACAACGTCCCCGGCGCCCCCGGCATCGGCCCCAAGACCGCAGCCCAGCTGATCCACGAATACGGCGACCTCGACACGCTGCTGGCCCGCGCGGGCGAGATCAAGCAGCCAAAGCGGCGCGAGACCCTGATCGCCTTCGCCGACCAGATCCGCCTGTCGCGCGAGCTTGTGACCCTGACCTGCGACGCCCCGGCGCCCGAGCCGGTCGACGACTTCCTGATCCGCGATCCCGACCCGGCGGTGCTGTCCGAGTTTCTTGAGCGGATGGAGTTCCGCTCCTTGCTGCGCCGCGTCGGCGACGGCAAGGCGCCGCCAAAGGAAGGCTCGGCCTTCGCCCGTCAGCCCAGCGCCCCGATCGCCACCCCGCGCTACGGCCAGACCGAGGTCGCCGCGCCCGATCAGATCCACGACTTCGACCGCGACAAGTATGAGTGCGTGCAGACGCTGGAGGATCTGGACCGCTGGATCGCCCGCGCCCGCGCCGCCGGGGTCATCGGCTTCGACACCGAGACCGACGCCCTGTCGGCCACCCATGCGGGCCTGTGCGGCGTCTCCATCGCGGTGGGGCCGAACGAAGCCTGCTACATTCCGCTGACCCATGACCATGAGCCGAGCGGCGACGCGGCGCTGAGCGGCGGCTTCGACTTCGGTCTGGAACCGGCCCAGGGCGAGACGCGCGAGCCGCTGACGCAGATCGACAAGCCCACCGCGCTGGAACGGCTCAAGACCCTGCTGGAAGACCCGGCGGTGCTGAAGGTCGGCCAGAACATCAAATACGACCTCGCCGTCATGGCGCGGCGCGGCATCCGCGTGGCCCCGATCGAGGACACCATGCTGATCTCTTACGTCCTAGAAGGCGGGCTGCACGGCCACGGCATGGACGAGCTGGCGCGCCTGCACCTCGGCCACGAGACCATCCCGTTCAAGAGCGTGGCGGGCACGGGCAAGGCCCAGAAGAGCTTCAAGCACGTCGAGCTGAAACCGGCGACCTGCTACGCCGCCGAGGACGCAGACGTGACCCTGCGGCTCTACAAGCTGCTGAAGCCGCGTCTGGCGACCGAGCGTCTGACCACCGTCTATGAGACGCTGGAGCGCGGCATGCCCGCCGTCCTGGCCGACATGGAGCTGAACGGGGTGCGGGTCGATCCCGACCGCCTGCGCTCCCTGTCCTCGACCTTCGGCCAGCGCATGGCCGAGTTGGAGGAGCAGGCGCACAAGCTGGCGGGCCGTCCCTTCAACGTCGGCAGCCCGCGTCAGATCGGCGAAATTCTATTTGGCGAGATGAGCCTGCCCGGCGGCAAGAAGACCGCATCCGGCCAGTGGGGCACCGACGCCAGCGTGCTGGAAGAACTGGCCCTGACCCACGACCTGCCGCGCGCCATCCTCGACTGGCGCCAGCTGTCGAAACTGAAGGGCACCTATACCGACGCCCTGGTCGCGGCCTCGGACCCGACGACCCACCGGGTGCACACCTCCTATCAGCTGGCGGCGGCGACGACGGGGCGTCTGGCCTCATCCGATCCCAACCTGCAGAACATCCCCATCCGCACCGAGACCGGCCGCCTGATCCGTCAGGCCTTCATCGCCTCGCCGGGCCATGTGCTGATCAGCGCCGACTACAGCCAGATCGAGCTGCGCCTGCTGGCCCACATCGGCGACATTCCCGAGCTGAAGCGCGCCTTCAAGGCCGGTCTCGACATTCACGCCGCCACCGCGTCGGAGATGTTCGGCGTGCCGGTCGAGGGCATGCCGTCGGAAACCCGCCGCCGCGCCAAGGCCATCAACTTCGGCATCGTCTACGGCATCTCGGCCTTCGGCCTGGCGGCCCAGCTGGGCATCGATCAGGGCGAGGCCGGGGCCTATATCAAGACCTATTTCGAGCGCTTCCCCGGCATCCGCGCCTACATGGACAAGACCAAGACCCAGGTGAAGGCCGACGGCTTCGTCACCACCGTCTTCGGCCGTCGCATCCACATCCCGGCCATCCATTCCAAGTCGGGCGCCGAGCGGCAGTTCGGCGAACGCGCCGCCATCAACGCCCCGATCCAGGGCGCCGCCGCCGACATCATCCGCCGCGCCATGATCCGCATGCCCGCCGCCCTGGCCGAGGCAGGGCTGAAGACCCGCATGCTGCTGCAGGTCCACGATGAACTGATCTTCGAAGCCCCCGAAGCCGAGGCCGAGCGCGCCCTGGTGGTGGTGCGAAAGATCATGGAAGGCGCCGCCGACCCCGCCGTCGCCCTGACCGTCCCCCTGGTGGTCGAGGCCAAGGCCGCAAAAAACTGGGACGAAGCCCACTAGATGGAGACCGACATGAGCCTGGACCCCGAAATCCACGACAACGCCGAGGCCACCCGCTACGAGCTGACGGTGGACGGCCAGACCGCCGTGGTCATCTACAACACGGTGGCGGGCGGTCTGCTGATCACCGAGACCATCGTGCCCGTTCCACTGGAAGGGCGCGGCATCGCCAGCCGGATGGCCAAGCACGTCCTGGCCGACCTGAAGGAACGCGGCCTGGTCATCCTGCCGACCTGCCCCTTCTTCGCCGGCTATCTGAAGAAGCACCCCGAATACGCCGAGGTGGTGCATCCCAGCTATCGCCTCGCCCTGGGTCTCTGAGGTCGCCTCAGACGTCCGCGCCTGCTAGGGCGGGGCGATGAAGAACGAGACCTTGGACGTCCTGATCGTCGGCGCCGGCGCGGCTGGCATGATGTGCGCTATCGAGGCGGGCAAGCGCGGCCGTCGCGTTCGCGTCATCGACCACGCCCGCGCCCCGGGCGAGAAGATCCGCATCTCGGGCGGCGGGCGCTGCAACTTCACCAATCTGGGCACCAGCGGCGCCAATTTCCTGAGCGAGAACCCGCGCTTCGCACTGTCGGCGCTGAAGCGCTTCACCCAGCACGACTTCCTCAAGATGGTCGAGCGCCACGGCATCGCCTGGCACGAGAAGACCCTGGGCCAGCTGTTCTGCGACGACAGCGCAAAGCAGATCATCCGTATGCTGACGGATGAGATGAAGGCGGCGGGCGCGACCCTGTCGCTGGGCCTCGGCGTGACCTCGATCGGCCGGGTCGGCGACCGTTTCGAGGTCGCCCTGGACGACGGAACCAGCGTCTCGGCCGCGTCTCTGGTGGTGGCGACCGGCGGCAAGTCCATCCCCAAGATGGGCGCGACCGGCTGGGGCTATGAGACGGCGCGCCAGTTCGATCTTCGCGTGACCGAGACACGGCCGGCGCTCGTTCCCCTGACATTCGAGCCGGCACTGCTGGAGCAACTTCAGCCGCTGGCCGGCGTCGCCGTAGATGCAGTCGTCAAGACCGCCCCGAACACGGCTTCAAGCAGCCCGAAGGGCGATAGGCCCAAAGCAGCCAGCTTCACCGAAGCCATGCTCTTCACCCATCGCGGCCTGTCCGGCCCATCGATCCTGCAGATCAGCTCCTACTGGCGCGAGGGTGACGCCATAACGGTCAACATGGCCCCCGCCGAAGACGTCGCCGCCCGGATGCTGGCGGCCAAGACCGAAAATGGCAAACAGGCGGTGCACACGGCCCTGGGGCACATCATCCCGCGCCGACTGGCCGAGGTCATCTGCGCCCGCGAGGGCCTGTCGGGCAAGCTGGCCGAGGTCGGCGACAAGAAGCTGCGGGCCATGGCCGAGACGGTCAACGCCTGGACGGTCAAGCCGGTCGGGTCCGAGGGCTATCGCACCGCCGAGGTGACGCTGGGCGGGGTCGACACCGCCGCCCTGGACCAGCAGACCATGGAGGCCAGGACCGTACCGGGCCTCTTCTTCATCGGCGAGGTGGTGGATGTGACCGGCTGGCTGGGCGGCTACAACTTCCAATGGGCCTGGTCGTCGGGCTGGGCGGCGGGCCAGAGCTGCTAGAACCTGCGGCGTCTGCGCACGTTGTGGGACACACGACCGCGCCCTAATTCTATCCGCAGCGGGACGGGCCCCTCTGGCGGCGCTTTGGCGACGTGA
>CAYWDO010000028.1:14581-23861 GCA_964456995.1 uncultured Brevundimonas sp.
CCCTAATTCTATCCGCAGCGGGACGGGCCCCTCTGGCGGCGCTTTGGCGACGTGATGTCGGACCGCATTTTTCGACGATTGAGGACCCTATGCCCCTATTGATGTGCCCCAACGACAACGCCGCCATGCAGACGCTGGACCGCAACGGCGTCCAGTTCGACATGTGCCCCAATTGCCGCGGCGTCTGGCTGGATCGCGGCGAGCTTGAGAAGCTGATGGCCGGCGCGGCCGAGGAAGGTCGCGCCTCCGCGCCCCAGGCCGCGCCGCAGCCGACCTATCAGCAGCCGATCCAGCAGCAACCGATGCAGCAACCGTGGGGCGGGCAGCCCCAGGGCTATCGCGAGCCGCCGCGCTACAAGGATGATCGTCACCGCGACGGCGACTATCACCACAAGAAGAAGAAGCGGATGGACATCTTCGACATCTTCGACTGACGCCTCGCGCGGCCTGGGCGGCCAGACTTACGCGGCCAGCCCGACCGCCTGCATCAGCGGCCGCAGCGTCTGCGTCGCCTCGGGCGTCGCATTCAGGGCGATGCGGACATCCGGCCCCCGCAGCAGCTTGATCGCCTCGGCCTTGGCCCGGTCGGCGACGGGGCCGGTCGGGCCGGTCTCTCCGGCCGCCAGACGCAGCAAGGCCGCCAACTTTTGCGGCGCCGGCACGGGCGCGCGTCCGATCTGGGCCGTCAGCTTGGCGTCGGCCTCGATCGCGCCGCCGACGACGCCCAGCGCCGTGACAATGGCGTCGCGGTCCCGGTCCGACAGCGCGGCCTTGCCCACCGCGCGCTGCAGGGCGCCCAGGGCCAGCAGCTTCTGGCCCGGCGACTGGCTCAGGGTCCGCATCTCGGTCTCGAACCGCAACGAGGTGACGCAGGCGTCCAGCCAGCGCGCCGCCGAGCGCTTGTTGGCGCCGCCCGTCACGTTCTCGCAAAGCCGCGCCAGCCGCTCGGCCTCTGTCAGCGCCGTGGGGCAGCCCTTCACATAGGCGGCGACGAAGTCGGCCGTGACCAGGCTCTTGGACCGTTCGCTGAAGGCGGTCTGCACCTCTTCCAGCGTCAGCAGACGCCCTGCCGTGGCGGTCAGGGTGGTGGCCAGGGCGCGCAGGATGTCGATCTCGCCCTGGGCGTCGCCGGGCCGCAAGCGGCGCGGGCTCATCAGTTCGCGCACCACCATCCGCGCCAGGGAGGCCGACAGCAGGGGAAACTCGCCCGCCGCCAGGCGTTCGCCCAGACGCGCCGGACCGCCTTCGACCGGCGGCACCAGAACGGCCAGCTTGGGATCGCGTTTGATCAGGGCCGCGATCTCGCGCGGGGCCACCATGCGCACCACGGCCGCCAGGCTGGAGCCCTGATCCAGGGCCGGGCCGAGGATCTGCGCCAGACTGGCGCGCGCGCCCAGCAGTTCGCACAGCAACTGTTCCACCGGCACCAGGACCAGGG
Source organism: uncultured Brevundimonas sp. (assembly GCA_964456995.1). Taxonomy (GTDB): domain Bacteria; phylum Pseudomonadota; class Alphaproteobacteria; order Caulobacterales; family Caulobacteraceae; genus Brevundimonas. The sequence goes on from CAYWDO010000028.1 coordinate 16,020, forward strand.
CGCGCGGCGGGCCGTCCGCGGGCGCCCGATCGCACAGATCCATCAGACGATCCAGACGCGCCCGCGCGCCCTTCACCCCCTTCAAGGCGCCCGCGACGACGCCCCCCATGATGAAGGCGCGGTCCGCCGATCCGCTCAACCGATGCGCCATATCGGCGATGGAGCGTTCACCCAGGCTGGGAAACAGATTGCGGCGCCCGGCCTGCAACACCCGTTCGATGGCCTGTTCGCACAGCTTCAGATAGTGGCGCACCAGGTCATGCACCGCCTGGCCCGTGTTCTGGCTTTCCGGCACGGCCACCTTCTGAATGGCGTGCTGCAGTTCGACGCCCGAGGCCTCCAGCCGCTCAGCCAGATCGGGCCGGTGCAGCAGTTCGAAGGTCGTCGCCCCCTGACGGTTCAGCCAGTCCTCCAGCACCCGACTGATCAGATCGCGAGCGTGGGGCGTATAGAGATCCTGCACCCCGCGACAGCTGGGACCGGCGCGGTCTTCGCGCACCGGCGCCTTGCGCTTCACCTCTGGCGCGCCCCGCGTCAGGACGGTGACGCTCGCGAACTCCATGGTGTCCGGGTCCAGGGTTTCCTTGGTCACGCGCACGGCGCAGGCCTGACCGTCCCGCAACAGGTCCTCGGCCGTCTCGACCGCTGTCTTGCGGTCCTCGGTCGCCATGGACAGCGTCCATGACGCCGGCGGCGTCTTGCGGATATAGATTTCGTAGTGAACCGGACCGGCCATGGCGTCTTTCGAGCGTCTCTGACCGTCATCCTGATCCCTTAGGCTTTAAGGCGAGGTTTCGCCTTTTCACGGCCAAGGTTGAAAGACAGGCTCTGGCGAACCATTTGCTGTGGCCGTAATGTCACCCCGATGGAATAGAACGGTTACGCTTGTCGCGCGTTGAGCACTCAACACGCGACGGCCGATCGAACGAAACGCCGCCGCCCGCACTTCAGGAGAAGCCCTTGGCCAACATCACCCTGGTCGACGACGACGAGAACATCGTCGCCTCCGTGTCCCTGGCTCTGGAGAGCCATGGCCACAAGGTCACGGCCTATCACGACGGCGCCTCGGGCCTCGAAGCGCTGGAGGCCTCGCCCCCGGACGTGGCCATCCTGGACGTCAAGATGCCGCGCATGGACGGCATGGAGGTGCTGCGCCGCCTGCGTCAGACCTCGCAGATCCCGGTCATCATGCTGACGTCCAAGGACGAGGAGATCGACGAAATCCTCGGCTTCAACCTCGGCGCCGACGACTATATCCACAAGCCCTTCAGCCAGCGTCTGCTGATCGAGCGGGTCAAGGCCCTGCTGCGCCGCACCGGCGCCGACGGCGGCGAGGTCGAGACCGCCGCCGAGGCCGCCGGCAAGGCCATCAAGCGCGGCAAGCTGTCGATGGACCCGGCCCGCCACGAAAGCACCTGGGAAGGGCGTCCGGTCAAGCTGACCGTCACCGAGTTCCTGCTGCTTCAGGCCCTGGCCCAGCGCCCCGGTTTCGTGAAGAGCCGCGACAGCCTGATGGACGCCGCCTACGACGATCAGGTCTATGTCGACGACCGCACCATCGACAGCCACGTCAAACGGATGCGAAAGAAGTTCCGGGTGGTCGATCCCGAGTTCGACGCGATCGAGACCCTGTATGGCGTCGGTTACCGCTACCGCGAAAGCTGAGATCGAGGACGGCCCGTCGCGGCGCCGATTCCGCTTTGGCGGGTCGCGCCTCGGCGGCTTCATCCTGGCCCTCAACCTGCTCAGCCTGCTGATCCTGTTCGGCGGGGCCTTGGCCCTGAACGAATGGAAACGCGGGCTGATCGAGGCGCGCCAGGAATCCCTCTCGGTCCAGGCTGAGCTGCTGGCCAATGTTCTGGGCGAACTGGGCATCACCCGTGGCGAGCCCTATCCGGCGCTTGATCCCGGGTCGGCCGGTCTGTGGCTGCGCGACAACTTCATTCCCGAGGGCCAGCGCGCCCGCCTCTATGATCAGGACGGCTTGCTGGTCTCCGACAGCTACGCCGTCACCGACGCCATTCCCGGCGAGGCCCTTCCCGCCGCCCGCCCCGCCGGCTCGCCCGTCCCGTCCAGCGAGCCGACGCCGCGCGAGGAGGCCCGGCTGAAGCGCGCCAACACCGAACTGTCCGCCGAGGTCGAGCGCGCCCTGCAAGGCGCCCCCCAGGCCGACATTCGCCGCAACGAGGACGGCGACCGCGTCGTCTCCGTCTCCCTGCCCGTGCGCCACGTCCAGCAGGTTCTGGGCGTCCTGACGCTGGAAGCCGGCGACGTGGACGAGACCCTGTCGGCCCAGCGCCGCGCCCTGACCCCCTTCGCCCTGGTGGCCCTGGCGGTGAATCTGCTGTCGGCCCTGGTGCTGCACCTGTTCGTGGCGCGCCCCGTCATGCGCCTGTCGGCGGCGGCGGATCAGGTGCGCCTGCAACGCGCCCGCGCCATCTCCCTGCCCGACCTGGAGGACCGCAAGGACGAGATCGGCGACCTGGCCCGCGCGCTGGAGTCGATGACCGACACCCTGTCGACCCGCATGGACGCCATCGAACGCTTCGCCGCCGACGTCAGCCACGAGATCAAGAACCCCCTGACCTCGATCCGTTCGGCGCTGGAGACCCTGCCCCTGGTCAAGACGGACGAGCAGAGGGCGCGGCTGACCAACCTGCTGCAACAGGACGTGCGCCGTCTGGATCGTCTGATCACCGACATCTCCAATGCCTCGCGTCTGGACGCCGAGCTGTCGCGCGACCGCCCGCGCCTGATCGACCTCAACGAACTGCTCGGCGACATCGTGGCCGTCTATGAGGGCAGCCAGAAGCCGGGCGAGCCCGTGGTCCGCTTCGCCTCGACGGCCGAGGCGGCGCGCGTGCTGGGCCGCGACATCCCCCTGGGCCAGGTCTTCCGCAACCTGATCGACAACGCCCGCTCGTTCAGCCCATCGGACGGCGAGGTCCGCGTGCGGCTGGAGCGTGACGACAGCCGTCCCGACCTGCCCCTGCGCATCCGCGTCGAGGACGACGGCCCCGGCATTCCGGCGGAAAACCTGGAGACAGTGTTCGAGCGCTTCTACACCTCGCGGCCCAAGGGCACGGCCTTCGGCGCCAACTCGGGCCTCGGCCTGTCCATCGTGCGCCAGATCATCGACGCCCACGGCGGTCGGGTGACGGCAGAGAACCGCAAGGATGAAGGCGGCGCGGTCGTCGGCGCCCGCTTCGAGGTGCTGCTGCCCCTGGCCGGACGCCGGCCATGACCGCGCCGACGCAGCCGATCCACGCCACCGCCGTGGCCCGCCATACGCCCGCCGGCTGGCGCGGCGTCCTGATCCAAGGGCCGTCCGGCATCGGCAAGAGCGACCTGGCCCTGCGCCTGATCGGTCAGGGCTGGCGGCTGATCGCCGACGACTGGACCCACCTGTGGGCCTCCGACGGTGCTCTCTACGCCGCCGCGCCAGCCACGATCACGGGCAAGATCGAGGTGCGCGGCCTGGGCATCGTCGCCGCGCCCTTACGTCCCCTCGCGCGGATCACGATGGCCGTCGCCTGCACTCACGAGGCCGTCGAACGCTTGCCCGAGGCTGCAGTCTGGACCTGGGCCGGGCTCACAATTCCGCGACTTCAGCTGGACCCGCGCCCGGCCTCGGCGGGTCAGGTGGTCGCAACCGCGCTGGCCGCCCTTTGACCCGGCGCGCGATTGGCCTATGAAGGCCGGCTTGCAGATCAGTCTGGGCGCCTCAGGGGCGTTCACTGAGAGCAGAAGCGCGGGGCGTATTGTCTTGGTGAAGCCTTCATGATCGGGCTGGTGATCGTCACCCACGGGGGCCTGGCCTCCGAATTCCTGTCGGCGATGGAGCACGTGGTCGGCCCGCAACGGGGCGTGGCCGCGATCTGCATCGGCCCTGAAGACGACATGGAGCGGCGCCGCCGCGACATCGTCGATGCGGCCGCCGCCGTCAACGACGGCGACGGCGTCATCCTGCTGACCGACATGTTCGGCGGCACGCCTTCCAATCTGGCGATTTCGGTGATGGAGCAGACCCACGCCGAGGTCATCGCCGGGCTGAATCTGCCCATGCTGATCAAGCTGGCCAGCGTGCGCGGCCGCGAGACGCTGGAAACCTGCGTCGCTCACGCCCAGGACGCGGGGCGCAAGTACATCTCGGTGGCGTCCTGGGTTCTGGCGGGCGAGAAATGAGCGATGCGCCCGTTCAGGGTCCGGTCCAGGCCACCGTCGGCATCTGCAACCAGCGCGGCCTGCACGCCCGCGCCTCGGCCAAGTTCGTCAAGCTGGCCTCCAGCTTCGAGTCTGAGATCCGCGTCACCCGCGACGGCGTCACCGTGGACGCCCGCTCGATCATGGGCCTGTTGATGCTGGGCGCCGGCATCGGCTGCGGCGTCGACATCGAGGCCGAGGGCCCCGACGCGGCCGAAGCGATCGAGGCGCTCAGCGATCTGGTCGCCCGCAAGTTTGACGAAGACCAATAGGGCCTACGCCTGAGACTGAGGCTCAGGGCGTTTCGGTGATCAGAAGGGTGGCGTTCGCCGTGCCGCCGTCAAAGGTGCCGATCCACACATCGTAAGTCCCCGTGCGCGGCTTGTCGAAACGCACCTGGGCGTCGCCGTCGCCATAGCTGTCATCGTCGCAGGACCAGGCTCCGTCCGGCCCATTGACGATCAGGGTCGTGTCCACCGACGACAGGGTGCGGAACACCAGCGGCAGCCGTCCCGACGCCTCATAGGTCACCTCGAAATCCGGCGCATCGGCGACATTGCCGACGCAGGCGGCCGGCAGAGGCGTGTCCGCATAGGCGTCGATGGCGCCGCCGGCCGTCACCGAGACCCGGTAGGGATCAGGATTGAAACCGGCCCTCAGGACGATCTCCCCATAGGTGGCGGTCTTGCTGGCGTCCTGGGCCCGGGCGCCGGGCGACGCGGCCATCAGAGCCAGAGCGACGACAGTAGAGGACAGCAGGTTTCTCATGACTTACTCCCGCTCGACGGAGACATTCGCATAACCCCGTTAGAGATGCGCCGCGCCTGATTTACCGTCAAGTTGCCGTTTTTCCGCCACGAATAAGTCATATTTGCGCTCGGACTGATCCCGGCCACCTTGCCAGCATTGGAGGATCCGCCCAGGTCGGCGACGGCGGCCTTCTGAACGGGCCGGGCTCCCCTGACCTTGATCTGAGGTCGCCAGACCGTCGGACGACCAGACCATCAAGCAAAAAGGGCCGGCTTGCGCCGACCCTTCACTTTATGAGGAGGAGATCTGGTCCACGTCAGACGTCGACGGCGGCGTCCAGGGCGTTTTCCTGAATGAACTCGCGGCGCGGTTCGACCACGTCGCCCATCAGCTTGGCGAACAGGTCGTCGGCGTCGTCGGCGTGATCGACCTTGACCTGCAACAGGGTGCGGGCGTTGACGTCCAGCGTCGTCTCCCACAGCTGTTCCGGGTTCATCTCGCCCAGACCCTTGTAGCGCTGGATGGCAAGGCCCTTCTTGCCCGCGTCCAGCACCGCGTTCAGCAGGTCCAGCGGGCCGCGCACGGTCGTGGACTTGTCCTTGCGGCGATAGACGGCAGGTGTGTCGAACAGGCCTTCGAACGCAGCGGCGCGTTCGGCCAGACGACGGGCGTCCAGCGAGCGGCCCAGGGCCTCGTCCAGCACAATGGTCTCGGTGACGGCGCGGCGGACGCGGCTGAACATGACACCGCCCTGTTCGGCGCGAGCGCCCGACCAGGGGCCGTCGCCTTCTTCGGCATAGAGGTTCAGGCGCTCGGCGGCGCCGCCCGCGCGGGCTTCCAATTCGACGCCGCCCTCGGTGAACAGGCCGGCCAGGGCGCTCTGCTCGATGGCGAAGGCCGGAGCACGCGCCGCCAGCCGGTCGACCAGACCCTTGAAGGCCTTGGCCTCGCGGACCAGGGCCTGAAGGTCCAGCCCCATGCGGCGCTCGCCGCCGGCCAGGTCCAGCTCGGCCTCGTTGCAGCCTTCCTCGATCAGGTAGGAGTCCATCTCCGTCTGATCCTTCAGGTAGCGGCTCTGCTTGCCCTTGGAGACCTTATAGAGCGGCGGCTGGGCGATATAGACGTGGCCGCGTTCGATCAGCTCGGGCATCTGACGATAGAAGAAGGTCAGCAGCAGGGTGCGGATGTGGGCGCCGTCGACGTCGGCGTCGGCCATCAGGATGATCTTGTGATAGCGCAGCTTGTCGGCGTTGAAATCGTCGCGGCCGATGCCGGTGCCCAGCGCCAGGATCAGCGTGCCGATCAGCTCAGACGACAGCATCCGGTCGAAACGCGCGCGCTCGACGTTCAGGATCTTGCCGCGCAGGGGCAGGACGGCCTGGTTCTCGCGGTTGCGCGCCTGCTTGGCCGAGCCGCCGGCGGAATCGCCCTCGACGATGAAGAGTTCGGACTTGGCCGGGTCGCGTTCCTGACAGTCGGCCAGCTTGCCGGGCAGGGAGCTGATCTCCAGCGCCGACTTGCGGCGGGTCAGGTCGCGGGCCTTGCGAGCGGCTTCACGGGCGGATGCGGCCTCGATGATCTTGGCGACCACCTGCTTGGCCTCGACCGGGTGTTCCTCGAACCATTGCGACAGGCCCTCGGAGCACAGGCCCTCGACGGCAGGGCGCACCTCGGACGAGACCAGCTTGTCCTTGGTCTGGGACGAGAATTTTGGATCGGGCACCTTGACCGACAGGACGCAGGTCAGGCCCTCGCGGGCGTCCTCGCCGGTGACGGAGACCTTCTCCTTCTTGCCGGCGCCCGAGCTCTCGATATAGCCGCCCATGATGCGGGTCAGACTGGCGCGGAAGGCCGACAGGTGGGTGCCGCCATCCCGCTGGGGGATGTTGTTGGTGAAGCACAGCATCGTCTCGTGGTAGCTGTCGTTCCACCACAGGGCGAGATCGATCTCGATCCCCTCCTTCTTGCCGCGAATGACGATGACGTCCTTCAGGATCGGCGTCTTGGACTTGTCGAGGTGGCGCACGAAGGCTTCGACGCCGCCCTCATAGTGCAGCAGGATCTCGACCGGCTCGGCGCCGCGATGGTCCGACAGCTTGATCACCACGCCCGAGTTCAGGAAGGCCAGCTCGCGCAGGCGGTGCTCCAGCGTCTTCAGGTCGAAGTCGATGTGGCTGAAGGTGGTGACGGAGGGGAAGAAGGTGACTTCGGTGCCGCTCGTCGGCTGGCCGGCCTTGGGGCCCTCGGTGCGGATCGGGGCGTCGCCGGTGACTTCCAGAGCCTTGACCGTGTCGCCACGCTCGAAACGCATCTGATGCGCCTTGCCGTCGCGATAGATCTTCAGTTCCAGCCAGTCGGACAGGGCGTTGACGACCGAGACGCCCACGCCGTGCAGACCGCCCGAGACCTTGTAGGAGTTCTGGTCGAACTTACCGCCGGCGTGCAGCTGGGTCATGATGACCTCGGCCGCCGAGACGCCTTCGCCCTCGTGGATGCCGGTGGGAATGCCGCGCCCGTTGTCGGTGACGGTGACGCTGCCGTCCTCGTTCAGGATGACCTGGACCAGGTCGGCGTGACCGGCCAGGGCCTCGTCGATGGCGTTGTCGACCACCTCATAGACCATGTGGTGCAGGCCGGAGCCGTCGTCGGTGTCGCCGATATACATGCCGGGGCGCTTGCGCACCGCGTCCAGGCCTTTGAGAACCTTGATGGAATCAGCGCCGTATTCCGGCGAGGCGTCAGTCTGATCGGTCATGAAAACGTCGGCTCAGGGTCCGCGCACGGACAGGGAAAGGACGGCCTCTCAGCCCTCCGCATCAGGTCGCGATTCAACGCGCCCCGACGCCGATAACATATAGGAAATTCGACGGGAAAAGCCACCTTTTGTCC
>CAYWDO010000029.1:0-15641 GCA_964456995.1 uncultured Brevundimonas sp.
TCGACAACCGCCTGCCGATCCCCCAGCGCTACTACAGCGCCTTCGCCCGCTGGGACCAGCTGGCCTTGCTGCGGGCGTCCAAGGACATGCGCGACATTCGCGGCCTGGCCGCGACGGCGCTGGAGCCCGAGAAGATCGCGCGCCTGATCGAGGTGCTGGACGACAACCACGGCTATGCCCTGTACCGCGCCGTCTCGGGCCTGAAAGAGGCCTTGTCGCGTGACCAGAAGGCTGTCTTCTCCTTCATCGCTGGATCGGTGCGGATCGAGAAACCGGTCAAACGCACGGATTTCGAAGGCTGGATCGCCCCTGAGCTTCAGGCCATGGAGGCCGCCGTCGACCAGGCCATGGCCCAGTCGGGTCTGGAGGGGGCGCAGATTGACCGCGTCTTCCTGACCGGCGGCACCTCCTTCGTTCCCGCGGTGCGCGACATCTTCATCCGCCGCTTCGGCGCCGACCGCATCGAGACCGGCGGCGAGTTCGAATCCATCGCTTCCGGCCTGGCCCTGATCGGCCGCGAGCCTGATCTGGACCTGTGGAGCGAGCGGGCGGCCTGATCGTACTCGGTAGCAGGAAGTCGGCCCGCTCGCCGCGTTCGCTCAATTACCAAAGCTTCACTGGCGGCGCGGCGCCTGAGGTGGTCGCCTGCCGGCTTCGCGACAGTCTGGCCGAGGTGTATGAACGCTCCGGTGATCGGGCGCGCGCCACCGAGAATTATCGTCGATCACTCGAGCTTGACCCAGGCAACGCCCACGCGGCTGAACAGCTCAAGTCGTTCCAGGGTTCGGGTGATTGAGGATCGACCGAAGCCAGCGAAGCCCAGGGATGCCAGCGTCGATCCAATAGACAGGATTTGACCGCTTCGCGCCCGAGTGCGAGGTCGCGCCCCTCAGCAATGCGAGAACCCGACAATGACCATCTCTCTGTACGGCATCAAGGCTTGTGACGCGATGAAGAAGGCGCGCGCCTGGCTGGATGAAAACGGCGTGGACTACGTCTTCCACGACTACAAGGTCGCGGGTGCGAACAAGGCCGATCTGGAGCGCTGGATCGCCGAGCATGGCTGGGAGACGGTGCTGAACCGCGCCGGGACCACCTTTCGCAAGCTGTCTGACGCGGACAAGGCTGGCCTGAACGCAGACAAGGCCGTCGCCCTGATGCTGGCCCAGCCGTCGATGATCAAGCGGCCGGTGCTGGACCTGGGCGACGGGCGGACTCTGATCGGCTTCAAGCCTGAGCGCTACGCCGAGGCGCTCCCCCAGTCTTAGGCGCCGCCTAATCCTCGACGGCGGTTTCCGGGCGGTCGTGGCCGTCCGCGCGCTCCGTGATCCACTGGCCTGAGGCGTCCTCGAACTCGATCCACGAGGTGCGGTCCGGGACCTGCTGCTCGCGAGAGACCGAGACGGCCGCAGCGCGGGCAGCGTCATGGGTGGCGAAGGTCTCCGAGAAGCTGTCGCCCAGCTTGTAGGCCCAGCCGCCGTCGTGAGGGACGATGCGATAGAGGATGCGGGTCATCAAGAGCTCCGTCTGTTGAATGGCGCAGACGCTCGGCCCGCGTCGGCGCCCTGTCTAGTCACGCTGTGGTGAGAGCGGCGGGCTGCCTTCGCCACCTTACAAAGAGTTCATGCGGGCTTCTGCATCTGATCGGCCTGATCGCCGCCTCTTGTTATCAGAAGGCCGCAGCGTCACGCTCGGCTCCACTATTCAAGAAGGGGCGAAACCCATGGAAGAATTCATTCCCATCGCGTTTTTCGTCATGATCGGCGCCATCGTGATCGTGCCGACCTGGCTGAAGAGCAAGGAACGCAAGGAGATGCAGGGCACGCTGCGTGCGGCCATTGAAAAGGGTCAGCCGCTGCCGCCGGAAGTCATTGACGCCCTGAGCAAGGACAACATCAAGCCGCCGGCGACGGCCGCTCGCGACCTGCGCGTCGGCGTCATCATGCTGTCGGTCAGCCTGGGCATCGCCATCTTCGGCTACGCCATGAGCTTTGCCGAGATGGACGCCCTTTACCCCATCGTGGGCCTGGCCGCCGTGCCCGGCATGATCGGTCTGGCCTTCATCATTCTGAGCGTCTTCAACAAGAACAAGGGTTGAGGCGGGCGGGGAGGGGAGGCCGTCATGCCAAAGCCTTTGCGCGATCTGCACGATGTCGAGCTCGCCGCCCTGTCGGCGGCGGGCGGGCGTCGCGAGTTCGGGGAGCTTGTGCGCCGCCACAGCCCGGCGGTGCGCGGTTTGCTGCGTCGGATGGGCGCGCAACCCGCCCTGGCCGACGATGTGGCCCAGGACGCCTTTCTGCTGGCGTTCGAGAAATGCGCCGAGTTTCGGGGCGAGGGGACCTTCGGCGCCTGGATCAAGCGGATCGCCGCGCGCCTCTATCTCAAGCGCCGCTCGAAGGACGCTCGTTATGTGGCCGAGGTCGAGAACGATGAGATCGCGCCCAATATTGACAGCGTGGGGCGCATGGATCTGGACGAGGCCATGAAGGGGCTGACCGAGCCGGAGCGCCTGTGCGTCTCCCTGTGTCACGGGGCGGGTCTGTCCCACCCCGAAATCGCGGCCGCCATCAATTTGCCGCTTGGAACGGTGAAATCTCATGTCAAGCGTGGTCTGGATAAACTTCGGGCCCGGCTCCAGCCGGAACCGGTTGCTCACGGGAGCGCGTCCCATGTCGGTTGATGAATTCGACCCAGCTATCGAGCGCCTGTTCGCCAAGGCCCCGGCCTTTGCCGATTCGGCCCAGTTCGAGGCGGGCCTGGCGGCCAAACTGAACACTTCGTCGCGTTTTCGGACGACGGCCCTGTCGATTGCGGGTCTGGTCGGCGGCGTCATCGCCGTGCGCGAGGTTCTCAGCGTTGATTTCAACTTCGCCTCCTCGTCAGCATCGGCCTCTGCGGGCGTGCAGTCTGCGGGGCAGGGCCTGACCATGGCCGGCGTCGACGGCGGTCTGGCCATCCAGTCCCTGCTGGATAGGCTGGGTCTGACCGGCATGGACATGGGCTCCATGGGCGGGATGCAGCTGTTCTGGGCCACGGCCGGCGTGCTGGTCGCTCTGCTGGCGGCAGGGGTCGTGAAACTGTCTCAGGAAATCTGACCGCCGTTTTCCTGACGAAGTCGCGACCTACTGCTGCAAAAAGCCGGTCGCGGCGTAATGCCTGCGTTGCGGGCGCGGCGACGACCCTCTAGGGTCGCGCCGGTTTAGCGACCAGTCTTGGCAGCGGTTTTTGGGGCGACGTTTCGTGGTTGATGTCTTCGAACAAGTCGAGGAGGAGCTTCGCTCCGATCGATACAAGCGTATGGCTCGCACCTGGTTGCCGATCGGCGCGGGTCTGCTGGCCGTCGCCCTGGTCGCCGCCCTCGCCTGGTGGGGTTGGCAGAGCTATCAGACGAATCAAGCCGACAAGGCTTCAGCCGCCTATGATCGCGGCATGATCGCGCTTGAGGCCAATAATCCCGCGGGCGCTGACACGGCCTTTGCGGAAGCCGCCAAGTCGGGCAACGGCGCCTATAAGGCGCTGGCCCTGATGCAGCAGGCCGGGATCGCCGTCACGGCCAACAAGACCCAGGACGCGGTCAAGCTGTTCGACGAGGCCGCCAAGGTCGCGGGCGACCCGATCATCGCCGACGCCGCCGCCATCAAGGCTGTCTTCCTTCTGATGGACACGGCCCCGCTGGCCGATATTCAGAAGCGCTTGGAGCCGCTGGCTGCTGACAAGCGCCCGCTGCACGCCTTTGCCCAGGAAGCTCAGGCCATGGCCCTGCTGCAACACGGCAAGAGCGCTGAGGCCCGCCAGATCTTCGTTCAACTGCAACTGGGCCAGAACGTGCCGGATGACATTCGCCAGCGCGCCCAGGCGGGCGTTCAGGCGGTTGATTCGGGCACAGCCGTCGGTCTGGGCGCTATCGTTCGCGCCGCTGTCGCCTTGCCGACGCCGCCTGCCGCGCCCGCCGCCGCAGCTCAAGCTCCGGCGACTGCTGCTCCTGCCGAAGCGGCGCCCGCCGCCGCTCGCCCGTAATCGACGCTTTCAGGACGCCCCGCATGAACCGAACGCTGAAAGTCGCCCTGTTGTGCGGTCTGGCCATGACCGTCGCTTCCTGCGGCACGGTGCGTAATGCCCTGCCGTTCGGCCTGGGTGGACAAAAGGAAGACGTGGCCAAGGCCACCGAAGGCCAGCGCATCTCGATCCTGGAGTTCGAGCAACAGCTGGCGCCTTCGGCCGCCTTGTCGGGCCGTGACTTCTTCCTGCCGGGTCCTCAGGCCGCGACGGCCTGGACCCAGCCCGGCGGCACTGCCGAAAACATGGTCGAACACGTCATTGCCGCGCCCGAGTTCACGGTGGCGTGGAAGCGCAACATCGGCGCCGGTTCCAGCAAGACGCGTCAGGTCATGGCCCCGGTCGTGGCTGACAACGGCAAGGTTTTCGTTCTGGACGGCGAGGCCGGTGTAACCGCCGTTGACGCCGGCACGGGCGCGGTCCTGTGGAAGGCCGACCTCACGGTTGATGAAGCCGACAAGGGTTCGCGCTTCCTGGGCATCGGTTTCGGCGGCGGTGCGGGCGGCGGCGGTTTCGGCGGCGGCGTGGCCGTCGGCGGCGGCAAGGTTTTCGTCTCCTCGGGCTATCGCTCCATGACCGCGCTGGACGCCGCCACGGGCGCAGTCGTCTGGAAATCGTCCGTCGATCTGCCGATTCACGGCGCGCCGACGGTGGCCGGCCAGCGCGTCTTCGTCATCGACGTCGACAACCAGCTGATCGCCTTTAACGTCAACACGGGCCAGCAGGACTGGTCCTATCGCGGCATCACCGAGCCGGCCCGCATCATGCGCGCCTCCAGCCCGGCGGTCAGCGGCGACACCGTCCTGGCGCCCTTCTCCTCGGGCGAACTGGTGGCGCTCCGCGCTTCCAACGGCCAACCCGTCTGGCAGGAAGTCCTGTCGCGCACCAGCCGCACCAGCGCCCTGTCCGAAATCCGCGACATCGCCGGCCGTCCGGTCGTCAGCCGCGGCTTCGTCTACGCCATCAGCCAGTCGGGCGTCCTGCAAGCCATGGACATCCGCTCGGGTCAGGCCAAGTGGTCCCTGCCGGTCGCGGGCGTCAACGCGCCCCTGCCGGTCGGCGACGTGGTCTATGTCGTGTCCAAGGCGGGCGAACTGACCGTGGTCAACCGCGAGTCGGGTCAGGTCTATTGGACCCGCGACCTGAACGAGGGTCGCGTCCGCCAGGAAGGCGGCATCCTGGGCTTCGGCAAGCGTACCGTGCGTCCGACCTGGTCGGGGCCCATCCTGGCGTCCAACCGCCTGGTGCTGGTCAATTCGGACGGCGAGGCGGTGGCCTTTGATCCGAAGACCGGCGCGCAGCAGTCCACCGTGAACCTGGGCGCGGCGGCCTATATCGCCCCCGCCGCCTACAACGGCGCCCTCTATGTCCTGACGGACAAGGGCGAGTTGGTCAGCATCCGCTGACCTTTTTCCTGTTTTTGAGTTAGAAAGCCGACATGGCTCTAAAAGTCGCCATCGTCGGCCGGCCCAACGTGGGCAAGTCGACACTGTTTAACCGACTCGTCGGCAAGCGTTTGGCGCTTGTCGATGATCGCCCGGGCGTGACCCGTGACCGTCGCTATGCCGACGGCAATATCGGCGACATGGATCTGACGCTGATCGACACGGCCGGCTACGAGGACGTCACCGACGACAGCCTCGAATCCCGTATGCGCGAGCAGACCGAGGCGGCGCTCGACGACGCCGAAGTGGTTATGTTCATGATGGACGCCCGCGAGGGCGTGACGTCGCTGGACCGCATCTTCGCCGAGCGCCTGCGCAAGGTGCACAAGCCTATCATTCTGTTGGCCAACAAGTCCGAAAGCCGCGAGAGCGGCGGCGGCGTCGGCGAAGCCCACGCCCTGGGCTTTGGCGAGCCGGTCGCCATCTCGGCCGAGCACGGCGAGGGCATGGCCGACCTGTATCAGGCCCTGCTGGCGGCCTCGGCCGACATCTTTATCGAAGAGGTGGACGAGCCGGATAAGCCGATCCGTATCGCCATCATCGGCCGCCCCAATGCGGGCAAGTCGACGCTGATCAACCGTATGCTGGGCGAAGACCGGCTGCTGACGGGGCCCGAGGCCGGCATCACCCGCGACTCCATCTCGGTCGACTGGGAATATGAAGGTCAGGCGATCCGCTTCGTCGACACCGCCGGGATGCGCCGCAAGGCCCGCGTGCAGGAGAAGCTGGAAAAGCTGTCGGTCGCCGACACCATCCGCGCCATCACCTTCGCCGAGGTGGTCGTGCTGGTGATGGACAAGGATGACGCCTTCGACACCCAGGACCTGCAACTGGCCGACCTGGTCGAGCGCGAAGGCCGCGCCCTGGTCTATGTCGCCGCCAAATGGGACCTGGAAGAAGAGCCCCAGGCCAAGATGGCCGAGCTCAAGTCCCTGGCCGAGAACAAGCTGCCGCAGCTGAAGGGCTCGCCCTTCGTCGCCCTGTCGTCGCACAACGGGCGCGGCGTCGATCGGCTGATGCCGGCGGTGATCAAGGCCTATGAAACCTGGTCGGTGAAGGTCAAGACCAAGGATCTGAACACCTGGCTGGCCATGGCGACCCAGAGGCACCCGCCGCCCGCCGTGAACGGCAAGCGCGTCAAACCGAAATACATGGCCCAGACCAAGGCCCGTCCGCCGACCTTCGTGCTGATGGCCAGCCGCGCCTCGGACATGCCCGAGCACTATCAGCGCTATCTGGTGAACAGCCTGCGCGAGAGCTTCGACCTGCCCGGAACGCCAATCCGGCTGACGGTCAAGTCCAGCGCGCCCAACCCCTATGCCGAGGGCGGCGCCAAGTCCGGCCCCGAACGCTACAAGGGCGACGCCAAGACCGCGCCGCGCAAGGTTATCAAGGCCGAGAAGGCCGCCGAGGCCCTGTCGAACCTGCCAGGCAAGGCGCTGGAGCAGAAGAAGTCGGGCATCAAGCCCAAGGTGAAGGCTCTGGCTGGTCTGAAAGCCAGCTCCAGCAAGAAGGCCGGTCAGTCCATCGCGGTGCAAAAGGGCGCTCGCGGCGGCGCCCGGCAGGTCTCGCGCTCGGGCCGGGTCCGCACCGGCCAGAAGCACGCGCCTAAGAAGTAGGGCGCTGGCGACAGCGGCCTGAGACAGTTGAAGGGCGAGCGGTCGATGACGACGGCTCGCCCTTTTTCTTTTCGCTCAATCGACCGGAAATCAGTCTGCGTCGCCTTGGCCTAGGTCTTTCCGGCTCTCCGCGCTCGCGCGTTCACAAGAACAGTGCGGGCGGGGGCGTCCTGATCGCCAATGACCGCCTTCAGCGCCAAGGCGACGAACAGGACCCAACGGATGTTGTGCCAGTTCATGGTGATGCTCTCGGTCAGCATGGTCAGGGTATAGGCGGTCATCATCGGCATCAGCAGCCAGCCCGCCGGGCGGGCATAGGCCGACCACAGCGCCCGGCCCCACATCTCGATCATCCAGGCGGCCAGAAGGACGACGCCGGGAATGCCCAGGGCCAGATAGACCTCTAGCCAGCCGCTGTGGGCGTGGGCCGCGCTGAACTTGGCTTCGTGCGCGATCCAGGCCTTGGCGCCGCCCGGCGAGGCGTCGTCCCAGACCACCCCATAGCCGAAGCCTGTCCACGGCCTTTGCTGCATCTGGTGCAGGATGCCGCTCCAGATCTCGGTGCGCCCGGTCAGGGTCGCGTCCTTGCCCAGCAGGTCAAAGATCAGGTCGCTGCGCGTCGCGATCACCAAGAGCGCCGCGCACAGGACCACGATGGCCAGCCAGGTGCCGACGATGGCGCGCTTCGGCCCCGCCTGAACCAGCCCGACGAACCCCATGCTGGCAAAGGACAGGATCAGCACCACCAGCCCCGTCTTCGACGTCGACAGGATGACCAGGGCCGAGGCGATGGCGGCGCAGACCAGCCACAGCCGCCGTCGCTGCGGGACCATGACGGCGGCGGCGGCCATGCAGATGGCGGCCAGGCCCATGTTCTCGCCCAGGGCGTTCTTTTCCAGCCACAGACCGCGCCACGCGCCCGGAAACAGCTCATGCATCCGCCCCCAGTCGGGCATCAGGGCGCCGAGAAACAGGGAGGCGACCATCAGCACCGCCATGGCGCTGGCCAGTATCTCGGTCAGCGTGGTCCAGCGCCAGCGCGCCGCCAGCGCCACCCCGCCCAGTGTGGTGAAGACCAGGGCCAACACGCGGCGCAGCGTCACGTCGGGCATGATCGACCAGGCCACCGAGGCGGCGGTCAGCAGGATCAGCAGGATCAGCAGCGGCGCGCCCGCCAGCGCCTTCAGCGCCGTCCCCGGCCGGATCAGGACCAGCCCGAGCGCCAGGGCATAGGCGGGATAAAACCCGTTACGCAGGAAGTCGGCGGACCGGGCGCCATAGCCCGTCATGGGCGCGGCCCAGGCCTGGGAATAGATCAGCACGATCATCACCGAGGCCAGGAAGGCCAGGATGTCGCCATAGGGGGTGGCCCGCGCCACAGGCGTCGGCCGCGCGTCAGCCGTCAATCGAACGTTTCGTCCCGTCGGTCCTGAAAGTCGGCCCCCCGGCGACTGGATCGACATGGGCGCTTCCCTAGACCAGGGCGTCCGCCGACAGCCCGTGCTTCCAATCCTTGAAGCTGACGGTCAGGGGCGGGGTGAGGTCGGGGCGGGCCAGTTCGACCATCAGGGGGCCGATCTCCGAAGGATGGGGTAGACCCTCGGGATCTTCGCCTGGAAAGGCTTGCGCGCGCAACTGCGTCCGCATCCGGCCCGGATCGACGATGCAGGCGCGGACGGGGGTGCTTTCGATCTCGTCAGCCCAGCATTTGACCAGGGCCTCGGCCCCGGCCTTGGTCGCCGCATACATGCCCCAGAAGGCGCGGGGGTTGGCGGCGACGCTGGTCGTCAGATAGACGGCGCGTCCAGCGTCCGAGGCGCGCAACAGCGGCTCCAGCGAGCGGATCAGGCGATAGACGCCGGTGAAGTTGATCTTCTCGATCTTGGCGAACTCGCGCGGCTCGGCGTGGGCCACCGGCGTCAGGCCCGAGGGGCCCATGGTGGCGGCGGCCTGAACCCAGATGTCCAGCTTGCCGAAACGCTCGAACAGGGCGCCGCCCAGGCGGTCGATGGCGCCGCCGTCCACCAGGTCGAACGGGACCAGTGTGGCGTGCTGGCCGGTGGCGGCGAAGATGGCGTCGTCCAGCTCTTCCAGTCCGCCCTGAGTGCGGGCCGTCGCCACGACGTGAGCGCCGGCCTTGGCCAGGGCCAGGGCGGTCTCGTAGCCGATGCCGCGCGAGGCGCCGACGACCAGGGCGATACGGTTGGCGAGGGGAAGGGAGGCGTGTTCAGACATGGTGCGCTGATAGCGCGACCCGTCGTCGGGCGAAAGGCTCGTTCAGTAGCCCGGTGCGGGCTGCCACAGGCTGAAGCTGACGCCCTGATCGTCGGCGACGACGACGGACAGGCCCGACGGGCTTTCGGCCGGGATGGCCGCGTGTCCGCCCAGCCTGTGGACGCGGACGCAGGCGTCGTGAATGTCGTCCACGCGGAAATACAGATGCGGAAACACTCTGTGCTCGCCCTTGGTGATCCCACAGGCCGGGTCAGAGCCCTTCACATGGGCGTAGGTCTCGTGCGAGGCGTCTTCGTCGAAGTTCCAGCCGAACAGACCCGCATAGAAGGTGCGGGCCTTTTCGACGTCAGGGGTGTCTAGCGTGAAGTAGCCGAGCTGGATCATCCGCCTTAAGCGGTCACCAGCAGAGAAAGTTGCGATCCGCGTGCGTCGCGGCCGCCTTCTTCGATTTCGCGGTCAACCAGACGGGTCGGATAGTCGCCGGTGAAGTAGTGGTCCGTAAACTGCGGCTGCTCGGCGTTGCGCGGTCCCACGCCCATGGCGTCGTAAAGGCCGTCGATGGACAGGAAGCCCAGCGAGTCGACTTCCAGGATGGCGCGCATCTCGTCCATCGTGTGGGTCGCGGCCATCAGTTGCGTCCGCTCGGGCATGTCGATGCCGTAGAAGTCGGGGAAGAGGATCTGCGGGCTGGCCGAGCGCAGGTGGACCTCCTTGGCGCCCGCCGCGCGCACGGCGCGCACCAGCTTCAGCGAGGTAGTGCCGCGCACGATCGAATCGTCGATCAGGACGACGCGCTTGCCTTCCAGTGCCGCACGGTTGGGGCTGTGCTTCATGCGCACGCCCTTCTGCCGGGCGCCCTGGCTGGGCTGGATGAAGGTGCGGCCCAGATAGTGGCTGCGGATGATGCCCATTTCGTAGGGGATGCCGCTTTCCTGGGCATAGCCCAGGGCTGCGGGCACGCCCGAGTCCGGCACCGGCACGACCACGTCAGCGTCGACCTGGAACTCGCGCGCCAGACGGCGCCCCATTTCCTTGCGGACGTTATAGACCGAGCGGCCGTTCACCACGCTGTCGGGGCGGGCGAAATAGACATATTCGAACAGGCAGGGACGGGCGGCGCGCGCCGGGAAGGGCTTGATCGAGGTCAGGCCCTCCTCGTCGATCACGACCACTTCGCCGTGTTCGATGTCGCGGATGAAGGTGGCGCCGATGGTGTCCAGAGCGCAGGTCTCGGACGCCAGCACCCAGGCCTCGCCCACCTTGCCGAGGACCAGTGGGCGGATGCCCAGCGGGTCGCGGGCGCCGATCATCTTGAAGCGCGTCTGGGCGACCAGAGCATAGCCGCCCTCGATTCGGCCCAGGGCGTCGATGAAGCGGTCGATGATCTTGGCCTTACGGCTGCGGGCGATCAGGTGAAGGATGGCCTCGGAGTCCGAGGTCGACTGGAAGATCGCGCCTTCCGACACCAGCTGGCCGTGCAGGTGCTTGAAATTCGTCAGGTTGCCGTTGTGGGCGATGGCGATGCCGCCCTGATCCAGGTCGGCGAACATCGGCTGGATGTTGCGCAGGAAGCTGCCGCCGGCGGTGGAATAGCGGGTGTGGCCGACCGCGGCGCCGCCGGGCAGGCGGGTGGTCAGCTCGGCGTTGCCGAAGGCCTCGCCGACGAGGCCCTGATGGCGCTCGGTGTAGAAGCGGTCGTCATGGACGCTGGCGATGCCGCAGGCTTCCTGGCCGCGATGTTGCAGGGCGTGCAGTCCCAGGGCCACGATGGACGAGGCTTCGTTCTCGGGCGCCCCCCAGACGCCGCATACGCCGCACTCCAAGCGGAGTTGATCATCCTCCGGCTCGCGCCAGTGTTCGCGGTGAACGATGGGATCGGCGATATGGTGGCGCATCGTCAGGCTCCGATGACCGGGACAGGATAACTCAGGCGGCGGCGCCGCGCACGTAGTCCGCTATTGGGGCCGGGGCAAGGCTCATTGCGCCGAAAACCCTTCGCGGACGGAAGATCCGACGACCGGCGTCAGGGCGTCGGCGCCCTTTCCGAGCGTCGGCACCACCATCTGGATCACCTGCGCGGCCTTGGCGCTGACCGGGGCCAGGGCGGCTTGGGTCAGCCAGCGCGGGGGATCGTCGCTCATGACCCCCATGATGGTCAGGTGCGCCGCGCCGACCAGGGCCAGCGCCCGCACAAGCCCTAGCGCCAGACCAAAGGCCTGATCAAAGGCCCCCAGGGCGTTTCCGCGCGCGCCCTTGGAAATGGCCGAACCGAGCAGGCGCAGACCGAAATAGAGAATCAGAAACGTCAGCCCCACGGCCAGCACCGATCCGGCCCAGTCGGGATCGACCAGCGACCGCCCGAACGGCGCGGTCCAAGGCAGGGTGATCAGGGCCAGCAGGCCGGCCAGGAAGAAGCTGAACAGGGCCGTCAGCTCGCGCACGCCGCCCCGGAACCAGCCGGCGGCGCCGGAGGCCAGAAGCACAAGGATGACAAAGACGTCGTAGCCGGTCACGCGCGCTGCAATCGCTAGAGGGACAGAAGCCGCTTCAGTAGCGGTTTTGAGAGATTCGCTCGACCACCTCGGTCAGCAGTCCTGCCGTGGTGACGGCGACATCGCCCTTCTTCACCTTGTCCTTGGCCTGCGCCGGGGCCAGGGCGCGGTCGAAACCGAGCTTCTTCGCCTCTCTCAGCCTCGCTTCGGCTCGGTTCACGGCGCGGACCTCGCCCGACAAGCCGATCTCGCCGAAGACGACGCAGCCCTGAGGCAGGGGCTTGTCCAGCGCGGAACTGATCAGGGCGGCTGCGGCGGCCAGGTCGGCGGCGGGCTCGCTGATCCGCAAGCCCCCGGCGATGTTCAGATAGACGTCCTTGTCCCCGAACCCGAGGCCGCAGCGCGCCTCCAGCACCGCCAGCAGCATGGCCAGGCGCCCGCTATCCCAGCCCACGACCGCGCGGCGCGGGGTGCCGTAGGCGGAGGGGGCCACCAGGGCCTGAATCTCCACCAGCACCGGCCGCGTTCCCTCGATCCCGGCGAAGACAGCGGCGCCGGGCGCGCGTTCCTTGCCTTCGCCCAGGAAGAGGGCGGACGGGTTGGCGACTTCGCGCAGGCCGACGTCGCTCATCTCGAACACGCCGATCTCGTCGGTGGCGCCGAAACGGTTTTTGCCCGCGCGCAGGATGCGGAAGGGATAGCCCCGCTCGCCCTCAAAGCTGAGGACGGCGTCGACCATGTGTTCAACCACGCGCGGCCCGGCGATCTGGCCGTCTTTGGTGACGTGGCCGACCAGGATGATGGCCGGGCCGTTGTCCTTGGCCAGCCGCACCAGTTCGGCGGCGCAGGCGCGCACCTGGGTGACCGAGCCCGGCCCGGCTTCGTGGGCGTCGGACCAAAGGGTCTGGATGGAATCGAGGACGACGATGTCGAACTTGTCGCGTTTCAGTGTCGTCAGGATTTCGCGCAGGGCCGTGGCCGAGGCCAGGGCGACATTGGCGTCGGCCACGCCCATGCGCTTGGCGCGGGAGCGGATCTGCTCAATGGCTTCCTCCCCCGAGATATAGGCCACGCGGGCGCCGTTACGGGCGGCCTTGGCCATGACTTCCAGCAGCAGGGTGGACTTGCCCACGCCGGGATCGCCGCCCAGCAGGATAGCCGAGCCCGGCACCACGCCGCCGCCGCAGACGCGGTCGAACTCGGTCACGCCGGTGACGATGCGCGGCGGCTCGGGCGTGTCGGATTGCAGGGTTTCGAACTGCAGGCCGCGTCCGCGCGCCGTCGAGACGGGCTTCATCGCGCCGGGCGGGGCCGACTTGGACTCCTCGGCCAGACTGTTCCATTCCCCGCAGCCGGAGCATTGCCCCGCCCACTTGGTGTGAACCGCCCCGCAGGACTGACAGACATAGAGAAGGGTGTCGCGCGCCATGACCCTGACCTAGCAGGAATCGCGGCGGGGGCGAGGGGCGATGCGCGGGCCTGCGACCCGTTCTGACGCAGCACCCCGCGCGCGGGTTGCATTGGGCCACATATGCCCGTCATCCTGCCAAGCTATAGCACCGTTACGACTCACCCCCCGCCGAGGCCGCCATGACCGCTCCCAACCCGCCCGCTATCGATCCGGGCCTCGTCGCCCGGGTGCAGAACATCCTGATGCGGCCCAAGCTGGAATGGCCGGTCATTGCGGCCGAATACGCCACGCCGCGCAGCCTGTTCGCCCGCTACGCCATGCTGCTGGCCGCGATCGGCCCGGTGGCCGGCCTGATCGGCGGGCAACTGTTCCCGATCCACATCTTCGGCTCGGTGATGCGGACCCCGGCGGTCGGCGGCCTGCTAGGCGCCATCGTCGCCTGGGGCCTGTCGCTGCTGTCGGTCTTCGTGCTCAGCCTGATCATCGACGCCCTGGCTCCAACCTTCAACGGGACCAAGGACAAGGTCCAGGCGATGAAGGTCGCTGTCTATTCGATGACCGCCGCCTGGGTCGCGTCCATCTTCAACCTGTTCCCGGCCCTGGCTTGGCTGGGCGGGCTGCTGGGCCTCTACGGCTTCTACCTGCTCTACCTCGGCCTGCCGACGTTGATGAAGACGCCGCAGGACAAGGCCCTGGGCTACACCGCCGTCGTCGTCATCTCGGCCATCGTGCTGTGGATGGTGGTCAGCATGATCGCCGCCGCCGTGGTCGCCAGCTTCGTGGTCGGCACCGTCGGCCTGGGCGCGATGGCCCTCAGCTAACGTAGAGGCGCGGCACGCGCGGCGTGATCGAGGTCAGCATCTCATAGCTGATGGTTCCCGCCGCCGTCGCCGCGTCGTCCACCAGGCGGTTGGCGCCGAAGATCTCGACCGTGTCGCCGACCGCGACGTCCAGGCCGGTCACGTCCACAGCCAGCACGTCCATCGACACCCGGCCGAGAATGGGACGCAAGGTCCCCGCCACCCAGACCTGGCCGTTCGGGCTGTTGCTGCGCATCACCCCGTCGGCATAGCCGGTTCCGCAGGTCGCCACGCGGATCGGGGCTTCGGCGCGATAGCCTTGCGAATAGCCGACCGTCTCGCCCGCCGGCACGTCGCGCACCTGCATGATCTGGGCGTTCAGGGTCGCCACCGGGGCGATGCGGCTGTCGGGCTTGCCTTCAGGCCCGCCGCCGAACAGGCAGATGCCGGGGCGCGCCGCGTCGAAGGCGAAGTCCGGTCCCAGGAAACAGCCGCCCGAGTTTGCGAACGACCGCGTCACGCCCGGATAGCGCGTGACTGCGGCGGCATAGGCGTCGCGCTGGGCCCGGTTCAGCGGATGCGCCGGCTCGTCGGCGCAGGCCAGATGGGTCATGACCAGCTCCAGCCCCTCGAACGGTTCGGGCGCATCCTCGACGCGGAAGCCCAGCCGGTTCATGGCCGTGTCGATCTGCAAACCGCAGGCCCCGCCGCCCGCCGCCGTCCAGGCCGCGATCTGGCCGGGCTGGTTCAGCACGGGGCGCAGGTTCGCCGCCTTGATCAGGCCCGCCGACTGGCCATGACAGCCGTCCAGCACATAGATGACCGGCTCAGCGCCCAGGGCTTCGCGCAGGGCCACGCCCTCCGCCGCCCGCGCCACGAAGAAGGTCCGCGCCCCCTCGGCCATCAGCCGCCGGGCCACGGCGGCGGCGCCCAGGCCGTAGCCGTCCGCCTTGACGACCGGATTGACCGGCACGCCGATCAGGCCCTGAAGGGTGTGGAAATTGCGCGCCAGGGCGCTGAGATCGACGGTGAGAGAGGCGGGGAGGGACATGAGCCCCTTATGCCGCAAGTTTCGTGCGGCGCCACCCGGCTTTGGCGACCGATCCGGCGTCAACTCGCCTATCAACCAGCCCCAATCCCTTGAACCGCCCAGGATTGCGTGTCGCTGCCGGCCGTCAGCTAGCCGCAGTCTGCCTCTGGCCTAGATTGGCGTTTGCCGGTCTTTGACATCGCCATCCGCCGCCGTCCGCCAAAGGGCTCCGGCCGCGCTCCCTCTCTTATCCTTCTCCCAATGGGAGAAGGTGGCCCGCAAGGCCGGATGAGGGTTGTCGACGTCCTTCGGCGTAAGCCGTCGCAGAACCTATCGCCACGGCTTACGCCGACTGAAGGGGCAGCCCCTCACCCTTTCGCGCAAGAACGATCGCTGATGCTCTCGCGTGCTCAAGCCCTCTCCCGCTGGGAGAGGGATTTTCAAGTCAGTTCGCCGCCCGTTCCCATTGCACCAATTGCACTGTTTTTTTTCTTCGTCCAGTGCAATCCGACCCAGACCCTACTCGGGAATATCCGCATAGGCGCCGCCGTAG
>CAYWDO010000029.1:15741-18668 GCA_964456995.1 uncultured Brevundimonas sp.
CAGTGCAATCCGACCCAGACCCTACTCGGGAATATCCGCATAGGCGCCGCCGTAGCGGCCGTCGTGGGCCAGGTTGCCGAAGCGGGTGGTGTTGGCGTCAAAGGCCAGCTTGACGATGCCGATGGGGCCGTGACGCTGCTTGCCGATGACCACTTCGGCCTGGTGCTCCAGCCGGTCCATGTCTTCCTGCCACTTCAGGTGTTCTTCCGAACCCTCGCGCGGCTCGGCGCGCCCCAGGTAGTAGCTCTCGCGATAGACGAACATGACGCAGTCGGCGTCCTGCTCGATCGAGCCGGATTCCCGCAGGTCGGACAGTTGCGGACGCTTGTCTTCACGCTGCTCGACCTGACGCGACAGCTGCGACAGGGCGATGATCGGCACCGACAGCTCCTTGGCCAGGGCCTTCAGGCCGCCGGTGATCTCGGACACTTCCTGCACCCGGTTCTTCTGGCTGTTGTCGCCCGTCGTCACGAGCTGGAGATAGTCGACCACGATCAGGTCGAGCCCGTGCTCCATCCGCTTCAGGCGCCGCGCCCGCGCCGCCAGCTTGGAGATGGACAGGCCGCCGGTGGCGTCGATGTAGAGCGGGCTTTCGCCGATCTCGACCGCCGCGTCGCGAATCTTGCCGAAGTCGGACGAGTCGATCTCGCCCTTACGCAGCTTGTCCGAGGACACGCCCGAGGCGTCGGCCAGAATACGCATGGCCAGCTGTTCGGCGCTCATTTCCAGCGAGTAGAAGGCGACCACGCCGCCGTCGACGGTCTTGCGCCCGCCGTCTGGCGTCGGCTCCCAGCGATAGTTGCGCGCCACGTTGAAGGCGATGTTGGTCGCCAGCGCCGTCTTGCCCATCGACGGACGCCCGGCCAGGATCAGAAGGTCGGACGGGTGCAGGCCGCCCAGCTTCTGATCCAGATCGTCCAGACGCGTGGCCAGACCGGCCAGCTTGCCCTCGCGCTGATAGGCCTCGCCCGCCATTTCGACAGCCCCGGCCAGGGCGGTGGAGAAGTTGACGAAGCCCGACGACGGCTTGCCCGTCTCGGCCAAGGAATAGAGGGTCTGCTCGGCCTGTTCGATCTGTTCGTCGGCGGGCGTCTCCGGATTGGGCGCCTCCTTGATCATCTCGCCGCCGATGCGGATCAGGTCGCGGCGCAGCGCCAGGTCATAGATGACGCGGGCATAGTCGGGGGCGTTCGCCGCCGGGGGCGCGCGGTCCACCAGATCGGCGAGGTAGCGCAGGCCGCCGAACTCCTGAAACGCCGGGTCCTGCTTGAACCGCTCCATCAGGATGGTCGGCTCGGCCAGCATGCCCTGACGGATGTGGTCCTCGATGGCGTCGAACAGCCGCTGGTGGAAGGGCTCGTACATATGCGAGCCGCGCAGACGGTCGCTCAGCCGCTCGAATACGGCGTTGTCGAACATCAGCGAACCCAGCAGGGCCTGCTCCGCCTCCAGGTTGTGGGGCATCGAGGAGACGGAGACCTGATCGTTTCCGTAGGGCATGGGGGCGAAGGCGTTCATAGGACTAGGCATAGCCCTAAGCGGCCCCTGCGTCAGACGCGGGCGCCGCCTTGGTCGTGGACATCCGACGGCGTCTGTGGACGGTCCCGAAAACTCCTGTCGGATCAGCGGCGCGGCCGCGACCTCAGGCCGGGCAGGGATGCTCCGCCGCCATCCATTCGCGGATGGCCTGGGTCACGCTGATGTTGCGCCGCGCCGCCGGGATGGCGTTGAAGCGGGCCAGCAGGGCGTTCGGCGAAACGCCGACCTTTTCGGGCATACAGGTGGCCGGACGCCGCCCCGCGCCCTG
Organism: uncultured Brevundimonas sp.; assembly: GCA_964456995.1. GTDB lineage: Bacteria > Pseudomonadota > Alphaproteobacteria > Caulobacterales > Caulobacteraceae > Brevundimonas. The sequence continues at coordinate 17,549 of CAYWDO010000029.1, forward strand.
GGCCGCAACCTGCTCGCTGCGCACGGTGGCGAAAGCCTGCTTGGTCTCGTTCATCAGCCGGCGCGTGTCGGCCCGCAGCAGGGCGGTCGGATTTTGCGGAATGCGGCTGGCCGAGGTCAGGAATTCCTGAACCGTCATGGCGCTGGCCCCCGTCGCCCACAGGCTGGCGGCGACGGCGACGGCGAGGATAAGCGTGGCCTTCTTCATATACGGACCCCTCCGATTGGAATGGCCCAGCTTGTTATCCTGCCGATGAATGCTCGATGAACGCGGTCAGGTCTCTAGCCCCAGCGAGGAGCAAAGTCTCGCGCTGGCGCTGTCGTCTAGGCTCAGGTTTCGATCACCACTTCACCGCGATACGTCCATAGACGAAGCGCCCGTTGAATCCGTAGGGCGAGAAGTTGGAGAAGGGGAAGGCCCCGGTCGTATTGTTGGCGGTCAGGCTCTGGCGCGGATATTGGTCAAGAACATTGTCGGCCCCGACCGAGACGATGACGTTGTCGGTAATGCGATAGCGCGCCTCGAAATCGGCCACCAGGGCGTCGCCCAGTTGCAGATCGGTAGCCTCCGACGCGCCGGCCGCCAACACGTCGCCATAGCCGGTCAGACGGACGGTGCCGCCCAGACGTTCGGCCTGCCAATCGGTCTGGAACACGACCTTCCACGGCGGCGAACCTTCTTCAAAGCGAGCCACGGCCTGACGCCCGAACAGGCTGGTCGGCGTGGGCAGCACGCCGCTCTCGGTCGTCGGCGTCTTGGTGACCTTGAAGTCGTTGACGTTGCCCGCCAGGGTGAAGTCCAGGCGGTGACCGGCAGCGGTCTCGGCCCGGTAGCGGGCGACGACATCCAGACCGGTCGTCTCGGTGTCCACGCCGTTGATGAAGAAGCGCGCGGCCGATGCGCCATAGGGCGCTAGCAGGTCAAAGATGGTGCGTGCGTTGGTGCCCACGGCCGCTGTGGCGCTGCCCGTCAGGGTTTCCGACAGGATGACGCGGTCCTTGATGTCGATGCGATAGGCGTCGGCCGTCAGCTCGAACGGCCCGCTGCGGGCCACGAAGCCCAGCGAATAGTTGACCGACTCCTCGGCGTCCAGCGGCGTGCCGCCGAGCGCTGCGCCGAC
>CAYWDO010000029.1:18768-23435 GCA_964456995.1 uncultured Brevundimonas sp.
TCGATCACTTCGCCTTCCAGATCCAGATAGACCCCCACGTTGCTGCGGTCTTCGTCCACTTCATTGCTGGGCGTGAAGCCGGTGAAGCCGCGCGAACCAAAGGCGAGGGTGCTGCCGCCTGCGCTCAGCACCGGACCCCGAGCATAGGAGGCCTCTTCCCCCGCGCCGACCTGATAATTCTCGCGGCGGGCTTCAAGGCCGACGGCGACGTTCAGCGGACCATGCAGGCCCAGGTCATACTCGCGGCTGGCGTCGACGCCGAACACGAGCTGATCATACTGCAGCGACCCGGCGTCGAACTGGGTCGGACCGTCGATGCCGTAGGTCGGGTTCATGGTGTTCTCGGCGCCGAACTCGATCTTGTTCGAGCCGTAGCCGAGATTGATGTCGATGCCCCATTCGCCCAGGGAACCACGTACGCCCCCTGCGGCGGTCCAGTCAGTCGTATCGGTCAGGATTTCGGGCAGGTAGCCGTCAGGATACTTGCGGCCCGAGCCGTAGTCGGGGTTCTGGGTCGCGTCGGTCGGGGTGCGGTAGAAGGCGGCGGCCGAGGCGTCGCGCTTCTGATAGCCGGCCCAGCCATAGGCTTCCCAGCCGGCCGCCAGCGGGGCGCCGGCGTTCAGATAGACCGACAGGTCTTCAGCCTGGGCGTCGCCCTGACCGCCGGTGATGCGGCCCAGGGTCGGGTTGATGTCCGAGCGGTTGGTGCGGTCGCGATCCCGGTACTCGACCGAGGCGGTCAGGAAGCCTTCATCGCCCAGAGCAAAGCCCTGCCATCCGGATACCGTCAGGGTGTCGCCGTCCCGGATGCTGTCCTTGCGACCGTGGAAGCCGGTGTAGTCGGTGACATACTGGCCATAGGTGACGGTCGCCCCGCCGCCGTCGCGCGCCTCGCGCAGACGCAGGTTCAGCACCCCGGCGATGGCGTCTGAGCCGTACTGGGCCGCGGCGCCGTCGCGCAGCACCTCGATGCGCTCGACCGCCGAGGACGGGATGGCGTTCAAATCCACCGCGGAGGAGCCGCGTCCGACCGAACCGTTGAGGTTGACCAGGGCCGTCTGATGTCGACGCACGCCGTTGACCAGGACCAGGGTCTGATCAGGCCCCTGGCCGCGCAGGGTGGCGGGGCGGATGGAGTCCGTGCCGTCCGTCGCCGAGGGGCGGGGGAAGTTCAGGGCGGGCACCGACGCGGCCAACTGGGTCGCCAACTCCGTCGAGCCACGCTGTTCGAGGGTTTCGGCCGTGACTACGTCCACCGGGGCGATCGTGTCGAGGCGCGACCGGTTCGCGACGCGCGTTCCCGTCACCACGACGTCGTCGATTACGGTCGACTGGCTAGACGTCTCCTGAGCCGAGGCCGCGCCTGCGAGCAGCAGCACGGCGGCGGACGAGGCCAGGAAGAGAGAGGAACGGTAGGCGAAGGGACGGGTCATCTCGAGAGGTCAGCTTTTCTGATTTGGACGCAAGGGGTTGGGCGGCGCCGTTGACTGGCGTCGTGAGACTGCGTCGATTGTCTGGGTGGTCAGGGCCGGCGGCGGACCGGCCGAAGGGCGATCAGCGGCGGGCTGGACATCGCGCCGGTCGAACGACCGGGCTGTGTGTGGTGGCGTACAGGCGCATTCGCATCATCGTCTCCCGCCCATCGGAGAAGATGAGCCGTGGCGATATTGCGGTGCGAAAGCGGCGCGGAATATCGAGAATATGTCGTCTGAGGCCTAGAAAATCTAAACTGAGCGGCCAAGAAAAAGGGGCGCGTCCCGAAGGACGCGCCCCTAGATCGATACCGTCAGTCGACAGATCAGGCTTCGTCGCCGAAGCCTTCTTGCTGACCAGCGCCGCCTTCGATCAGTTCCTTGGCGGACTGCTCGGCTGCGTTGCGCTCGTCGTCGAACTGGGCGCGGATGACATCCTCGCCCTTGGCTTGACGTTCGGCTTCTTCAGCCGAGCGCGCGATGTTGATCTTGACCGTGGCGCGGACCTCGGGGTGCAGGCGAACCGGCACTTCGTGGACGCCCAGGGCCTTGATCGCGGTGTTCAGAACCACCTGCGAACGTTCGACCTTGCCGCCTTCGGACTGAATGACTTCAGCCACGTCGCGACCAGCGACCGAACCGTACAGGTGACCGGTTTCACCGGCCTGACGGATCATGACGTAGGTCTGACCGTCGATCTTGTCGGCGATCTTCTGAGCTTCGGCTTTGTTCTTCTCGTTGCGTTGCTCGATGGCGACGCGGTCGAGTTCGAACGCCTTGAGGTTGGCCGAGGTCGCGCGACGAGCCTTGTCGCGCGGCAGCAGGTAGTTACGAGCGAAGCCGTCCTTGACGGTGACGACGTCGCCGATGGCGCCGAGGTTCTCGACGCGTTCCAGCAGAACGACCTTCATCTTACTTCACCACGTACGGCAGGAGGGCCAGGTAGCGGGCGCGCTTGATGGCCTTGGCCAGTTCGCGTTGCTTCTTGGCGGAAACGGCGGTGATGCGCGAGGGCACGATCTTGCCGCGTTCGGAAACGTAACGCTGCAGCAGCTTCACGTCCTTGTAGTCGATCTTCGGTGCGTTGGCGCCCGAGAAGGGGCAGACCTTGCGACGACGATAGAAGGGGCGGCGGCCGGCGGCGCCGGAGCCAGCCGGAGCGCCCGGCGAGGGGGCAGTGGTGTCGGTCATGATCCGGTTCCTTATTCCGAAGCCGCAGCTTCGTCAGTGCGCGCGGGGCGATCACGATCGCGCTCACGTTCACGACGGGCCAGCAGGGGCGACAGTTCCAGGTCGAGTTCCTCGACGCGGACGGTCAACCAACGCAGAACGTCTTCGTTCAGCGACAGCTGACGCTCGACTTCGGCCACGGCGGCAGCCGGGGCGTCCAGAGCGAGCAGGGAATAGTGAGCCTTGCGGTTCTTCTTGACCCGATAGGTCAGGTTGCGCAGACCCCAGTACTCGATCTTGGCGACGCTGCCGCCGCCTTCTTCGATCAGAGCCTTGATGGTGTCGTTCAGCGCTTCGGCCTGTTGCGCCGAGATATCCTGGCGCGTCATGACCGTGTGCTCGTAAAGAGCCATGCGGTAGTCTCCCTTGTGGGCGTCGGCGTGAAACGGACCGGGTAAGTCCTGTCCACGATGGCTCCTGAAGCGGCGGCCGGAATGACTTCCCGAACCCTTTGGCGTTCCGCGACAGGACCGAAGCCCTGGAAAGGCGGCGCGTATAGGGGAAAAAGCCCGCCAGAGCAAGGACTGAGGGGCGCGGCAGCCCTGCGTTGCCAAGCGCGGCCGAAGCAGCGGATGGTTCCGATCTGAACGGAGACGCCGCATGACCACGTCCGAGCCGAACGCCGCCCTCAAGAAGCGATGGTCCCTGATCGGGCCTGGCATCGTCGTGGCGGCGACGGGCGTGGGGGCGGGGGATCTGGTGGCGACGCTGATCGCCGGGTCGCGCTTTGGCTACGCCCTGCTGTGGGCGGCCGTTCTGGGGACGGTGCTGAAGATCGCTCTGGCCGAGGCCGTGGGGCGCTGGACCCTGGCCAGCGAGCGCACCATCTTTGACGGCTGGTCCAGTCTGGGGCGGGGGCTGCTGCCGGGCGCCATTGGCGGGCGGCTGAACTGGGCCGGTCTCTATTTCGGCCTCTATGTCGTCATCTGGGGCTTCGTTTATGGCGCGGCGGCCATGACGGCCACGGCCCTGCCGCTGGCGGCGCTGTTCCCGGTGCTGGACCTGAAGGTCTGGGGGATGTTGAGCGGCATCGCGGGACTGATCTTTGTCTGGTTCGGCGGCTACGGCCTGTTCGAGAAGGTGATGACGGCCTGCGTCGGGGTGATGTTCGTCACCGTCGTCGGCCTGGCGGTTCTGGTCACGCCCGACATCCCAGCCCTGCTGACAGGCCTGTGGCCGACCCTGCCGCAAGGGTCGGTCTTCTATACCCTGGGCCTGATCGGCGGGGTGGGCGGGACCATCACCATGTCAGCCTATGGCTACTGGCTGAACGCCAAGGGCTGGAAGGGGCCGGGCTGGATGTCGGTGATGCGGCTGGACAACCGGGTCGCCTATGTCGTCACCGGGGTCTTTGTGGTGGCCATGCTGATCGTCGGCGCCGAGCTGCTGCACGCGGCGGGCATAGCCTTGCAGGGCGGCGAGCGGGGGCTGCTGGACCTGGATCAGGTGCTGAGGGACCGGTTCGGGCGGCCGATCTCCATCCTGTTCCTGGTCGGCTTCTGGGCCACCAGCTTCTCAAGCCTGCTGGGCGTCTGGCAGGGCGTCAGCCTGATGTTCGCCGACTTCACCGCCCATGTGCGGGGCCGGGCGGGCGAGGAGGCCGTGCGCGGCGACCGCAGCCGGGCGTTCAGAGGGTTCGCCCTGTGGCTGACCTTCCCGCCGATGGCCCTGCTGTTCATGGACCGGCCTTTCGGTCTGATTGTCGCCTATGGGGTGCTGGGCAGTCTGTTCATGCCCTTCCTGGCGGGGACGCTGCTGTGGCTGTTGAACAGCGACCGGGTGCCGTGGGAATGGCGCAGTCATGGGCTGTCGAACACCCTGCTGGCGGCCGGGGGCCTGCTGTTCGCCGTGCTGGCCGGCAAGGAGCTGGCGGGGTTGTTCTGAGGGGCGGCGATTGCACTGCGCGACGAAAAAAACAGTGCAATTGGTGCAATGCGTGCAATCGGCGGGGGCTGCGATCCTCCC
>CAYWDO010000030.1:0-23133 GCA_964456995.1 uncultured Brevundimonas sp.
GCTCGAAGTACGACGGCATCATTCTGGACCCGCCCAAATACGGTCGCGGCGCCAACGGCGAGGTCTGGCGCCTGTTCGAGGACATGCCCGAGTTGCTGAAGGACTGCGCGGCCCTGCTGTCGGACGACGCCTCCTTCCTGCTGCTGAACGCCTATGCCGCCCGCATTTCGGGCCTGTCGCTGGCCCACGCCATGGCCGAGGCCACGCATGATCGCGGCGGACGCATCGACTGGGGCGAACTAGCCCTGTCGGAAGACGGCCCGAACGCCCGCGCCATCGGCCTGTCCTTCTTCGCCAGATGGAGCGCCTGATGTACGAGCGCGTCATCACCTCCCTGACCAACGACACGATCAAGTCGGTCCGCGCCCTGCATATGCGCAAGGAACGCGACCTGACCGGCCGCTTCCTGGCCGAGGGTCTGAAATTCATCGGCGAGGCGCTGGACCAAGGCCGTGCCCCGGTCATGCTGCTGGTCGGGGAAGAGGCTCGCCCTCACCCCCTGCTGGACCGCGCCAAGGCCGAGACGGCCAAGGCCGGCGGCCGGATCATCGTCGTCACCCACGCCATCCTTGAAAAGATCAGCCGTCGCGACAATCCGCAGACGGTTCTGGGGGTGTTCGAACAGGTCTATACCCCGCTGGACGCCATCCAGCCTGACGCCAAGCCCTGCTGGGTGGCGCTGGAGCAGGTGCGTGATCCGGGCAATCTGGGCACCATCATCCGCACGGCGGATTCCGCCGGCTGCGGCGGCGTCATCCTGATCGGCGACTGCGTTGATCCCTTCTCGGTCGAGGCCGTGCGCGCCACCATGGGCTCGGTCTTCGCCGTCACCATCAGCCGCGCGACCAAGGAAGAGTTCCTGCAATGGCGCGCGAAATGGCCCGGCAGCGTCATCGGCACCCGTCTGGACGCCCAACACGGCTATCGCGACAGCCCCGTGCGCCATCCGGCCCTGATCATGATGGGCAACGAGCAAGCCGGCCTGACCGACGAACTGGCCGCCGCCTGTGACCTGAACGTCAAGATTCCCATGCGCGGCCGGGCCGACAGCCTGAACCTGGCCATCGCCACCGGCATCATGGTCTATGCCGTGACCGACGCGGCCTACGGCACGGATATCTAGGCCCTAAACCTCGCCGTCCGTCTTGATCCGGTTCATGCCCAACAGGGCCAGGATGGTCAGGACGGCGGCGACGGCCAGATAGGCGCCCACCGCCTGCAAGCCGTAGCGCCCGGCCAGCCATGTCGCCGCGAAGGGCGCAAGCGACGCGCCGAGAATACCCGCCAGATTGAAGGTCATCGACGCCCCGGTGTAGCGCACCGCCGTCGGGAAAGGCCGCGCCAGCGCCGCCCCCAGCGGGCCATAGGTGCAGCCCATCAGGCTGAAGCCGATGATGAAGAAGGCCACCACCCCGGCCAATCCGCCGCCGCCGAACAGGGGCGCCAGCACCAGGCCGAACAGGGCTATGGCGATGGACGTGACCAGCAGGGTTCGCCCCTGCCCCCAGCGATCCGCCGCCAACGCCGCCAACGGGATGAACAGGCCGAAGAAGAAGACGCCCAGTAACTGGATCGGCAGGAACTGCTCGCGCGTGTAGCCCATGGCCGTCGTGCCCCAGCCCAGGGCGAAGACGGTCACTAGGTAAAACAGGACAAAGGTCGCCATCCCCGCCAGCGTCCCGGTCAGCAGGGCGAACTTGTGCCGCGCCAGCAGGGTCAGGATCGGGGTCTCGACGCGCTCCGCCTTGTCGATGGCGGTCTTGAACTCCGGCGTCTCGGTGATGCGCAGCCGCACCCACAGGCCGACGAGAACCAGCAGCGAACTGGCGATGAACGGAATGCGCCAGCCCCAGGTCAGGAACTGCTCATTGCTCAGCGTCGTCGTCAGGATGATGAAGCTGAGGGTCGACAGGATGAAGCCAATCGGCGCGCCCAGTTGCGGGAACATGCCGTACCAGGCCTTCTGGCCCGGAGGCGCGTTTTCGGTCGCCAGCAGCACCGCCCCGCCCCACTCGCCGCCCAGACCCAGGCCTTGCCCGAACCGACACAGTGCCAGCAGCAGGGGCGCGATCACGCCGACGGATTGGTAGGTCGGCAGCAGGCCAATCGCCACCGTCGACAGCCCCATGGTCATCAGGGCCGCGACCAGGGTGGCCTTGCGCCCCACCTTGTCGCCAAAGTGACCGAACACCACAGCCCCGACCGGCCGCGCGAAGAAGGCGATGGAAAAGGTGGCGAAGGACGACAGCATGGCCGTCGTCGCGTCCTCGCCGGGGAAGAACAGGGCCGGAAACACCAGCACCGCCGCTGTGGCGTAGATGTAGAAGTCAAAGAACTCGATCGTCGTGCCGATTAAGCTGGCGAACAGAATTCTCCGCTTGGAGGGCGTAGGCGGTGAGAGTGCGGCGTCAGTCACACGAAATCCTTGCAATAATGCACGGTCATTGCGTCGCGTCGTGGTGTGTCGTCAAGCCGGCCCTACGTCCCGCGCGGTTTGACCCGGTTGGTGGGTGCCGCGTTTGCGGGGTCTTCCGGCCAGGGATGGCGGGGATATCGTCCGCGCATCTCGCTACGCACCGCCGCCCACGACCCGGTCCAGAAGCCCGGCAGGTCCTTGGTCACCTGCACCGGCCGTCGCGCGGGCGACAAAAGGCTGAGCGTCAGCGGAACCCGCCCGCCGCCGACCGTCGGATGGGTCTTCACCCCGAACAGCTCCTGCACCCTGATCTCGACGCGCGGCCCGCCCTCGGCGGCATAGTCGATGCTGGCCGAACCCAGGGGGGTCATCAGGCGCGGCGGGGCCAGGTCGTCCAGCTTACGCTGCAAGTCCCACGGGATCAAGCCGCGCAGGGCCTCGGCCAGCTTACCGTCGCCGATGTCGCCGAGTGACCGCGCCCCGTCCAGCAGCGGCCACAGCCAGTCCTGACGCAGCGCCAGCAGACCTTTATCCGACACGTCGGGCCACGTCGCATCCAGCCCACGCAGGAAGGCCAGCCGCGCCCGCAGCGCCGACGCCTGCTCGCCCCAGTTCAGGGCCTTCAGCCCGCCCGCCTCAATTTCGGACTTCAGCGCCGCCGTCATGGTCGCCCGATCCGGCGCGCCGACGACCTTCTCGTCCAGGACCAAAGCGCCTATGCGGCGAATGCGACGGATCACCGGCTTGCCCAAGGGTTCACGCGCCAAGCGGTCCTCGACCTCGATCCGGTGGGCCAGATCGGTCTCCAGCGTCGCCGTGTCCAGCGCCGCCGCCAGCCGGATGCGGTCGCGCGCCTCGCCGCCGCCCAATTCCGCCACCGCCAACCAAGGCTCGCGCGCCAGATGTTCGGTCGGATCGAGGAAGGCCCCGCGCCCCGATGCCAGCAGCACCTCACCCGGCTTGCCGCGCGCCCGCGCGATCCGCTCGGGGAAGGCCTCGGCCAGCAGCAGGCCCGCGTCCGCCTCGCCGCCAGACCCGCCGCCTGCCGCCCTCGCCCAGCGCTCGGCCAGCTTCATCGCGTCGCGCGCCCGCGGCGAGCGATCCCGCTCCAACCCCTTCAGTCGGTCATGCAGATCAACGGCGTTGCCGCCCAGCCCCGGCTCGCTCAGCACCGCTGCGATCATCGCCCCGCCCAAGGCGTCGCCCTGATCCGAGGCGACCGCCACCATGTGCGCCAGTCGCGGCGGCAGCGGAATTCGCGTCAGCCGCCGCCCGTGCGCCGTCAGATCGCCCTTGGCGTCCAGCGCCCCCAACCGGGTCAGCACCTTCCGCGCCTCGGCCATGGCTCCGGCGGGCGGCGGGTCCAGCAAGGCTAGGCCCTCGACCGATTTCGCCCCCCAGCGCGCCAGATCGAGCGCGAAGCCGGTCAGGTCCGCTTCCTGAATCTCAGGCCGCTGATGCGGGACCAGGCCCCGCGTCTGCTCCTCGTCCCACAGGCGATAGCAGACGCCCGACTCGACGCGACCGGCGCGCCCTCGCCGCTGCTCGGCGGAAGACCGACTGACCTTGACCGTCGCCAGCCGCGTCAGGCCGCTGGACGGCTCGAAGCGGGGCACGCGCGACAGACCGCCGTCGATCACGACGCGCACGCCTTCGATGGTCAGGCTGGTCTCGGCCACCGAGGTCGCCAGCACCACCTTGCGCCGGCCCGGGGGCGCCGGTTCGATGGCCCGATCCTGCTCGCCCTTGTCCAGCGCGCCATACAGGGCGACCACATCGACATTCGGATCACGCAACCGTTCGTTCAGCCGCTGCACCGTGCGGTGAATCTCGCCCTGCCCCGGCAGAAAGACCAGCACCGAGCCGGTCTGGTCGCCCAGCGCCAGCATGACCGCCCGCGCCACGGCGTCCTCGAATCGCTCGGCGACGTTGCGGCCCAGATAGAGGGTCTCGACCGGGAACATCCGCCCCTCGGCCTCGATCACCGGCGCGCCATCGAGCAGTCTGGACACCCCCGCAATATCCAGCGTCGCCGACATGACCAGCAACCGCAGGTCGTCCCGCAGCACCGACTGACTTTCGCGCGCCAACGCCAACCCCAGGTCGGCGTCCAGACTGCGCTCGTGAAACTCGTCGAACAGGATCGCGCCGACGCCTTCCAGTCCCGGATCGTCGAGAATCATCCGGGTGAAGACGCCCTCGGTGATGACTTCGATCCGCGTCTCGGGACCGATGCGGCTTTGCAAGCGGGTGCGATAGCCGACCGTGCCGCCCGCCTTCTGGCCCATGGTCGTCGCCATCCGGTCCGCCGCCGCCCGCGCCGCCAGCCTCCGCGGCTCCAGCACCAGCACCTTGCGGTCGCCCAGCCAGGCCTGATCCAGCAGGGCCAAAGGCACGACCGTGGTCTTGCCCGCCCCCGGCGGCGCGGCCAGAACGACCGCATGGGTCGCGGCCAAGGCCGCCTTCAGCGGCTCCAGAACAGAGTGAATCGGCAGCATCACATGGGCCTTAGCCCCAACGCCCCGGGTCACGAAAGCGTCGTCATCGCTTCATCGTTCGGAAACCGCGTTGCGCGCGGGCCGATCCATGGTTAGCGTCCGCCCCCAAGAAGGCAGCCCGGGGAGGGCCTGCCGCATACATCTCATGGGGGCGCGACTTCATGTCCGCAGATGGCGTAAAGCCAGCCGGCAATCGGCTATTTCTTAAAAAATCCATCGGCCAGATCCAGAAAGAAGCCGCCAAAAGCGAGCTGAAACGGACTCTGGGCCCGCTCAACCTGATGAGCTTGGGCATCGGCGCCATCATCGGCGCCGGCATCTTCGTGCTGACGGGTCAGGTGGCCTCGGCCAACGCCGGCCCGGCCATCATGCTGTCCTTCGTGGTCGCCGGCATCGCCTGCGGTCTCGCCGGTCTCTGCTATGCTGAGCTGGCCTCGACCATGCCGGTCTCCGGTTCGGCCTACACCTATGCTTATGGCACGCTTGGTGAAGTTTTCGCCTGGATCATGGGCTGGCTGCTGGTGCTGGAATACGGCGTCGCCGCTTCGACCGTGGCGGTCGGCTGGTCCGGCTACGTCGTGTCGATCCTCAGCGACTTCGGAATAAGTCAGCAGATATTCCCGACGATAATGTATGCAGGCGGCGAAGGTCCCCAGTGGGCGACCCCGCTGGTTCAGGCCGTGCAAGGCGCCGCCGGCGCCAGCTTCCCGATGACGGGCACGTTCAACCTGGTCGCCGCCATCGGCATCGCCTCGGTCTGCGGCCTGCTGGTGCTGGGCGTGTCGGAATCGGCGAACATCAACAACGCCATCGTGGTCATCAAGATCATCGTTCTACTGACGTTCATCGCGGTCGGCATCCAATATATCAACCCGGCCAACTGGCATCCGTTCATCCCTGAACCGACCGGCCAGCCAGGACAGTTCGGCACCGGCGGGATTTTCCGCGGCGCGGCCATCATCTTCTTCGCCTACGTCGGCTTTGAAGCTGTTTCGACCGCCGCAGCCGAGGCCAAGAACCCCTCCAAGGATGTGCCCATTGGCATCCTGGGCGCTCTGTTCATCTGTACCCTGATCTATATGGCTGTCGCGGCCGTCATGACCGGCGTCGTTCCCTATCTGGAACTGGCTTCGCCGGCTCCCATCGCTGTCGCCATCGACCGGATGGGTCTGGAATGGGCCAACGTCCCGCTGGCCGCTGCACCCAACGGCCAGTTGAACCTGATCGCCTTCCTGATCAAGATCGGCGCCGTCACCGGCCTATCGTCGGTTATGCTGGTGCTCTGCTACGGCCAGACCCGGATCTTCTACACCATGGCCCGCGACGGCCTGCTGCCCAAGGCCTTCGCCGTGGTGCACCCGAAGTTCCGCACCCCCTGGATCGGCACCATCGTCCTGGGCATCCTGATCGCCATCGCCGCGGCCTTCCTGCCGATCTCGATCCTGGGCGACCTGGTGTCGCTGGGTACGGCTACGGCCTTCTCGATCGTCTGCTTCTCGGTCATCGTCCTGCGCGTGAAGCACCCGGAAATGCATCGCCCGTTCCGGGTCCCCGGCGGCATCTTCACCGCCGTTTTGGGCATCCTGGCCTGCCTCTTCTTGGCCAGCCAGAACCTGATCCCGATGTTCCAGCACGCAGCCACCGACAACCCGCTGCCGCTGATGCTGCTGGGCGGCTACGCCGTCATCGGCGCCGTTATCTACGCCGCCTATGGCTACTGGAACTCCAAGCTCGCCAAGGGCATCGACATCACCGAGGACACCACGCTGGAATCGGCCGTAGACGCGCTCGGACACGGCGTCGACAACAAGAAGGACTGATCCCCCGGATCAGACCTGAATATTGGAAAGGCCCCGGAGCGATCCGGGGCCTTTTTTCGTTGCGTGCCGAATGATGCCGGTTGCCCAATCGCGCTGCCTCGCCTACAGCCACCGCCTACCTATGCGGATGTGGCGGAACTGGTAGACGCACCAGATTTAGGTTCTGGCGCCGAGAGGCGTGGAGGTTCGAGTCCTCTCATCCGCACCACAGGTGTTCAGCCCCGATAGAGATCGGCGAGAACCGCCGGGATCAGCCCGGGCAAGTCCTCCGCAATCAGCCCCGGCCCGAATCGCCTCGCTGCATCCGCGTGCATCCAGACCGCCGCACAGGCCGCGTCGAAGCTTTCCATGTGCTGGGCCAGCAGTCCGCCGATCATCCCGGCCAACACGTCGCCGCTGCCGGCCGTCGCCAGCCAGGGCGAACCGTTTGCGTTGACCACACAGCGACCGTCGGGCGCAGCGATGACCGTGGCGCTGCCCTTCAGCACGACATGACATCCCGCCCGCTCAGCGGCCTCTCCAGCCGCCGCCCCGCGTCCCTTGGCCAGCAACCCGGGAAACAGCCGCTCGAACTCGCCCTCATGCGGGGTCAGGACGTCGTCGCGGTCCAGACAGGCGAACAGGTCGCCCGGCCGGTCACGAAACAGGGTCAGCGCATCCGCATCGATCACCAGAGCCGCCCCGGTGCGTCCCAGCGCCGCTACATTGGCCGCCGTCGCCTCTGTAAGGCCTGCTGCGGGCCCGATCACCACGGCGTCCATCGGTTGGGCCAGCGCCGCCAGTTGATCAGCCGTGACGAAGCTCGACAGCATCACCGCCTCCACCGTCGGCGCCAGAACCTTGGCCGCATCGGGCGGACAGAAGATCTTCACCAGCCCCGCTCCGATTCTCAAACCCGCGCGCGCCGCCAGTCGCGCCGCCCCGGTCGATAGGGCGTTCCCCGACACAACGCCCAGGCGGCCTCGCATGTGCTTGTGCGTCTCGGCGTCAGGTCTAGGCAGCAGGCTCCGCCATATCGCGGGGCTATTGATCGGGTTCATGTTCGAATTCCGTTCACGGATGGCCTCTACGCACGAAAATTGCTTGCCTTATGGTGCGATGCAATGTCCCTTTACCCCCCGAGCGTCGGACCAACCAGGGAGCCAGCTCGGGACTCGCCATGAAGAAGATTGAAGCCGTCATCAAGCCATTCAAGCTGGATGAAGTGAAAGATGCTCTCCAGGAAATCGGGGTGCAGGGCATGACCGTGCTGGAGGCCAAGGGATATGGCCGCCAGAAGGGTCATTCCGAGCTTTATCGCGGCGCCGAGTACGTCATCGACTTCCTGCCCAAGATCAAGATCGAGGTGGTCGTGGCCGACGATCTGGCTCCTGCCGTCATCGACGCCATCCAGAACGCAGCCCGCACCGGAAAGATCGGCGACGGCAAGATCTTCGTCTCCGCCCTGGAAGACGTGATCCGCATCCGTACCGGCGAAACCGGCGCCCAGGCGATCTGACCTCTCCACCACGGCCGTCTCGCGAGGGCGGCCGCTTTTCGTTTCTTCTCCTCCCCGAACCCACAGGACTTCGAGCATGAGCGCCGCCCAAAAGATCCTTCAAGAGATCAAGGATAAGGACGTCCAGTACGTCGACGTCCGCTTCACCGACACGCGGGGTCGCCTGCAGCACGTCACCTTCGACATTGATTTGGTCGATGAGGATTTCCTTGAGGAGGGCACGATGTTCGACGGCTCGTCGATCGCGGGCTGGAAGGCCATCAACGAAAGCGACATGCTGCTGAAGCCCGACCTGACGCGGGCCTATATCGACCCCTTCTACCAGCAGACCACCCTCTTCCTGTTCTGCGACGTCGTCAGCCCCGACACGGGCGAGCCGTACAACCGCGACAGCCGCTCGATGGCCAAGAAGGCCCTGGCCTATGTCCAGTCTTCGGGCGTGGGCGATGCCGTCTATTTCGGCCCGGAAGCCGAGTTCTTCATCTTCGACGACGTGCGCTGGAACACCGCCCCGCACAACACCAGCTACAGCTTCGACTCGGTAGAGCTGCCGTCCAACACCGGCGCTGAATACGCCGAGGGCAACCTGGGCCACCGTCCGGGCCACAAGGGCGGCTACTTCCCGGTGAACCCGGTCGACTCGGCTCAGGACCTGCGCGGCGAAATGCTGGGCGTGATGAAGGACCTGGGCATGGACCCGGAGAAGCATCACCACGAGGTCGCCCCGGCGCAGCACGAACTGGGTCTGAAGTTCAGCGACCTGCTGACGATGGCCGACCGCCTGCAGCTCTATAAGTACGTGATCCACAACGTGGCCGCCGCCTACGGCAAGTCCGCCACCTTCATGGCCAAGCCGATGTTTGGCGACAACGGCTCGGGCATGCACGTCCACATGTCCATCTGGAAGGACGGCAAGCCCCAGTTCGCCGGCGACAAGTACGCCGGCCTGTCGCAGGAATGTCTCTGGTACATCGGCGGCGTCATCAAGCACGCCAAGGCCATCAACGCCTTCGCCAACTCGACCACCAACTCCTACAAGCGTCTGGTGCCCGGCTATGAAGCCCCGGTGAAGCTGGCCTACTCGGCCAGCAACCGTTCGGCCTCCATCCGCATCCCGCACGTCTCCTCGCCCAAGGGCAAGCGTCTGGAAGCCCGCTTCCCCGACCCCATGGGCAACCCCTACCTGACCTTCGTGGCCCTGCTGATGGCGGGTCTGGACGGGATCGAGAACCGCATCGATCCGGGCGCGCCCGCCGACAAGAACCTCTACGACCTGCCGCCGGAAGAACGCACCTCGATCCCCGAAGTGGCCGGCAGCCTGAAGGAAGCCCTGGACGCCCTCGACGCCGACCGCGCCTTCCTCAAGAAGGGCGGCGTCATGGATGACGACTTCATCGACAGCTACATCACGCTGAAGTCGGAAGAAGTCGCCCGTCTGCAACTGCACCCGCACCCGGTCGAATTCGACATGTACTACAGCTGCTGATCCGCGGATCAGCATGACGGTCAAGGCGCCGGGCGGAAACGTCCGGCGCCTTTTTCGTGGGGGTTACAAAACGGGGTCAACCCCGATCTTCTCGATGGAAGAACGCTACGCGCTGACATCAGGCATTCTCGCCGGAGAGTTCGGGCGATGCAGAGGCCGCACAAGCCGCGCGATCCTGGCCGATCAGGAACAGCGATCAGAAAAAGCTCGGACTTGCGGATCCTGCCAGCGTCAGGCCGTCAGGCCCTCGGCCTCATCAGCCTTCTTTTTGCGCAGTTCGATCAGGCGGACGCACCAGATCGAGATCTCGTACAGCAGCACCATCGGCACGGCGAGCATCAGCTGGCTGATGGGGTCGGGTGGCGTGACCACAGCGGCGACCACCACGACGGCCACGATGGCGTAGCGGCGCCCCTTGGCCATGACCTTGGAGCTGATCATGCCGGCCAGGCCCAACAGGGTCATGACAACCGGCAGCTGGAAGCAGAGGCCGAAGGCCAGGATCAACGCCGTAACCAGGTTCAGATAGTCCGAAACCTTGGGCAGCAACTCGGCCGAGATGCCCTCGCCGATGATCTGCTGGCTCAGCGAGAACCACATGACAAAGGGCAGCATGACGAAATAGACCAGCGCCGCGCCCAGCAGGAACAGCACCGGCGCAGCGATCAGGAAGGGCAGGAAGGCGCCCTTCTCGTTGCGGTACAGGCCGGGAGCGACAAAGCGATACAGCTGCCAGGCCAGAACCGGGAAGGCGATGATCACCGCGCCCAGACCGGCCAGCTTCATCTTCGTGAACAGGAACTCCAGCGGCGCCGTATAGATCAGCTTGACGCTCTGATCATCGACGGCAGGCACGGGGATCAGGCGCGCTGTCCCCAGGATCAGGTCGAACGGCGAAACATGACCGTGGGCGCCCACCGTCTGATGGAAGGCCGCCGACACCGCATAAGGCTGAACCAGGAAGAGATAGAGCTTATCGGCGACGGCGAAGCAGCCGATGAAGGCCACGATGAAGGCGACGACGCAGATCAGCAGCCGCCCGCGCAGCTCGACCAGATGATCCATCAGGGGCGCGCGCGAGGCTTCGATCTCGGCCTCGTCACGGTCGAACGACGTCATGGCTCGACCTTCTTCTTACGCACGGCCTTGGGTTTGGACGCAGCAGCCTCAGCGACGGCGGCCTTGGGCGCGGTCTTCGCGCCGCCCTTGGCCGAAGCAGAAGCCGTCTGGGCCTTAGCGGCAATCTTGGTCTTGCCAGCCGCCTTGGGCTTGGGAGCCGCAGCCAAGGGCGGCGCTATGACCGGCTCAGCCGCAGGCTGGACCACATCGGGCCATTCGTCCACGCCGGTCGCGACCGGGCCAGCGTCAACCATGGCAGGCGCGGCTAAAGCCGGGGATTCCAGCGGGGCCTCGAGGTCCTTGCGAATATCCTTGAAGGCCGCCTCGGCGTCGGCGCCGAGCGGGTGCATCCCCTGCCCGGTCCGCAGAGCCTCGACCTCCTTACGAAGGTCGTCCAGCTCGGACTGGCGCGCCATTTCGTCGAAGCTCGCACGGAATTCGTTGGCCATGCCGCGCGCCTTGCCGACGAACTGGCCGACCTTGCGCATCAGCATCGGCAAATCCTTAGGCCCCACGACAAGCAGGGCCACCAGACCGATGACAAGGATTTCGAACCCGCCGATTCCGGGGCCAAGACCACCCATGATTCAGCGTCTCTCCGCGAACGCGATCAGCGGTTCAGGTCTTCTTTTTCGGCCTCGGTGCGCGGCAGCGAGCTGACGCCTTCCTTCGGCCCCTTGGAATCGCTGTCGTCTTTCAGGCCGTCCTTGAAGGCGCGAATGCCCTTGGCGGCATCGCCCATGATGCCCGACAGCTTGCCGCGTCCGCCAAACAGCACGGCGATGACGACGATGACGATGGCCCAATGCCAGATGCTCATGGAGCCCATGGCGATACCTCCTCAAGGAACCGACTAGGTTCGGTCCCGTCCGACTGATTGTTGTGCGTCATATAGGCTGACTGATGGCGGCGCGCCAAGGGACGCTGTAGGGACGCGGCCATGAGTCTCGTTGATCACGTCATCATCCATACCGACGGCGCCTGCAAAGGTAATCCCGGCCCGGGCGGCTGGGGCGCCATTCTGCAAACCGGCGGCGGTCATGAGAAAGAAATCTGGGGCGGCGAGCCCAACACCACCAACAACCGCATGGAGTTGATGGCCGCCATCGCCGCGCTGGAGGCCTTGAAGCGCCCCTGCCGCATCGACCTGCATACCGACAGCAAATACGTCATGCAGGGCATCACCGAGTGGATCAAAGGCTGGAAGGCGCGCGGCTGGAAAACCGCCGACAAGAAGCCGGTCAAGAACGACGACCTCTGGCGCCGCCTGGACGAGGCTCGCAGCCGCCACGAGGTCAAATGGCACTGGGTCAAGGGGCACGCCGGCCACGTTCTGAACGAACGGGCCGACGGCTTGGCGAATCGCGGCGTCGACGAAATGCGACGCCGCTAAGTCGTTAAATCGCGCGCACCCGGAGGCGCGGACCGGACACTGATTCGACCACCACGCTTTCGCCTGCCAACGGCGCCGCGCCTTCGATCTCGGCGGGCCATTCGGAGCCCGAGACGAAGACCCGGCCGCGACCATCGACAAAGGCCTCGACTACCCGCGCCCGCTCGCCGACCAGCCTCAGATCGCGGTCGTTGATGTCGGGCTCCTCGGCCGGATTGACCCGCTTGATCAGGGTCCGCGACGCCAGGGTGGCGATGACGGTCAGAGTGGCGAAAACGCCCGCCTCGACGCCCAACCCCAGGGTCGGAAACAGAGCACTGATCAGGGCGACGACCCCGGCCGAAACCGCTGGCCACAACAGCCACTCGGTCGAAGCGGCCGCCTCGATGCCCAGCAGGACCACGCCGATCACCAGCCATATCCAGAAGGGCTGGGTGGCGTAGAGGTTCTGGATGAAGTCCATGACCTACTCCGTTGTGGGAACCGCGCCGCCGGGACGACGCGGCGGGGCGGGGCGCGGCGGCGGCGGGGCGGCTTGGCGAACGTCCGAACGGCCTTGCTGCTGCTCACGAGCCAGACCGACCAGTTCGCCCAGACCGGCGATGGTGCCGACCAGGCCGCTCATCTCGGCCGGAACGATAACCGTCTTGGCCGTCGGATTGCGGGCCAACTCGGCGAAGGCTTCCACGTATTTCTGCGCCACGAAGTAGTTGATGGCGTTGACGTCGCCGCGCGCGATGGCTTCGGACACCATGGCCGTCGCCTTGGCCTCGGCCTCGGCTTCACGCTCGCGGGCCTCGGCGTCGCGGAAGGCGGCTTCGCGGCGCCCTTCAGCTTCCAGAATCGCCGCCTGCTTGGCCCCTTCGGCGCGGGCGATGGCGGCCTGCTTCTCGCCGTCCGCCTCGGTGATGACGGCGCGACGTTCACGCTCGGCCTTCATCTGACGCGCCATGGCGTTGGTGATGTCGGCGGGCGGGGTCAGGTCCTTGATCTCGATGCGGTTGACCTTGACGCCCCACGGCTCGGTGGCCGCGTCGATGACGGTCAGCAGCCGCGAGTTGATGCTGTCCCGCTGGAACAGGACCTCGTCCAACTCCATCGAGCCGACCACGGTCCGCAGGTTGGTCGAGCACAGCTGGGTGATGGCATAGGGCAGGTTCTCGATCCGGTAGGCGGCGGCGGAAGCCTCCATCACCTGAATGAAGACGATGGCGTCGACCTTCACCATGGCGTTGTCCTTGGTGATGACCTCCTGCTGGGGCACGTCCAGGACCTGCTCCATCATGTTCATGCGACGCCCGACCCGCTCGACGAACGGTGTCAGCAGGCTGATGCCCGGCTTCAGGGTCTTGGTGTACTTGCCGAACCGTTCGATCGTGAATTCACGGCCTTGCGGCACGATCTTGACCACGCTGAACAGGAAGATGATCGCGAAACCCGCGAACACCGCAAAGAATAAGAACGAGAAATCCATAAGCCCCTCCGATTGAGGGTGAAGCTTATCGGTCCCCCCGCCCCCGCGCCACCGAATCCGGTTCACCGGCGATGACAAGGCCGTCAGATGGGCGTGCCGCCGCCATGGCGTGGGCCTCCCGGATGATCCGCCGCGTCTCCGACCAGTCCACCCGTCGCAGGGCCTCCTCGAACGGCACAAAGACCGCCTCAGCCGCGTCATCGCCTGCTGTCGGCTCGCCGCTGACCCAGAGCGCGGCGTAGTCGATCAGGACGTAGTGCTTGCCCGCCTCGGGAAACAGACCGTCCACCACGTCGATCAGGCCGATCAGTTCGGCCTCGACCCCCGTCTCCTCGCGCAGTTCACGCAGAGCCGCCTCGGCCAGCCGTTCGCCCGGCTCGAGTCGGCCTCCCGGCAGGCTCCATTCGCCCTGACGCGGCGGCGTGCCGCGCCGGATCAGCAGGACCGCGTCGCCTTTCAGGCAGACCACGCCGACGGCGGGAACCGGAATCATGTTTTCTCCGCAAATTGACCGCCTGGAGGCAGGGTTTTGCGCTTCCACCACGGCACGCCTTTTGCCACAAGGCGGATATGACCCTCCCCACGCCCGCCGCCCTCCCCGCCGCCTTGGAAGAGCTCAAGGCCGCCCTGCCCGGCGCCTGGACCACGGACGCCGACGACATGGCCCCCTGGCTGACCGAATGGCGCGGCCGCTGGACGGGCGAAACGCCGATCCTGCTGCAACCCCGCACGACCGAGGAGGTGGCTCGGGCCATCCCGATCTGCGCCCGCCACGGCGTCGCCGTCGTAACCCAGGGCGGCGGCACCGGCCTGGTCGGCGGCCAGATTCCCTTTGGCGAGGTCCTCCTGTCCACGCGCAAGCTGCGCACCGTGCGCGACGTGACCCCGCTGGACGACGCCATGACGCTGGAGGCCGGCGTCACCCTGCTGGAGGCCCAGCAACTGGCGAAGGAAAAGGACCGATTCTTTCCCCTCAGCCTCGCGGCCGAAGGTTCGGCCACCATCGGCGGCGTCATCTCGACCAACGCCGGCGGCACGGCGGTCCTGCGCTACGGCATGATGCGCGACCTGGTGCTGGGCATCGAGGCCATCATGCCCGACGGTCAGGTGTTCAACGGCCTGAAACGCCTGCGCAAGGACAACACCGGCTATGACCTGAAGCAGCTGTTTATCGGCGCCGAAGGCACCCTGGGTGTCGTCACGGCGGCGACGCTGAAGCTCTTCCCCATCATGCGCAGCCGCGCCACGGCCATCGTCGGTCTGGACAGCCACCACGCCGCCGTCGCCCTCTTGGCCCGCGCCAAGGCCGAGACCGGCGGCGGGGTCGAGGCCTTTGAGCTGATGAAGCGTCTGGGCATGGCCCTGGTGCTCAAGAACATTCCCGACACGCGCGAACCGCTCGAAACCACCCCGCCCTGGTACGTCCTGATCGAACTTGCCTCGGGCGAGCCAGGCGGCGCCGATTCGGCCATGGAGCGTCTGCTCACCGGCGCCTTCGAGGACGGCCTCATCATCGACGCCGCCATCGCCCAGAACGACGCTCAGAAGGCCGCCTTCTGGCGTCTGCGTGAGGAGCACTCGGCGGGGCTCAAGCCCGAGGGCGGCGGCTGGAAGCACGACGTATCGGTGCCGGTGTCCCAGATCGCCGACTTCATCGACGAGGCCACGACGGCGGTCGAGAGGTTCCACCCGGGCTGCCGCGTCTCGGTCTTCGGCCATGTCGGCGACGGCAACCTTCACTATGACGTGATCCCCGGCGTCGGCGAGGACGTCCCCGCCTTCATCGCCCGCTGGATGGAAGGCTCCGAAATCGTCCACGACATCGTCGCCCGCTACAACGGCTCCATTTCGGCGGAACACGGCCTGGGGCGGCTGAAAACCGACGAAGCTCGGCGTTACAAGTCGCCGTTGGAGATCGCGACCATGCAGGCCGTCCGTCGGGCCATCGACCCCCAGCGGATCATGAACCCGGCGGTCCTCTTCTAGGACTCACGACCGCATGTGACGCCGCCGACGGTTCAAATCGTCACGGAAGGGGCCTATGAGGCCCGCTTCCCGATCCTTCGGAGTCTATGTCGCCTTGCTGATCGTCCTGTCCCCGGCCAAACGGCTGGACTTCACGTCCCCTGCCCTCGACGTGGCTACGACCCCGCGCCGCTGCGCCGACGAGACCGCCGAACTGGCCAAGGTGACGCGCAAGCTGAGCCGCGCCGACCTGCGCCGCCTGATGTCGATTTCGGACGCCCTGGCCGACCTGAACTACGAGCGTTTCCAGGCCTTCGACAACGAGACGACCGAGGGCGCGCTTCAGGCCGTCTTCGCCTTCGCCGGCGACGTCTATGACGGTCTGGACGCCCGCTCGCTGGCCCCGGCTGACCTGAACTGGGCCCAGGATCACCTGCGCATCCTCTCGGGCTTCTACGGCCTGCTTCGTCCCCTCGACGCCATCCAGCCCTATCGGCTGGAGATGGGCACGAGGCTGAAAACCAAGCGCGGCGCCACCCTGTACGACTTCTGGGGCGAGCGTATCTCGCTTCGCCTGAACGCCGACGCCGAGCCCTTGCCTGACCGCACCCTGGTCAACCTGGCGAGCCAGGAATACTTCGGCGCGGTCGACGCCAAGGCCCTGAAGCTGCCGGTCGTCACGCCCCACTTCAAGGAGCGCAAGGACGGCGAGGCCCGTATCATCTCCTTCTTCGCCAAGAAGGCCCGCGGTGCCATGGCTCGCTACGCCATCGAGAACCGCATTGAAAAGGCTGCTGATCTCAAGGCCTTCGACCGCGACGGCTACCGCTTCGACAAGGCGCTCTCCACCGAGGCGGACTGGATATTCATCAGGGAAGGAAATTCCTGATCGCCAGATTGAACGACTGCGGTTAGGCTGCGTTGCAGCATAGCTATTCCACAGGTTGTCACCGCATGTTCGCCATGAACGATCTCAAGGGCCAGGTCGCCGTCGTCTCCGGCTCGACCTCCGGCATCGGCCTGGCGCTGGCGCGCGCCGTCGCGCACTGCGGCGGCGACGTGGTGCTGAACGGTCTGGGCGATCCAGCCGCTATCGAGCAGACCCGCGCTGACCTCGCAGCCGAGACGGGCGTGCGCGTCCTCTACCACCCCGCCGACATGACCCAGCCGGATCAGATCGCCGATATGGTCGCGACGGCCCATCGCGAGTTGGGTCGCCTTGACATCCTGGTCAACAACGCCGGCATCCAGCACGTCGAGGCTGTCGAGAGCTTCCCCGCCGATCAGTGGGAGAAGATCATCTCCATCAACCTGTCCTCGACCTTCTACGCCACCAAGGCGGCGATCCCGATCATGAAGGCGCAGGGGCGCGGCCGGATCGTCAACATCGCCTCCGCGCACGGCCTGGTCGCCAGCCCGTTCAAGTCGGCCTATGTCGCCGCCAAGCACGGGGTCATCGGCTTCACCAAGACGGTGGCGCTGGAACTGGCGCAGGAAAACATCACCTGCAACGCCATCTGCCCCGGCTTCGTCGAGACCCCCATCGTCACCAAACAGATCGAGGATCAGGCCCGCACCCGCGGCATGACGGCCGACGACGTTATGAAGAACGTCATCCTCGGCTCGCAGCCGACCAAACGCTTCGTCACGACCGACGAACTGGCGGGTATCTTCCTCTATCTAGTGTCCGATCTGGGCGCCTCGGCCAACGGCTCACACTTCTCGGTCGACGGCGGCTGGACCGCACAGTAGCGATTTGAACGGGGACTGATAATGGCAAGATCGAAGTCCCACCCCGACCGCCACCCCATCTGCCTGGCGCTTCAAGGCGGCGGCTCACACGGCGCTTTCCAGTGGGGCGTGCTGGATCGGCTGCTTGAGGCCGACATTCTCGACATCCGCGCCGTCACCGCCGCCTCGGCGGGAGCGATGAACGCCGCGGCCCTGATCACCGGACTGGAACAGGGCGGCGCCGAGGGCGGCCGTGTGGCCCTCGACAAGCTGTGGCGCGAGATCAACCAGTCCGGCGGCCGCAACGTCTTCGGAGACAGCGCCATCTGGTCCAAGGCCCTGACGCCCGGCTGGCTCAAGGACAGCCCGATGTGGAAGGCGGGCGAGACCCTGGCCATGTCGATGAGCCCCTATTCCTTCAACCCCTTCAACCTGAACCCGCTGAAACGGGTGCTGGAAACCTCCGTCGACTTCGAGGCGGTGCGGGGCTCGGACATTCAGTTGATCGTCTCGACCACGGCGGTTCGCGCCGGTCGGTCGCGCCTCTTCCGCACCGCCGAAATCACCCCTGAAGTGCTGCTGGCGTCGGGCTGCCTGCCGCACCTGTTCCAGGCGGTCGAGATCGAGGGCGAGCCCTATTGGGACGGCGGTTATTTGGCCAATCCAGCGCTGTGGCCGCTTTTCTACGCCGATACGCCCGACGACGTCCTGCTGCTGCCGCTGAACCCCTTCGTCCGCGACGAGGCCCCGCGCGAGGCGGGGGAGATCGTGGATCGGCTGAACGAAATCCTCTTCAACGCGCCTCTGGTGGCCGAACTGCGCGCCGTCGCCTTCGTTCAGGACCTGATCGCTGACGGCAAGTTGAGCCGCGACGAAGATCGCCATCGCGCCGTCCGCATGCACGCCATCGAGGTCGACGATTGGCTGGGCAGCCTGTCGCTGTCGACCAAGTTCGACACGGAATGGAGCTTTCTCAACGACCTGAAGTCGCGCGGGCGTCAGGCGGCGGAGCACTGGCTCGAAAACTGCGCGCCCCAGGTCGGTCAGACCTCCAGCGTCGATCTCAAGGCCCGTTTTCTGTAGCGCGGGGTTTAGCCGCCCTCCTTGCGCCATCTCTTCTCAGCCATCGCAACTGAACACGCCAATGCCTTGTAAAATCAGGGATCGCACGCGCCTTTCGCCTGTTTGCTCGCCGCAGCGCCCGGCGGGTCCACACTGCAGACCTTCAAACGGTCTTTGACATCACCACCCGCCGCCGCCCGTCTCAGGACCTCGGCTTCCGCCCCGCGCCAGCCGCCTCGCCTGACGCTTCGGCCAAGGGGCCGCGTCTTCCGCCCATTGTACGAATTGCACTGTTTTTTTCTTCGCCTAGTGCAATCAGCCGACGAAACCCGCCGCACGGCGCAGCCGGTCGTTGATGGCCTCGCCCAGCCCCTTGTGCGGGATCGGCGACACGGCGATGCCGACAGGCCTGGTCCGGTCCGCTTCGCGCAGCAACCGGAACAGATTGGCCGCCGCCTCGCGCAGGTCGCCGTTCGGGCTCAGGCTCCAGCGCGCCTCGCCGACCCCGGGGCCAAAGCCGAGCAGGATTTCGCCATCCTCCGCCGCGTCGGCCTCGATCCGAACCGGGGCGTCCGGCGCATAGTGCAGGGCCAACCGACCGGGCGAGCGATGCCCCTGTCCGCCTTCGGCCAGAGGGCCGACCACGGCCTCGATCTCCTCGCGCGTCACCGATCCCGGGCGCAGCAAGGCGACAACGCCGTCCAGCACTGAAACGACCGTGCTTTCCACGCCCACGGCACACGGCCCGCCGTCCACGGCGGCCCCGACGGCATGGCCGGTCTCCTCTAGGGCGTCATCAAAGGTCGTCGGGCTGGGTCGTCCCGAGCGGTTGGCCGAGGGCGCGACCACGGCCCCGCCAAAGGCCGCGATCACCGCTCGTGCGCGCGGATGCCCCGGCACCCGCACGGCCACGCTGTCCAGACCCGCGCGGGCCAGATCACAGACCCGCTCCCTATCCCGCACCGGGGCCACGATGGTGAGCGGACCAGGCCAGAAGGCCTCGGCCAGCGCCCGCGCCCGCTCGTCGAAGACGGCGATCGTCTCGGCGTCCAGGCCGTTGGCGACGTGCGCAATCAAGGGGTTGAAGCGCGGTCTTCCCTTGGCCTCGAAGATGCGCGCCACCGCCTGCGGGTTCGACGCGTCCGCCGCCAGGCCATAGACCGTCTCGGTCGGCAGGATGACCAGCCGCCCGGTTTTCAGCGCCTCGGCGGCGATTTCAGGGGTGTCGCCGGTCATGGCCGGCGCGGGATGATCGGGATCATGCGACGCAGCACATTGTCCCTGTTGACGAACTGGTGCTTCAGCGCCGCCAGAACATGGACGGCGATCAGGACATAGAGCAGCTTCATCACCGCCTCATGGACGTCCATCAACTGGCCCGCGACGGGACGCCCTCCTGAAATCGGCAAAAGCGGCCAGTCAAACAGCCCGAACCAGATGATCTCGCGGCCCGAAGCCGACGACGCCAGCCATCCTGTCAACGGCATGGCCAGCAGGACCACATAGAAGAGGACATGCACGGCCCGCGCCGCCCATCGCTGCCAACGCGGCAAGCCGACCGGCAGCGGCAGAGCCGGATTGGCCATCCGCCAGCCGATGCGCGCCAGCGTCAGGACCAGTATCGTCAGACCCAGCGACTTGTGCAGGTTCACGAACTCGCGCGCCTGCACGCCCTCGGTCGCCTCGTGCGCCGTGATCAGCAGCACCTGCGCCAGCACCGCCAGGGCGATGACCCAATGCAGCAGCAGCGACACGGTCGAATATCGGTGACGGGGCTCGGCCAAGGCTATTCCCTTCCGCGACGGCACAGGTCCATAGCTTGGCGCGAACCGCGACCAAAGTCCAAGCGCCCTTGCATCACCCATGCCTCGGGCGTCAGAAGCATGTTGAAGATTCTGGAGACCGCCATGAGCTACCGCGCCCCCGTCCGTGACCTCGCCTTCGCCCTGGAAGCCGTCGCCGGCATTGATCAGGTCGTGGCCACGGGCGCCTTTCCTGACTATGACGCCGACGTCATGGGCGCGGTGCTGGAGGCTGCGGGCCAGTTCTCGGAACAGGTGCTGGCCCCGCTGAACCGCCCCGGCGACCTGGCCGGCGCCAAATATGCCGACGGCGCCGTCACCGCCGCCCCCGGCTTCGTCGACGCCTACAAACAGTTCGCCGAGGGCGGCTGGACCGGCCTGACCGCCTCGGTGGAGGCCGGCGGACAGGCCCTGCCCAAGGCGCTGGAACTGGCGGCCTATGAAACCGTCCACGCCGCCAACATGGCGTTCGGCCTCTGCCCCATGCTGTCTCTGGCCTCCATCGAGGCGCTGGAAGCGGTCGGCACCGAGCACCAGAAGGCGACCTACCTCACCCGCCTCGTCTCCGGTGAATGGACCGGCGCCATGGTCCTCACCGAGCCGCACGCCGGTTCGGACCTGGGCGCCCTGACCACCACGGCCACCCCCAACGGCGACGGGACCTACGCTCTCAATGGCCAGAAGATCTACATCACCTGGGGCGACCACGACGCCACCGACAACATCATCCATCTGGTTCTGGCCCGCCTGCCCGACGCCCCCGCCGGCCCCAAGGGCATCAGCCTGTTCCTGACGCCCAAGTTCGCCGTCAACGCCGACGGGTCGCTGGGCGAGCGCAACGCCTTCCACCCCGTCGGAATCGAGCACAAGCTGGGCATCCACGCCTCGCCCACCTGCGTCATGTCCTATGAGGGCGCCCGCGCCGAGTTGGTCGGCCGTCCGAACGAGGGCCTGGCCCATATGTTCGTGATGATGAACGCCGCCCGCCTGGCCGTCGGCGTCGAAGGCGTGGGCGTCGCCGAGCGCGCCTATCAGCACGCCCTGGCCTATGCCCTGGACCGCCGTCAGGGCCGCAGCGTCTGGACCGGCGAGAAGAACGCCCCGATCTTCGACCACCCCGACGTGCGCCGCACCCTGGGCGTCATGAAGGCCAAGATCGCCGCCGCCCGCGCCATCTGCCTGTCCACCGGCGTCGCCGCCGATCTGGCCAAGCACGCCGCCACCGAGGCCGAGCGCAAGGCCTGGAAGGGCCGCGAAGACCTGTTCACCCCCATCGCCAAGGCCTGGTCCACCGACATCGGCTGCGAGGTCGCCTCGCAGGGCATCCAGGTCCACGGCGGCATGGGCTTCATCGAGGAGACCGGCGCGGCCCAATACTACCGCGACGCCCGCATCGCCCCCATCTATGAGGGCACCAACGGCATCCAGGCCATGGATCTGGTCGGTCGCAAGCTGTCGATGGACGGCGGCGACGCGGCCCACGCCCTGATCGCCGACATGAAGGCCACCCTGGTCGAGATCGACCGCCTCTATGTCGGCAAGCCGGTCGAACGTTTCGCCACGGCCATCGAGGCCGTCGAGGACGCCACCCTGTGGCTGCTGGACGCCAAGGCCGACGCGGCGCGGGCCGCTGACGTGCTCGCTGGCGCCGACGCCTATCTGAAGCTGCTGGGCGACGTGGTCGGCGGCTGGATGCTGGCCAAGGGCGCGCTCGCCGCCAAGGCCCGCCTGGACGCCGGCAATGGCGATCCTGTGTGGCTGCAAGGCAAGCTGGACCTCTACGACCTCTACGCCGCCAACGTCCTGGGCCACGCCTCCAGCCGCCTGGCCGCCGTGGGCCAGGGGGGGGCGCTTCTGCAAGGGCTGGGCGCGGAAGCTCTGGCGGGTTGACGTTCGGCGAGGGCGTGCGACGTTTCGGCCCGAAGGAACCTTCATGCCCTTGATCGCCGTCCTCTTGTCTAGTCTCGCCATAGCCGGCCAAGACCCGGAGGTAGTGGACGCAGTCTGGATTTCCGCACCGGCTGCGACGGCCGCCGACTATCCTCGTTTCGCCGGCATTGTCCGGGCGGAGGGCCACGTGGTGGTGCATTGTGAAGCTCTACCCACAGGCGCCTTGTCGGCCTGCACCGCCATGTCCGAGAAGCCCGCCGACCTGGGCTTTGGGCGCGAAGCCGTGCGCGTGGTCCAACGCGGCGTCCTCGCCCCGCGAACCGTGGATGGAACCCCGGTGGCGAGCCGGATCCAGGTCCGGCTTCCGTTCCGCATGCGGGCGATGACGCCTTCCACGAAGCCTGATCCCTGGACGGGCCCCGACCCCACCGCCGGTCAACGGAATTCCGCTCAGCGCTGGGCAGTACGGACAGCCTCTCGCAGCCCGACCCTCGCGCGTTTCGGGCTGGAGGACCTCCCGCCTGATCGTCGCGCCGTGGTGACGGAATGGATCGGCGAACTGTATCCGGATCGACAGAAAACGCAGGAAATCTTCACCGTCGCCGCCGCACGTCTGCTGGCCGAGATCGGGCTCCCTGAAATGCCACCGACCCGGCCGCTTGACGAGGAAACCTGGAGCAGACAGTTCGCAGCGGCCAGCGCGGACCAGTTCGACGGGCGCGCCGCCGACGCAGAACTTCGGCGCCGATACTGCGCCCGCTACGAGTGCGCGCCGGGTCTCTAGGGACGGGGCGCGTCCAGCAGCGCAATCGCCTCGCGCACATACTGGGCGTGGGCGACGACGCCCAGCTCTAGCCCCTCGCCGCCGCCCTGAACCTCCTGCACCAGCACTCCGGCGATGTAGGGATGATCCGGCGTCGGCGTGCCCGGCAGGCGGTCCACGGCGGGCGTCCAGAAGACCGGCCCGCCCGAGTTGCCT
>CAYWDO010000031.1:0-10885 GCA_964456995.1 uncultured Brevundimonas sp.
CCGGTGCATTCCTCGGCCCTGGTCGCCATCCCCGACATTCAGTCCGAGGTCGAGGGCAGGGGGCTGGCCTATGCCCATCGCCTGCTGGGCCGGATCGTCCGCCCGGCTCGTGCCGACGAGGGTCTGGGCGAGCGGGTGGTCGAGCTGGAAACCCTGCATCTGGCCGACGATCTGCCCTTCGTCATCGAACGCCGCCTGATCTCTCTGACCGCCGCGCCCGAGGCCGAGGCCGCCGACTTCACCGCCCAGCCGCCGGGCGGCTGGCTGCTGGCCCACATGCCCTGGACCGAGGCCGAGCATCGGATTTCGGCTGTCGGCGCCGACGTTGAGACCGCCAAGCATCTGGGTCTGGCCGACGGCGCCCCCTGTCTGCGGCTGGAGCGCCGCACCTGGCGCGACGGCCAGGGCGTGACCTGGGCGTGGCAGACCTTCCCCGGCGCGGCCTATGATCTGGTCGCCCGCTTTTCCCCGACCAAAGGATGATCCCGATGAGCCAACCGTCTGAAGCCCTGGGATGGCGCTCCGTCGGCGATCTGGTGGGCCAATATCCCGACGCCCCCGTCGCCCTGATCGGCGCGCCGCTGAACGAGCGCTCGCTGACGCCGGGCCGCTGCGACCTCGGCCCCAAGGCCCTGCGCGCCGTCCTGCCGCGCCTGTCCACCTATGACGTCGAGACGGGGATGGATCTGGACGTCCTGGTCCATGACGCGGGCGATGTAACGCTGAAGGCCGTGTCGCCTTTCGACGCCTTCGAGCCCGTGCGCGACGCGGTGAAGGCTCAGGCTCATCGCGCCCTGACGATCCTCGTCGGCGGCAACAACGCCATCACCCGACCCGGTGTTCACGCGCTGGGCTTGGATCGCGTCGGCGTCCTGACGCTGGACGCCCATTTCGACCTGCGCGACACGGATCAGGGCCTGACCAACGGCAACCCGATCCAGGCCCTGCTGGACGACGGCATGGACGGCCATCGTATCAGCCAGGTCGGCCTAGCCCCCTTCGCCAACACCCGCCGCGCCCACGAAAAGGCCGAGGCGGCGGGCATCAGCGTCCGCACCGCCCGCGAGTGCCGCCAGCGCGGTCTGGCGACCGTGGTGGTCGAGGAACTGGAGCGCCTGTCGTCCCTGTGCGAGGTCATCTACGTCGACTTCGACATCGACGTCATCGACCGCAGCCAGTGGCCCGCCAGCCCCGGCGCCCGGCCCGGCGGTGTTTCGGTCCACGACTTCTTCGACGCCGCCCGCGCCATCGGTGCCTATGCCAAGGTGCGCGCCGTGGACCTGACCGAATACGACCCCTCGCTGGAAGTCGGCGACCTCGGCTCCCTGACGGCCGGACGTTGGTTCTGCGAAATCCTGAGCGGAGTGGCCGCGCGATGATCCTCGCCGACCGCCTCATCACCGACTGCCACGTCGCGACCATGACCGAGGGCGGCGCCCCCTATGGCGCGATCGAGGACGCCGCCATCCTGATCAGGGACGGGCGCATCGCCTGGGTCGGTCCGCGCGCGGACCTGCCTGTGCACAAGGCTGTGGAAACCGACCGCCTGGGCGGGCGCTGGGTCACGCCGGGCCTGATCGACTGCCACACCCATCTGGTCTTCGGCGGCGACCGCTCGGGCGAGTTCGAGCGGCGGCTGGAGGGCGCGACCTATGAAGAGATCGCGCGCGCCGGCGGCGGCATCGTCTCCTCGGTCAAGGCGACGCGCGAGGCCAGCGAGGACGCCCTCTACGCCTCGGCATGCAAGCGTCTGGAGGGGCTGAAGACCACGGGCGTCACCACGGTCGAGATCAAGTCCGGCTATGGTCTGGACCACGACAGCGAGCTGAAGATGCTGCGCGTCGCCCGCCGCATCGGGCGCGAGGCCGGGGTGCGGGTTCGCACCTCCTACCTGGGCCTGCACGCGGTGCCGCCCGAGCACAAAGCCGACCGCGCCGCCTATGTGGACAAGGCTGTGGATCAAATCCTGCCCGCCGCCCATGCCGAGGGTCTGGTCGATGCCGTGGACGCCTATTGTGAGCCCATCGCTTTCACCACGGACGAGGTGGCGCGCCTGTTCGACAAGGCTGAAGCGCTGGGCCTGCCGGTGAAGCTGCACGCCGACCAGTTGTCCGACGGCGGCGGTGCGGCGCTGGCGGCCCGCTATCACGCCCTGTCCGCCGACCACATCGAGCACACGACCGAGCCGGGCGTGCAGGCCATGGCCGAGGCAGGCGTGGTCGCTGTCCTGCTGCCCGGCGCCTTCCTGATGCTGCGCGAGACCAAGGCGCCGCCCGTGGCCCTGCTGCGCCAGCACGGCGTGCGCATGGCGGTCGCCACCGACTGCAACCCCGGCACCTCGCCCGTCGCCTCGATGACGGCCGCGCTGAACCTGGCCTGCGTCCAGTTCCGCCTGACCCCGGAAGAGGCCGTGGTCGGGGCCACCCGCCACGCCGCCTGCGCCCTGGGGTTGCAGGATGAGGTCGGCACGATTGAGCCGGGCAAGGCCGCCGACCTGGCCGTCTGGGACATCAGCCGCCCGGCCGAGCTCTGCTACTGGCTGGGCGCGCCGCTGCTGTATCGACGCTACCTAGACGGCCTCGTTTCCTAAAGGTTGTATTTCGTCGTTATCATAATCTAGGGTTGTTGGCGGGGAGGCCGACAATCCATGGATGCAGACGACTTCATTCGCCGCTGGTCCGAGGCGCCGATCAGCGAGCGCGCCCATTACCAGACCTTCATCGGCCAGCTGTGCCGGCTGATCGGGGTCGCGGCGCCCGATGACGAGCGGACGGGCGACCTGGACTACTGCTTCGAGCGCCCGGTGAAGTTCCTGCACGAGGACGGCGGCAGCCATCCCGGCTACATCGACTGCTACCGGCGCGGCGCCTTTGTTCTGGAGGCCAAGCAGTCGGGCAAGCGCGGGGCGGGCGGGGCGCTGGACCCGCAGCCGCAGTTGGCCCTGTTCGGCGGCAAGGGACGCCAGGCCGCGCCGCCGTCCAACACGCTCGAAACCCTGATGCGCAACGCCAAGCGTCAGGCCGAGAACTATGCCAAGGCCCTGGACGAGTGGCCGCCCTTTATCGTCGTCGTGGACGTGGGCCGGGCCATCGAGCTCTGGTCCGACTTTGGGCGGCAGGGCAAGGCCTATGCCCCGTTCCCTGACCGCGCCCGCTATCGCATCGAGATGGCCGATCTGCGCGATGCGGCGGTGCGTGAGCGGCTGAGGCGCGTCTGGGCTGAGCCCATGAGCCTGGATCCGTCCGCCCACGTGGCTGAGGTGACTACCGACATCGCCTCGCGTCTGGCCTGGCTGGTCCGCTCCATCGGCGCGCGGGCGGCGGCGGGGCCGTCCGGGCGACCGGATGCTGTGACTCGGCGACGCGCGCCAATCAGACAGCCCTGTTCGTCATGCAGTGCATCTTCGCCATGTTCGCCGACAGCGTCGGCCTGATTGAAGATCATGGCTTCCGTCGCTTTCTGGAAAGCTATCGCGGCCAGGCGGACCAGTTCCATCTTGGGGCGGGTGACTTCTTCCGACGCATGGACCAAGGGGGGCATTGTTCGGCCCTTCGCCAAAACCTGCGCCGCTTCAACGGCGGGCTGTTCCGTCAGGCAGCGGCTCTGCCGATTAATGAGGATGAGCTGGAAGCCCTGATCGCGGCGGCGAAGCGCGACTGGGCCTCGGTCGAGCCGGCCATCTTCGGCGCCCTGCTGGAACAGGCGCTGGACCCGACCGAACGGGGCGAACTCGGCGCCCACTATACGCCGCGTCCCTATGTCGAACGCCTGGTCGAGCCGACGATCATGGAGCCGCTGCGCGCGGATTGGGAGGCGACGGAGGCCAGCGCTATCGGCCTCTATATGGCGGGCGACCACAGGGGGGCGAGGCTGTTGGTGCGCCAGTTCCATCATGACCTGTGCCATGTCCGCGTACTGGACCCCGCCTGCGGCACCGGCAATTTCCTCTATGTCGCCATGGGGATGATGAAGGAGCTTGAGGGCGAGGTTCTGGCCGTCCTGGCCGAGATGGGCGAAGCGCAGGGTCTGTTGGCGCTGGACGGTCACACCGTCAGTCCCGAACAGTTCTGGGGGCTGGAGAAGAACGCCTACGCCGCATGGATCGCCGAGATGGTGATGTGGCTCGGCTATCTGCAGTGGCATTTCCGGGTCTTTGGCGACGCCAAGCCATCCGAGCCGATCCTGCGCAACTTCGAGAAAATCCGGCAGACGGACGCGCTGCTGTCGTGGTCGCGCGAGGAACTGGTGCGCGACGCCGTGGGACGGCCCGTCACGCGCCGCCGGCCCCCGCGGAAAGACGGCGATAAGCCCGTACTGTTTCCTGTGGCCGAGGAACGCGAGGTCGTCAGACTGATCGACCCGCGTCCGACGCCGTGGCCGGACGTGCATTTCATTGTCGGCAATCCACCCTTCATCGCCGGCAAGGACCTGAGGCGCGAGCTGGGCGACGGCTACGTCGACGCCCTGTGGCATATTCGGCAAGGGCGTTTCCGCTCGGCTGACCTCGTGACGGCTTGGTGGGACCGTGCGGCGGACATCCTGACGGCCAAGGGTTCCAAACTGCGCCGTTTCGGCTTCATCACCACCAACTCCGTGACCCAGACTTTTTCTCGCCGCGTGCTGGAGCATCATCTGAGGGGCGCGCCGCCGATGCGGCTGGTTTTCGCCATCCCCGACCACCCCTGGATCAAGGGCGGCGACCGCGCCGCCGTTCGTATCGCCATTACTGTCGCCGAGCGCGGCGATGCCGACAGCCGGGGGCGGCTGCTGACGGTTCTATCCGAAACGGGCCTTCATACCGATGCGCCAGAGATCGCCTTCACCGAGGCGCGCGGCGTCATCTCTTCGGACCTGACGGTGGGGGTGGATGTGACCGACCTGGTCCAGCTGAAAGCCAATGCGTTGTTGTGCTCGCCGGGGGTCAAGCTGCATGGCGCCGGATTCATCGTCGCGCCGGATCATGCGGCTGACCTGTTGTCCGCGTCGGTCCCGGAGGCGACCTCTCCGATCCGCGCCTATCGGAATGGCCGGGATTTGGCCGAGCGTCCGCGCGGCGTGAAGGTCATCGACCTGTTCGGGTGGGAAGAAGCCGAGGTGCGGCGGCGTCATCCCGCGATCTTTCAGCATGTCCTGGAAACGGTGAAGCCTGATCGTGACCGTAACAACCGGGCCTCTTATCGCGATAACTGGTGGATATTCGGCGAACCGCGCCGCGAGTTGCGGCCCGCGTTGGAGGGCTTGCGGCGCTACATCGCCACGGTGGAAACCGCAAAGCATCGCTGGTTCCGATTTCTGGAGGCGGACATTCTGCCGGACAATCGGCTGATCTGTATCGCTTCGGACCAGTCTGCTGTTCTTGGCGTCCTGTCCTCACGGCTCCATCGCGATTGGGCGCTGGTGCAGGGTGGCACGCTTGAGGATAGGCCGGTTTACACCAAGGGCGCCTGCTTTGACGCCTTTGCATTTCCCGATCTTTCCGGTGATGCGGGCGCTGAGATCGGCGCTTTGGCCGAAGAGATAGACGATCTACGCGCCCGCGTCTTGGAGCGCCATCCAACCCTCACCATGACCGGCCTTTACAATGGTCGAGCGCGGCTGACGGCGGGCGCACGTCTGACTGAAGCGGAGCGCTTGGTGCATGAGGCCGGCTGCATCGGCCTGCTGGATCATCTTCATCGACGGCTGGATGCCGCCGTTCTGACTGCCTACGGCTGGCCGGCGGATATGCAGGGGCATGAAGCGGTGGTGCGTCTGGTGGCCCTGAACCGGGAACGGGCGGCTGAGGAGGCGCGCGGCAAGGTGCGTTTTCTGCGCCCTGAGTTCCAGGCGGGCCGCGTCAGGACGCCTCGCCGCCCGGTACAGATCGAGGCCACGCTGGGAGTCGCCAACGGCTTGCCGCCCTTGCCTGACGCGCCGGGCTCCATGGCGTTGGCCCTGCTGCATGCCCTGCGGCAGGCGGGCGGGCCAGTGGGGCCTCGCGCACTGGCAGCCCGGTTCGCGGGACGTCAGGGGCGTCGGATGGAGGATCGCATAGAACAGACCTTGGCGGTCCTCGCTGTGGCGGGCTCGGTCCAACGTACTCCCGACGGATGGTTCACCCCGCGCCGGGTTTGACGCTGACGTAGGGACGCTTTGTTGTGAGATGTCAGACCAGGCTGATATTCATCGCCTTCAAAAGGGCGTCACGGATGGCGCCTTCGGTGAACGGTTTCTGGATCGTCGGATGACCGCGCCAATGCTCGGGCAAACCAGCTTCGCCATAGCCGGTCGAGAACACGAAGGGCACGCCACGCGCCCTCAGGGCGTCGGCGATCGGAAAGACCTCGCGGCCGGCGACGTTGACGTCTAGCAGGGCGGCGTCCAGCGACGCCTCGCCATTTGCAGTGATCAGGCCGTCGTCGATGTTGGATTCCGGGCCGATCACGACGCAGCCCATATCTTCCAGTATGGTCTCCAACAACATGGCGACCAGAGACTCGTCTTCGATGACCAGTACGCGGCGGCCCTGCAAAGCTATGGTCATCCGGCTTCCTTGTTCAGCGGAATGGTGATCTCGGCGGTGAATCCGTCGTTGCGGTAATGCATCTGCACTGTGCCCGCCAGATCGTGTCTAACGTTGCGTTCAATCAAACGGCTGCCGAAGCCCCGGCGCTCCGGCGGCGCCACGGTCGGTCCACCCATTTCACGCCATATGATGGTCAGTTGTGGATTTTTGAGGTCGGCGACAGACCAATCGACTGCCACCCTGCCTTCGCCGGGCGTGAGCGCGCCATACTTGGCCGCATTGGTCGCCAGTTCATGGAAGATCATTCCCAGCGATACGGCCATGGCCGGGTCGAGCGCCAGGTTGGGGCCGTTCAGCGTCAGGCGATGCAGGCCGTGGGCCGTTGTCTCATGTTCCAGCACCGCGCGCAGGTCGGCGCCTTCCCAATGGCTGCGTGTCAGCAGGTCATGGGTGTGCGACAGGGAGAGGATCCGAGACTGGAAGGTTTCGGCGAAGGTGCGAGGGTCGTCATGGGACCGCGCCGTCTGCATGGCGATGGACTGAACCGTGGCCAGGGTGTTCTTCACCCGGTGGTTCAACTCGTCGATCATCAGCTTCTGGCGTTCGGCGGCGACTACGGTCTCTGTGACGTCATGGCCCTGAACGAAGATGCCGATGATCTCGCCCATGTCGTTGCGTATCGGCTGGTAGATGAAGTTGAGGTAGCGGGTCGTCAGCGAGCCGTTGGGCGTTTGCTGCAACTGCACCGGGCTTTGTCGCCCTTGGAAGGGTTCGCCGGTCGCCAGGACATCGTCCAGACAGTCGTAATAGCCCTGGCCGGCGAGTTCCGGCAGGGCTTCGCGAATGGGTTTTCCCAGCACGTCGCGATGGCCGATCAACTGACCATAGGAGCCATTATGCAGCTGAATCACATGCTGCGGGCCGTTCAGCACCGCCACGAAGCCCGGCGTCTGCATGAACATGTCCATCAGCTGACGCCGTTCGGTTTCCAGCCGGCGGTTGTCGGCCTGCACGCTCATGGCGCGTCGGAACATGCCGCCGCCGATCAGACTGTCGAGCGCCGAAGTCGATTCGTCGGGCCTTAGTCGGGCGACCTGACGGCGAAGCCGTTCCAGTTCAGTGATGTCGGTCGTGTGCTGCAGGATGTGGGTGACGCGGCCCGTTTCATCCTTGATCGGCGTATGGGTCGCACTCCAATAGCGGTCGTCATAGATCGTCTCCCCCTCGGCGTTCTGGATGGGGATAGGGTAGTGGAGCACGGCCAGGTGGTCGGACTGCCCCGTCGTCAGCACCTTCTCGAACGAGGCCGCCAGTTGACGGTTGTTTTCGGCCGCTTCCGCGCCCGGACCCGCGTCATATTCTTGCAGAATAGGCTTGCCCAAGAGCTCTTCGCGACGGCGATGAATCACGTCCAGATAGGCCTGATTCATCCCAGCATAGCAAAGCTGGGCGTCCAGCAGCATGTAGGGATTGGGCGAGGCGTCAAACGCTGCGACCAGATCGATTGTCTTGGCAAGTGTACGCAACCTGGCCCCCAGCTTCGTGACCCTAACGCGAGCCGAAGCGAAAGGGTGCGTGTTCCTGCCGCAAAAGCTGCGCAAATGTCCAGCGGTGGCGCCGCAAGCGGCGCGTTTCTGCGCCCGTCGAGACTAGGTGCTGGCGCGCAGAGTGTCGGACAGGGCCCAGTACATGGCCTTGGGACTGTAGGCTTCGTCGTAGGGCAGGCCCCGGTTGACGCCTTGCGTGGCGCGGACGCGCGCGTCGACCTGTTCCGTCAGCCAGGAAAACTTGTCCGTCAGACCCCAGGTGACGACGCCGCGGACCTCTGGGAAGGCCAGCATGACGTCGAGATAGCGGCGGGTTTCATCGGCGACCATCTGGTCGCGCGCGGTGGTGGAATGGCCGGCCTCTGCTTCCTTGACGTCCAGTTCGGTCACGGTGATGTCGAGCCCCAGGTCAATCAGGGCCTTGGTCATATCCTGCAATCCGACCGTGTCGATCGGCCCCTTGGACAGGTCCAGGTGGGCCTGGACGCCAACCCCGTCCAGCGGGACGTCCGCTGCGCGCAGGCGCCGGGCCAGGGCGACAA
The DNA here is from genome assembly GCA_964456995.1 of uncultured Brevundimonas sp. Lineage (GTDB taxonomy): Bacteria > Pseudomonadota > Alphaproteobacteria > Caulobacterales > Caulobacteraceae > Brevundimonas. Next base: position 8,595 of record CAYWDO010000031.1, read on the forward strand.
ACGCCTGGCGTCGCGCCTTGTCGACAGGATTGCCGTATTCAAAGCCATAGTCGTTGATAACCAGATGAGCCTTGGGCGCGTGCGTCCGCGCCTCTTCCATCGCCCGCTCGATATAGGTCGGGCCAAAGGCGCGGAAGAAGGTGTTGCGGCGCAAGGTTCGCGCGCCGGCCTCGGTGTCGATGGGTTCGTTGATGACGTCCCACTCTTTAATGCGCGCGCCGTAGCGGTTTAGCACCCGAGCGAAATGCTCCGACATCAGCCGCCAGTCGCGCTGTTCCAGCATTTCGCGCTTGGCCCAGTCAGGCGTGCTCTGATCCCACAACAGCGTATGGCCGCGCACGCTCAGGCCGTTCTGATCCGAGAACGCCAGCAGGTCATCGACGGGGGCGAAGTTGAACTGCCCTTTGCGCCATTCCAGCGAGTTCCACTTCAGATGGATCTCGGGCGTCAGCACCTCGCAGTCCCGCAGCACGGCGGCGCGCAGCGCCTTGTCCTCGCGCAGATGGTCGGCGCGGGCGGCAGCGCCAAAGTAGCGTCCGCCGCTGCGGGCGGCGCTGGACAGGGACGGGGGCGTGGTCGAGGCGTGGGGCAGGGCGGCGCCTTCTCCCTCGGGCACGGCCCAGGCGCCGTGCGGCGCGACGGCGAGCGCCGGCGCCAAGGCCAGGCCGGTCAATACAGATCGTCGTGACGGAAGCGTCAGCATACTACGCCTAGCCTTCTCAATTGCGGAGAAGAGTAAGCGTCGTTGTTAATCTCCCCGGAGATAACGCCGGGTTAACGATTGCCGATGGGTAGTTTTAGGGCGGCAATGCATTCGTCTTGTGGCGGGTCGCCTGTAAGGCTGAGCTTACAACGGTTCAGCTACGCCGACCGGCCTGACGGTTTGGTTGAGACGATCCGGGATCAGAAGCTGCGATAGAAACCGACGCGGACATAGCCATCGGACCCACGATCGTCTCCGTCGCTGAGGCCGGCTGAAATCTGGAATTCCGCCTGATCGCCGACCTTGACGCCCAGCACGGGCCCAATGTGATAGGCGCTGTAGTTGGAATCGCCATCGGCAGCGATTTCCAGGCCGGCGCGGACACGTCCCGAGCTCCCGACCGTGTGGGTCAGGCTGGCCAGGGCGTCATAGTCGTCGAGCTGGAAACCGTAGGATCCGTACCAGTCGACACGCCACGGACCGGCGACATGGCCGCCGTCCAGGCTGACGATCATTTCACCCTGTCCGCCTTCGCGGCGATTGCCGGGATCCCCGGGGCTCAGGTCTGTGTCGACGTAGCGATAGCCCACCCCGACGCTGCCCCAGGTTGGTCCTGAGCCGAAGCGATAGATCAGCTCCGCCTGGGCGCCGGTGAAGTCGGCGTCGATGGTGGTCGGGCCGCTCTGATAGTCATAGCCGCCGGTATAGACCGAGCCCCGCACGGCCCAGCCCTTGCCATCGACCGAGCCGGGCAGGCCGACCGACGCCCCGGCATAGGCGGAGTCCGCCACGTCCAGCTTTCCGCCGGCGAAGATCGTCACGTCGCTTTGAGCTGCAGCGGTTCCGGCCGAACCCATCGCGCCGAGCGCGGTCAGGACTGCTGCGAATGACGTTTTCGATGCGAGGCGACGCGGTTGATCGGTCATGAACTTTCCTAACGAGAGTATCGAGCGCGTCGCGTTGCTGGCGACGCCGAGGAAGGCGCTTCAGGCAGGCTGGATCATTTTGGTTAATAGTTTCAGACGACCAGTTTTCCTCGTGTCAGCTCGGCCAGACATTCGGCGCTGCGATCGACGGGCGGTTTGACGCGCGAAACCCAGGCGATCAGTTCTTCCATGCCCGTCTCCATGTCGCGTTCGGGCTTGAATCCGTAGGCCTGCTCGATCTTTGAGGTGTCGCCGAAGCAGTGCCGGATGTCGCCGACCCGGTAGCGGTTGAGTACTTCCGGGGCGATGTTCTTACCCAGCAGCCGGGCCAGCAGGCCGGCGATTTCGTTGACGGAGATCGCGGCGCCGCTGCCGACGTTGAAGACGTCCCAGGTCTCGCGATCACTGTCCAGAACCGTGGCGAAGGCTTGAGCCACGTCTTGGACGTGGACGAAATCACGCATCTGCCGCCCGTCTTCGAACACCAGGGGAGGTTGGTCATTCAGCAGGCGGGCGATGAAGATGGCCGCGACGCCAGTGTAGGGATTGCTCAAGGCCTGCCGCGAGCCATAGGCGTTGAACAGGCGCAGGGCGACGGTCGGTATCTGCAGCGCCCGCCCGACCGACAGGAACATCTCCTCATGGTCGCGCTTGTTCACGGC
>CAYWDO010000031.1:10985-14806 GCA_964456995.1 uncultured Brevundimonas sp.
AGCATGATGGCGGCCGACATGACGTTGTTGCGTGTGTAGTCGACGATATTGGTCATGCTCTGACCCACCCCGACCGACGCGGCCAGATGCGCCAGGTGGGTGACGCCATCCAACGCCGCCTCGAACACGCCCTCGTCCAGCAAGTCGCCCCTGATGCGGCGGGCGCGGGGGTCCAGGTAGGTGGGCCAGCCGTCCGCATCCATCTCCCCGTCGGCGTGCACCTGGGGCGACAGGCTGTCGAGAACGCTGACGCGATAGCCGCGCGCCAGCATGGCGTCGACCAGATGCGAGCCGATGAAGCCGGCCCCACCCGTAATCAGGATATGCTTGTCCATGATGAGCCTGCTCAGTGATCGTGGCGAAGGACGCCGTACTGGTCCAGCTTGGACCGCACGAGCGTATTGTTGGCGTCGATCTTCTCGGTGCGCTGCCAGACCTGGCCGCTGTCCTTCAGGTACATGACGAAGCCAAGCGTCAGCGGAATGATCCAGACGCACCACCACACCATGACGAAGATCGGATTGACCATCAGCATGTAGCCGACGCGGTCGGCCGTGCGCTCCAGCACCAGGCCGGTCCGCGTCCATGTCCGCATGTACAGGCCCACCATCAGGACGGTGAAGGCGATGATGTTGAACACCGACAGCACCACCAGCCAGATCGGCAGGGCGTTGTCCCCGGTGAAGAACCGCCACGCCGCCCAGACGCCCAGGGGAATGCCCAGGGTGTTCACCCACAGCGACATGCAGGGCAGGAAGTTGGTCCAGGCGCGCATCCGCTCGCCAAAGGTGAAGTCCATTTCCTTCAAGGGCACGCCGAGGCTCTGGAAGAAGCCGGCGACCCAGCGTTTCCTTTGCGTAATGCCTTCGCCGAAGGTCTCGGGCACCTCTTCGATCAGGGAGCTGTCGATGATGCCCAGGGTCTTACCGTTCTTCCAGAACCGCTGGCCGACCTCGGGGTCCTCAATGGTGATCCAGGGGTGGAATCCGCCCAGGGCGATCAGGTCATCCACCTTGAAGAACAGGCCCTTGCCCAGCACCCAGAAGGGTTGCCTGGGGTCCGACAGGTGGCCGTACTTGGCCCCGTCCCACGTCATGTGGTCGAAGGCGTGGAAGGCGGCGGCTAGGCTGGCGTTCAGATTGCCTGCGACGTTGCGCGCCTGAAGCACGTCATACTTCTGCAAGCCGATGGCGGCGGCCTTGAAATGGTCGGCGGGCGGGCAACTGTCGGCGTCTATGTAGTCGATAGTGAGGTTTGTCTTGTCGCGGTGGGTCTCGGCGATCTGATACAGGGCGTAAACCAACTGCCGGGTCTTCTTGGGGGGCAGGTCCTTGGCGCCGGCGCGCTTGCCGCGATGCCACCAATAGGCCTTGGGGTTGGCGTCCCAGGCGTTCCAGACCACGTCCCAGCGGGGATCGGTGGTCGGCGGGACCTCCAGTATTTCGACGAAGGGAAAGGCGGTTGTCAGCCGTTGCAGGCTGGCGATCGTTTCGCTGTCGTTGGAATTCGGGATGGCGACGACCCGATAGCGGCTGCGCGGATAGTCCAGCTTGGCCAGGGAGGTGAAGGTCGTCTCCATCGTGCGCTCCAACTCGCGCAGCACGGGATAGAGCAGGACGATAAAGGGCATTTCCGCCTCGGTGGCAGGCAGCGGGTCGTCCATGTCCACGCGGTTGACGCGTAGTGACCGGAAATACATCTCGAGCAGGAAGCAGCCCAGATAAAGCAACTGGGATATGGCGAACAACCATATGAGAAGCGTTGGAACACTGTCATTTTGCATCGAAAGGCCCGCCCAGGATTTCCGTGTTTGGAGTGCTGTCCAGTCGTGTCGAATGTGTCGCTCGGGTTATTCTGTCTTAGTTGGCGTAGGCGCTGGTCGAGCTTCGACCGCTGTTGCTCATTTCTTCCATGAAGTAGGCCATGGTCTTGGTAAGCCCGTCGTGAAGCGGCACTTGCGGCGACCAGTTCAAGCGCGCCAGGGCGTTCGATATGTCGGGCTTGCGTCGGCGGGGATCATCGACCGGAAGAGGGTGGTGGACGATCTTGGATCGCGATCCGGCCATGGCGAGGATCTGCTCGGCCAGTTGGTTGACCGTGGTTTCGTTCGGGTTGCCGATATTGACCGGGCCGTCGATGCCGGAATCGGCGTTCATCAGGCGCACGAACCCTTCCACCAGATCATCGACGAAGCAGAAGGAGCGGGTCTGCTCACCGCTGCCATAGATAGTGATGTCTTCACCCCGCAGGGCCTGAACGATGAAGTTCGAGACCACGCGCCCGTCGTCGGGGTGCATGCGAGGGCCGTAGGTGTTGAAGATGCGCACGATGCGCGTCGTCAGCCCGTGCTGGGCGCCGAAGTCGGTGACCAGGGTCTCGGCGAAGCGCTTGCCCTCGTCGTAGCAGGATCGGGGGCCGACCGTATTGACGTTGCCCCTGTAGTTTTCCGTCTGTGGATGGACTTCAGGATCGCCATAGATCTCCGATGTCGAGGCCTGAAAGAACCGCGCTCTATCAGAGGCCGCTTTTTTGAGAAGATTTAGCGTGCCCAGTGAACAAGTCAGCGCCGTTTTGACGCGATCATACTGATAATGGACCGGCGATGCAGGGCAGGCCAGATTATATATCTGATCAGCTTTCGGAATTTCGCTGGGCATATTGTCGTTGATGTCGTGTTCAACGATTGTGAATCGATCGGATGATTTCAAATGCTCGACATTCTGTGGCCTTCCGGTGTGGAAGTTGTCGATGCAGAATACGAAGTGACCGCTTTCGATCAGTTTAGTGCACAGGTGCGAACCTAGAAATCCAGCGCCGCCAGCAACGACAATTACAGCCGCGTCTGGCTCTGCATAGTTTTCGTGACGATTGTAGAAATGACGATTTTCAACCATCTCTTGCGACCTTAAGTGTTCAGTTATTTCTAATCGGGTTCTAGTGTTTCTGCGACTTCATTCATCTGGTACGGGAATTCCGAAAGCGTAAGCGATACGTTAAGAACCTGTTAACCAATAGTGCGACCTTGGGTTCCGTCTAGATTTTGACGTAAATGCTGCAAAGCTTGGGGTCTGCCCTGCTGGCGCTTGTCGCGCACATGGCGGCGCGCGGTCTGACGCGAGGCCGGACCGTTGAACGGGCTAAGACAAAAAGAAGCGACGGCGGCCGTCGCTTGCGTCAGTGAGCAGGCGTCGCCAGCAGGGCCAGCAAGGCGAAACTCGCCAGCCAGTGCTCGCCCATATAGTCCCCGGTGACGTGGGGCAGGGCGGCGTCGAGGTGGACCGTCGCCGCTTTCTCGCCGACGGCGCGGCGCGGATCGGCCTCGGGCAGGCCGGCGATAATCTCGCGCCAGCACCACCCCCGGCTCAGGTTCAGCCCGTCCAGGTGGGCGATCTTGCCGTCCGTGCGGTCGCTGACGCGGGCGGGAGACAGCAAGGTCGCGGGCTGCCCGTCGCTCAGGCGCGGCAGGAAGTCGTCGAACCAGGTCTGGAAGTCGGACGCGGGCAGGACGCGCCGCATCAGCACCGCCTCCATCAGGGCCGGCGACAGGAACTCGTCCTGAGACGGCTCCCAGGCCTGACAGTCGCGATCCCCGGCGTGCCAACGCAGGGCGGCGCTGCGGCACGCGCCGGCCAGATCGGCGTCGTGAGCGTCGGCGTAGTCCAGCGTCAGCCGCAGGGCGAAGGCCGTGTTGTAATGCGTCCCCGTCCGCACCGGATAATCCGCCAGCGGCAGGAAGGCCTTGAACCGTTCGGCGAAGACCTGCGCCAGCGGGCGCAGCGTCTCGGCCCAGCGACGCCCCTCGTCGGTGTCATGGCGTTCCA
>CAYWDO010000031.1:14906-17709 GCA_964456995.1 uncultured Brevundimonas sp.
AGCGGGCGCAGCGTCTCGGCCCAGCGACGCCCCTCGTCGGTGTCATGGCGTTCCAGCTCGGCGGCCAGCATCAGCAGCCAGGCCCAGCCATAGGGACGCTCGAACCCCCGGCTTTCGGGACGCGCCAGATAGGCGGCCTCGCCGGCGACGTTCTTCGCCGTGAACAGGTCGTCGGCCAAGGCGCGAATGGCGGGCGCCTTGGCCATATCGGGATGCAGACGATAGAGGGTGAACAGGGTCCACCATCCGTGGACGCAGGAATGCCAGTCGAAGCTGCCGAAGAAGATTGGATGCATAGCCCGGGGCGTGCGGGCGTCCTGCGGTCCGGTGAGCACATGCATGATGTGGTTGGGATACTCCCGCGCCACATGGCCGAGCGCCGTGGCGGCGAAGCGGGAGGCCAAGTCAGCATTGGGGCCGGCGTCGATGGTCATGTCAGAACCTGAAGGCCAGGAAGTACATCAGCAGCATATTGGCCAAGAGCATGATCGCCGCCGTGGGCATCTGGGCGCGGATGACCCCGTTCAAGGGCGAGTTGCGGTCGGGCAGTTCCAGCAGATTGGCGGGCACGACGTTGAAGTTGGCGGCCATCGGCGTCATCAGCGTCCCGCAGAACCCGGCCAGCATGCCGATGGCGCAGACGATGGCGGGGTCGCCGCCAAACTGATGCACCACGATCGGCAGGCCGATGGCGGCGGTCATGACCGGGAAGGCGGCGAAGGCGTTGCCCATGATGATGGTGAACAGGGCCATGCCCGCGCAATAGGCGAAGACGGCCAGGAAGGCCGAGGTCATGGGGATGACCCGCGCGATCAGGTCGCCCACCACCTGACCCACGTCGGCGGCCAGGAAAACCGCCCCCAGCGAGGCCAGCATCTGCGGCAACAGGGCGGCCCAACCGATGGAGTCCATCAACCGACGCCCTTCCTGCACCGGGGCCATCACCGGCGGCCGGAACCAGACCATGGCGGCGACCAGGGCGATGACGCAGCCCAGGCCCAGCGAGATCAGGGTCGTCTGCACCGGCGAGATCAGCCAGGCCCCGGCGGGCGTATGCTTGGCCAGCAATGTGCCGCCGACGGCCACCAACGGCACCATCAGGGCGGGGACGAACAGGGCGTTCTTCCAGCGGGCGGCGCTGGCCTGACGCTGCTCGGAGGTCGTGGTGGCGGGCTTGCCGACGCCCAGCTTTCCGCTGGCGCCGATGACGACCAGGGCGATGACCAGCAGCCCGTTGCCCAACCCGCCCAGCCAACTGCCGAACAGCATCGACAGGGCGATCAGCCCCCAGAAAATGGCGCTGCGGAACCGCGTCGGGTTCAGCGGATCGCGCAGGCTGAGGACGGAGAAGGCCGCGAACATCAGGCCGGTGGCGATATAGGCGTGTTCCAGCGTGATCATCGGCCCATCCCCGTCTCGGCCTCCGCTTCATCGGCGGCATCCGGCACGGCCATGTCCTTCTTCACTTGCCCGTCGAACATCAGCAGTCGCGCGCCGTGGACGATGAAGGCGACGATGGCGGTGGGAATGGCCCACAGCGAGACGTGCAGGGCTTCGACCCTGATGCCGGCTTGTTCCAGGAAGCCGACGATCAGGACAATGGAGCCGATGGCGATGAAGATGTCCTCGCCGAAGAACAGCCCCACATTGTCCGTGCCGGCCGCCATGCCGCGAATGCGGAAACGGGCCTTGTCAGTCAGGGCACCGTGCTGGGTCTCGGCGGCGCCTTCGGCCATGGGAGCGATCAGGGGGCGCACCATCTGCGGGTGGCCTCCCAGCGAGGTCAGGCCCAGGGCAGACGTCGCCTGACGCACCAGCAGGTAGATCAGCATCAGCCGCCCGGCCGTCGCCGCCTTGACCTTGGTCACCAGATCGCGCGCGCGTTCCTGAAGGCCCGCCCGCTCCAGCAAACCGATGACCGGCAGCACCAGCCAGGTGATATGGAAGTAGCGGTTGTCGTTAAAGGCCTGACCAAAGCGCGCAATTGTGTCGATCCCGGCCGTCAGCAGGCCTTGCGCGTCCACCCCCGGCCCGACCGCCGCCAGCACTCCGGTCGCGATGGCCGCGACCAGAATGACGACCAGCGGATTGATCCGGGCGACGAAGCCCGCGACCACGATCAGTATTCCCAGAAGCACCAGCATGGTTCGTCCTCCCCGAACGAATGGTTGCGCGGTTCGGTCGGCTCAGGAAGCGTCTTTCGCGCCGAAGCCGCCGCCGCCGGGCGTCTCGATGACGAAGACATCGCCCACCTGCATGGCGACCTCGGCGGTCGCGGCCAGCGGTTCAACCGCGCCGCTGGCCCGTTCGACCCGGTTCACCCCGACTGCGCCCGGCTCGCCGCCCTGGACGCCAAAGGGCGGCACGCGGCGGTGGTTGGACAGGATGGCGGCGGTCATCGGCTCCAGGAAGCGCACGCGCCGCACCGTCCCGTCGCCGCCCTGCCAGCGTCCGTCGCCGCCCGACCCGCGCCGGATCGAGAACTCTCCCAGCAGGACGGGGAAGCGGGTCTCCAGCACCTCGGGATCGGTCAGGCGGCTGTTGGTCATGTGGGTCTGGACCGCGCTGGTTCCGTCGAAGCCCGGGCCGGCGCCCGAGCCCCCGGCGATGGTTTCGTAATACTGACGCGCCTCGTCGCCGAAGGTGAAGTTGTTCATGGTCCCCTGGCTGGAGGCCAGGACGCCCAGCGCGCCGTACAGCGTATCCACCACGGCCTGACTGGTCTCGACGTTGCCCGCCACGACCGCCGCCGGATAGCGCGGGTTCAGCATCGACCCTTCCGGCACGATCAGTTCGATGGGCT
>CAYWDO010000031.1:17809-22988 GCA_964456995.1 uncultured Brevundimonas sp.
GCCGGATAGCGCGGGTTCAGCATCGACCCTTCCGGCACGATCAGTTCGATGGGCTTCAGGCAGCCCTCGTTCAGCGGAATGGCGTCGTCGACCAGGGTGCGGAAGACATAGAGGGTGGCCGCCCGCGCGATCGACAGGGGGGCGTTGAAATTGGTCGGCAGCTGGTCGCTGGTTCCGGTGAAGTCCACGACCGCGCTGCGGTTGGCCACATCCACGTCGATGCGGACGCGGATGACGGCGCCGTCGTCCATCTCATAGGCGAAGGCGCCGGGTTTCAGGGCGGCGATGGCGCGGCGGACGGCCTCTTCGGCGTTGTCCTGAACATGGCCCATATAGGCGGCGACTACGGTGCGGCCGAACTCGCCCGTCATGCGGATCAGCTCGTCGGCGCCGCGCGTGCAGGCCGCGACCTGGGCCTTCAGGTCGGCCAGGTTCTGGTCGACGTTGCGCGACGGCCAGGGACCGGAGGCGAACAGGGCGCGCGTCTCGGCCTCGCAGAGCCGTCCGGCATCCACCAGCAGGAAGTCATCGATCAGCACGCCTTCGTCGTCCACCGTGCGCGAGTGGGCGGGCATGGACCCCGGCGTGATCCCGCCGACGTCAGCATGATGGCCACGCGCCGCGACGAAGAAGGCGGGGGCGTTGTCGGCCTCCAGGAACACCGGCATGATGACGGTGATGTCGGGCAGATGGGTGCCGCCGTTGTAAGGGGCGTTCAGCATATAGACGTCGCCGCGCCTCATGCCGCGCCCGTCGGCGCCGCCGCCGCGCGAGGCGATGACCGTGCGGATGCTCTCGCCCATCGACCCCAGGTGGACCGGGATGTGCGGGGCGTTGGCGATCAGGGCGCCGCCCGCGTCGAAGACGGCGCACGAAAAGTCCAGCCGCTCCTTGATGTTGACCGAATAGGCGGTGGCGCGCAGGGCCTCGCCCATCTGCTCGGCGCAGGCCATGAAGCGGCTGTTGAACACCTCCAGCATGATGGGATCGACATCCGTGCCGATGGCCGTGCGGGCGGGCAGGGGAAGGACCCGCTCTAGCAGCAGGTTGGCCGCCGCATCGACCGAGGCGCGCCAGCCCGGTTCGACGACGGTGGTGCCTGTGTCCTCCAGCAGGACAGCGGGGCCGTCCACGGCGACGCCCGGCGTCAGCGCGTCGCGGCGATAGACGGGCGTGTCGTGATCCTCGCCCGCCATGCGGACGGTCAGGTGCGCGACGGCGGCCAGGTCAACGGCGCTGACCGCCAGCGGGGTCGTGGGCGATTGATCGGAGCGCCCGACAGCCTCGACCTCCAGCGTCTCGACTACGAGGGCCTTGTCGTCGGCGAAGAAGCCGAAGCGGCGGCGGTGCATCTCTTCAAACGCTTCGGCCATGGCGGCGGCGGGCCCGAAGGGCACGACCAGAGGCGTGTCCGATCCAGCGAACTTGATCTCGGCCCGCGCGAGCATCGAGACGGCCTCGGCCGCAAACCCTTGCGCCTTCAGATCGGCCCGCGCCGCCTGGGCCAGTTCGGCGATGCGGTCGGCCAGGCCGGCGTCCTGATCGCTCGTCGCCGGCGCCGCCACGGTCGTCTGACGGATGGCGCGCACCTCGGCCAATCCCATGCCATAGGCCGACAGCACGCCGGCGAACGGATGCAGCAGAACCCTCGTCATGCCCAGCGCATCCGCCACCAGACAGGCGTGCTGGCCGCCCGCGCCGCCAAAGCAGTTCAGCACATAGCGGGTGACGTCATAGCCGCGCTGGATCGAGATCGAGCGGATCGCCTCGGCCATGTTCTGCACGGCGATAGTCACAAAGCCCTCGGCCAGGGCGGCCGGCGTCGTGGCGCGGCCGGTGGCTGCGGTGACCTCGGCGGCCATCTCCTCGAACTTCGCCCGCACGGCGTCCGCGTCCAGCGGCTGATCGGCGTGGGGGCCGAAGACGGCGGGGAAGAAGTCGGGGCTCAGCTTGCCCAGCATGACGTTGCAGTCCGTTACCGTCAGCGGCCCGCCGCGACGATAGGCGGCCGGTCCCGGCACGGCCCCGGCGGACTCCGGCCCGACCCGCAACCGCCCGCCGTCGAAGCGGCAGATGGAGCCGCCGCCCGCCGCCACGGTGTGAATGCTCAACATCGGCGCGCGCAACCGCACCCCGGCGACCACGGCGTCAGAGGTCCGCTCATAGTCTCCAGCAAAATGAGACACGTCGGTCGAGGTGCCACCCATGTCGAAGCCGATGACGCGGTCGAATCCGGCGGCCTTGGCCGTCTCGGCCATGGCGACCACGCCGCCCGCCGGTCCCGACAGGATGGCGTCCTTGCCCCGGAAGGCGTCGGCCGCTGTCAGGCCGCCCGACGACTGCATGAACTGCAGGGGCGTGGCCTCGCCCAGGTCCGCTCCGACCCGATCGACATAGGCCCGCAGGATGGGCGACAGATAGGCGTCCGCCACCGTGGTGTCGCCGCGCCCGATCAGCTTGATCAGGGCGCCGACCTCATGACTGACCGACACCTGCTCGAACCCGACCTCGCGCGCGATCTCGGCCAGACGCGTCTCATGGGCAGTGAAGCGCCAGCCGTGGACCAGGACGATGGCGACGGCCCGCAGGCCCGAGGCATAGGCCGCCGTCAGATCGGCCCGCGCCCTGTCCTCGTCCAGTGGCCGATCCAGTGCGCCGTCGGCGGTCACGCGCTCGTCGATCTCGACCACGCGTTCATAGAGTTGATCGTTCAGAACGATGTGGCGAACGAACAGTTCAGGCCGCGCCTGCCAGCCGATCCTCAGCGCGTCGCCGAACCCGGCGGTGATGGCCAGCAATGTCGGCTCGCCCTTGCGTTCCAACAGGGCGTTGGTCGCCACCGTGGTGCCCATCCGCACCTCGTCCACCAGATCCGCCGCCAGCGGTCCGGGCGCGGCCTTCAGGATGCGGCGAATGCCCTCGACGGCGGCGTCGGCGTATTGCTCGGGATTGACCGACAGCAGCTTGCCGGTCTGCAAGACCCCGTCCGGCGCTCGCGCGACGATGTCGGTGAAGGTGCCGCCACGATCGATCCAGAAACGCCACGCCGTCATGTTCGCTCGTCCTGTCGATTGAAGGCTGTGGTCAGGCGGCCTGTGCGCCGTCGATGGCGGCGACCACGCCGTGAACGAGGGGCTCGAAGATATGCTCCGCCAGATGCCGCACCACCGGCGTCGCCACTCCGTCGCCGGTCAGGTGATAGGCGTCGCTGTATTGCCGGGGCAGGACATAGCTGTCCTTCAGCCCCATCAGCCGCGCCGTCTCGCGCGCCGAGATCAGGCGCGAGCGCATGCGGCGGCCCTCGACCACCAGGATGACCTGACGGCTGGACCCGCCCGAAGGCGTGCGCAGGCAGCCGGCCACGTCGTCAAAGCGGACCTCGGCGCGCTGGACCTTGGCGCCGGCCTCGTCGACGCGAGTACGGCGATAGACGCCGCCGACCATGCGGCGTCCGGCGCGCCTGGCGGCTTCGACCTTCGCCAGATGGACCGGCGACATCATGTCGAGCAGCCTCTTGGTTTCAGCCGGCGTGTGCCAGGCGACGCTGGTCGGACGCTCTTCGATAATGTCGGCGAAGACGGCGATCCGCCGCTCCGGCGTCGGCACGTTCCACCACAGCAGATTGTCGCGCACATCATCAGGCAGATAGCCGACCGCGCGGCGTAGGGCGCGGGTGTGGAAGGGCTCGATGGGTTCGGGCGACAGCAGTTCGGGCGCGACCTCGACCTGGGCGTGAACACCGATGACGAACAGGCGCGGGCGCGACTGGGGCACGAACAGGTCGGCGTTGATGACCAAGGCGCCATAGCGATAGCCGGCCTCGGCGAAGGTGCGGCAGATGGCCTCGAAGTCCTTGCCGCCGTGCGACGTCAGCGCGCCGCAGACGTTCTCGACCGCCACCATGCGGGGCGCGCGGCCCTCCGCGATCAGGCCGTGGATCAGGTCCCAGAAGGCATAGAAGGCGCCCGATCGCTCGCCGTCCAGACCCGCGCCCACGCCCGCGAGCGACAGGTCCTGACAGGGGAAGGAACCCCACATCATATCGGCCGTCCCCGGCAACTGCGCCGCCTCCAGCGCGCGGATATCGCCCACCGTCAGCTCGCCGCCGGTGCCCCAGTTGGCCTGATAGGAAAAGCCCTTCTTGGCGTCGAAATCATTGGCGAACAGGCAGGTCCAATCCGGCCCCAGACCAGCGCGCACCATGCCGCCGCCGGCGAAGAACTCATAGAAGCTGGGGGCCGAGAGAGACGAATCGCGCATCCCGTCACTGTGACCCAGGCGGGCCTCCATTTCCACGCTCGCCCTTGACGCGCGCGGGCAGGGGGCTAGGAACCCCGACCGCTCTCCCCGCAGGTTCTTCCATGACGTCCGCCACGCCCGCCACCATCGGCATCGACTTCGGCACGACCAATACGGTGGTGTCGCTGACCCATGGCGACGGCCCCGCGACCCTGGTGCGGTTCCAGACAGACGAGAAGGGCCTGTTCGCCTTCCGCTCGGCGCTGAGCTTTCAACTGCACGAGGCGCGCGACGGCGGCTCGCCCGAGCGCGTGATCGAGGCGGGGCCCTGGGCCATCGACGCCTATGTCGAGGACCCGCTGGACACCCGCTTCATCCAGTCGTTCAAGACCTTCGCCGCCAGCGCCGCCTTCACTGAGACGCGCATCGACAACCGCCGCTATCGCTTCGAGGACCTGCTGTCGGCCTTCCTGTTGCGGCTGAAGCACCATGCGGACGGGGCGATGGACGACCTGCCGCCGCGCATCATCGTCGGTCGCCCGGTGACTTTCGCCGGCGGCAACCCGAACGAGACCCTGGCGCTGGAACGCTATGAGGCGGCCTTCGCCCGTCTGGGTTTCACCGACATCCGCTACGCCTATGAGCCCGTCGGCGCGGCCTTCTTCTTTGCGCGGGAACTGAAGCAGGACGCCAATGTCTTGGTCGCCGACTTCGGCGGCGGCACCAGCGACTTCTCCATCGTGCGGTTCGAGCGGGCCGACGGCGCCTTGAAATCCACGCCTCTGGCGCGGTCGGGCGTGGGCGTGGCGGGCGACGCCTTCGACTATCGGATCATCGACCAGCTGGTCTCGCCGGAACTGGGCAAGGGCAGCCTGTATCGCGCCTTCGACAACCGCCTGCCGATCCCCCAGCGCTACTACAGCGCCTTCGCCCGCTGGGA
>CAYWDO010000032.1:0-14981 GCA_964456995.1 uncultured Brevundimonas sp.
CTGCATCGCCATGGCCTTCGGCGGCTCGTCGGAAGACATCGCCCGCACCTGCCACCCCCACCCGACCCGCTCCGAAGCCGTGCGCCAGGCGGCCATGGGCGTCGAAGGCTGGACCATGCAGGCCTAAGGCTCCGACCTTCAGCCTGAACCCATCACGGCGCGCTCCGCAAGGGGCGCGCCGTTTTGGTTGCGGCTGCCAAAGCGGACGGTTTGAATATCCGCTAGGGGTCGTTTTGCGAAATGAAAACCTGGCCCGGAACCAGACATTGACCTCGGGACTGACAAGCCCACGTTCCGAAGTTCAGCTAGGGTTCAGAAACGGTCCTTGAGTGATCGCCTCCGGCTCTGAGGCGATGTTTGGTCGCTTGGCCACCTTCTATCTCTCATTGGAGATGGCCCGGGACAGTCTGGACTGCGGCGGAGCCGTCACCTAGGGGTGATTGTGAGTGGAAATGAGATTGGAATCCGATGATCGCCTTCCTAGCTGCCATCGCTCTTCAGGCGAGCTCCTCGCCCCCTCTAGCCGCCCCGAAGGTCGCTGCCGCTGCAGATCAAGCTATCGAGTTCTTCTCGGCTGCTTCGAAGCGCGCCCGGGTGTTGGGCTCCTGTGCTGCATTCAGTGAGCCACAAGCTCTCGATACATTGTCGGATAGCATTCTCGGCCTTGAACAGTTCGCCGACATCCGGACCGATTTCTCCGAGTCGCTGCGCGCGATCTTGGCCGAGTCCTTTGCTGAGGGCGAGCGCACTCCGGTCGAGAGCGAGCTGAATAAAGAACGCTGCGACGCACTCAGGAAAGCAGCGTCGGATGATATGATGAGAGCTCTGCCAGGCCTGCAATCAACGATCGACTTCGCCGAGAGCCGCACGGCAAGGTAAGACTGATCGCGGGCCAAGGGCCAGCCTTGGCTATGTGACAGATGCGGATTCGACAAAGGTCTCTTATGGGTCGAAAGCGGTAATCGGTTCCTGCGCCGAGAGTGGACCTTGGCTTGAGTTGTTCGGCCTCAAGTTTCATCGGCTCGGCCTCGCAATCGATCCTGCGCGTGACCATGTGCGGCTTCAACCCTCCTCGCGACATCGGACACTGACATGGACCTTCAACTCACCGGCAAGCGCGCCCTGATCTGCGGCGGCTCCAGCGGCTTGGGACAGGCCGTGGCGAGGGCTCTGGTGGCCGAGGGGGCGCATGTGGCCCTGCTGTCGCGCGATGCGGTCAAGCTGCAGGCCGTGGCTGATGAGCTGAACGCCATGGGGCCGGGCCAGGCCGTGATCGCCCCCGCCGATCTGGCGGACCATGAGGGGCTGCTGAAGGCGGTCGACGTGGCCGAGGCGGCTCTGGGCGGGCCGATCCAGATTCTGCTGAACAACACCGGAGGGCCGCCGCCGTCAGGGGTGAACGGACTGGAGCCCTCGGTCTGGCGCGATCATTTCGAGTCCATGGTGCTGTCGGTGTTTCGCCTGACCGACCGGGTGCTGCCGGGGATGCGGGCCATGGGCTGGGGGCGTATTCTGAACGTCGCCTCCATCACCGTGATCGAGCCGGTCGGGACGCTGGGCGTGTCCAACACCCTGCGCGCCTCGGTGGCGGCCTGGGCCAAGACCCTGGCGGGCGAGGTCGCGGCCAATGGGGTGACGGTCAACACCCTGCTGCCCGGCCGAATCGACACCCCGCGCATCGAGCGTCTGGACGCCGCTCGCGCCGCCGCCACCGGCGTCGAGCCCGCCGAGGCGCGGGCCGAATCGGTCAAGACCATCCCTGCGGGCCGTATCGGCACGACGGAGGAGTTCGGCGCGGTCGCCGCCTTCCTCGCCAGTCCCTTGGCCGGCTATGTCACCGGCTCGCTGATCCGCGTGGACGGCGGGGCGGTCAAGGCGATCTAGCGGGCACGGACGGGCGTCTGATCAGGCCGCCCAGGGTGATTCGCGACTGGCCGTAGTCCAGGGTGATGCGGCTGAACCGGGTCAGGATGTCGGCTCCCAGCAACAGGGCGGGCTGCTCAGACAGTCCCAGCACCCGGAAGGCGTGCAGGTCGCCGAACAGCAGGGGCGTGGCCCCCAGTTCGCGCCGCGCCAGCCTCAGGCTGGAGACGGCGCCGCTATCGACCCGCAACGACTGGCCGATGACGCCGTAAACCTGAATGGACTGACGCGCGGCGGGACCGATCCGGGCGTCGATGGCCCGCATCAGGGCCAGATTGGCGATGGAATACTGGGCGCCGCTGTCGACGAAGGCCACGGCGGGCACGCCCTCGACCTGGACCTGGGTCAGGATCAGCTGGCCGAAGCGGCCGCTTTGCGCCCGGGTGATGTTGGAGCGCATCCGGCTGGCCATGCCGAAGGCGATGCCGCGCTCGACCACGTCGGGGCCGGACGGCGCCATCATGACGCGGCGCTGACGCAGCTCCAACGTGAGGCGAAACCGCGACAGGACGTCCAGCCCCAGAAGCCCGTCGGCCCCCAGCACCTCATAGGGAAAGACCGGCGGGGTCAGGTTGGTGAAGCGCCGACCCGAGAAGTCCAGCCGCGGCAGATGGACCGTCCGCACCATCTCCGCCGCCGTGATGCCATGGACCAGCACGTCTGGGCCGGGCCTCAGGTTCAGTTCATTGGCCAGGCGGTCGGAGACGGCGGTGCGTTCGGCCCCGGTGTCGATGACGAACAGGGGCTCGCGACGGCTGCCCAGGTTCACCTTGACGCCCATCCGGGTCAGCAGGTTCTCCAGCAGACGGGCGGTTTCGTCGGGTTCAGGAAGCGGCGGCCGCGACTGCGGGTCTTGAGCGGCGGCCGGGCCGGCAAGGGCCAGGTTGAAGGCGGCGCCGACCGACAGCGCAAGCGCTGATCGGCGCGACGGCAGGCTGACGGACTCCGGTCGGCGCAAGGCCTGCCTCCACGTCGCGATCCATCCCCGTACGGAGAATAGGCGCCGTTCGAGGCGGCTGGATAGTCAGCTTCTTGGGCCTAGCGTCGCGGGTGGGCGTCCGTATAGGCGGCCAGCAGGCGGGCGGCGTCCACCTGGGTGTATTTCTGGGTGGTGGACAGGCTGGCGTGGCCCAGCAGTTCCTGGATGGAGCGCAGGTCGGCGCCCGCCCCGAGCAGATGGGTGGCGAAGCTGTGGCGGAGCGCATGGGGCGTGGTCGAGGGGGGCAGGCCTAGCCGGCCCCGCAGACGCTGGACCGTGGCCTGGACCTGACGCGGGCTAAGCGCGCCGCCGCGTTTAGCGCGGAACAGGGGCTGATCCGCCTCGAGCACGAAGGGTTGCAGCGCCAGATAGGCGTCCACGGCCTCGCGCACCTGGGGCAGGACCGGGGCCAGCCGCATCTTGTCGCCCTTGCCGGTGATGCGCAGGGCGTCGGGCAGGGGGGCGTCGGCGCGTTTCAGCGACAGGGCCTCGGAAATGCGCAGCCCGCAGCCGTAGAGCAGGGTCAGGACGGCGCGGTCGCGCGCGGCCTCCCACGGTTCGGCGTCGGGGTCGGCCTCGGGTTCGTGCAGCAGGCCCATGGCCTGATCCTCCGTGACCGGGCGGGGCAGGGACGGCTTGACGCGCGGGCCGCGCACCAGGGCCAGTTGTGGCGCGGGCGTGCCGCAGCGCCGGTCGAGGAAGACGTGAAAACCGCGAATGGCGGCCAGCGTCTGGCTGAGCGAGCGGGCGTTCAGCGGGCGGTCGCCGCTCCTGCGCTCGGCCAGATGGGCGCGGACCTCGGCGGCGGTGACGGCGCCGAGGTCGGCCAGGGTCTGCGGTCCACCGCGATGACGCTCCAGAAAGGCCACGTAGTGACGGCCTATGTGGCCATAGGCCTCCAGCGTGCGCGGCGACAGGCGACGCTCGTGCGCCAGATGCTCCAGCCAGGCGAGGAGCGCCTGATCAGCCGTCAGGCCTGCGTCGGCCATCGCTCGGCCATGCGTTCCACCACGCGGGTGATGAAGGCCACCAGTTCGCAGCCCATGGCCGGGGTGAAACCGTCCTCCTCGTGCGAGCCAAAGGCGCACAGGGCGGGGCGGGCGCCGTCCGAACCGGGCAGATGCAGGCTCATGCGCACCAGGGCTACGGACTTCACCTCGCCCTCGGCGGGGCCGAACAGGTCCAGGCCGGTGAAGTTGGGGCCGAGCCATTCCAGACCGTCGTCGCCCAGCAGGGCGTCGACGCGGCCCGGCTCCAGCGGCTTCCAGCCGAAGGGGACGAGACCGGGCTTCTCGATGGCGATGGCGCCGCCGGCCAGACCGAAGCGGGCTTGCGAGGTGGCGTCCAGCTGACGCGCCAGCTCGGCGTGGCTGGTCGCCTCCATCAGGTCCAGGGCCGAGACGTGGGTCTGGGTCTGGGCGGCGAAGTTGGCGCGGGCGATCTCTTCGATCTGTTTCCGGGCGCCCGCCTCGCGCTGAACCACGGCTTCGAGCCGGGTCAGGGCCGCGCGGCCGAAATCGACCACGTTGCGGCCGGTGGCGCGCAGGCCCAGTTCTTCCAACAGGGTGCGGTCGTCCAGCAGACGATCCGGGTGGGCGTTCAGCCAGGCCCGCACCTCGGGCCAGTGAAGGCCCTCGGCGGCGTCAGAAGAGAGGTCCAGGGAAGTGCTCAAGCGGACCTCTTTTGCGGGTCGGGGTTACAGAATGGACTGACCGGTCTTGCCCCAGTCCGCCAGGAAGGCATCAAGCCCCTTGTCGGTTAACGGGTGCTTTACCAAGGCCTTGAAAGTGTCGGCCGGCAGGGTGGCGGCGTCGGCGCCGGCGATGGCGGCGGCGGTGACGTGGTCGGGGTTGCGCAAGCTGGCGGCCAGGATTTCGGTGTCGAAATCATGGATGTCATAGAGGGCGCGGATTTCCTCCAGCAGGCCCACGCCGTCGGCGCCAACGTCTTCCAGACGACCGACGAAGGGCGAGATGAAGGTGGCGCCGGCTTTGGCGGCCAGCATGGCCTGGGCGGCCGAGAAGCAGAGGGTGACGTTGGTCTTGATCCCTTTGTCCGCAAACACCCGCGTGGCGCGCAGCCCGTCCCAGGTCAGGGGCAGCTTGACGACCACGTTCGGCGCGATGGCGGCCAGCTTGTCGCCCTCCTTCACCATGGTCTCGAAATCGGTCGCCACGGCCTCGGCGGAAATCGGCCCCTCGACGAGGGCGCAAATCTCAGCGATGACCTCGGCGATGTTCCGACCCGACTTGGCGATCAGCGACGGATTAGTGGTGACGCCGTCCACCATCCCGGTGGGCAGCATGTCCTTGATGACGGCGACGTCAGCGGTGTCGAGAAAGAGTTTCATGGGACAGAGTTCTAACCCTGACAAACGCGAAGGGCGAGCCTCCTTTTCCTCCCCATTCCATGGGGAGGGAGACCCCGAAGGGGTGGAGGGGGCGGCACAGCCGTTGAATGTCGAGACGCCCCCTCCGTCGCGGCGCGAGGCGCCGCGCCACCTCCCCATGGAATGGGGAGGAAAAACGCGGTGAAAGTCGCCTCCGTCCTCATTCCTCTGCCGGTGCCCGAGGCCTTCGATTACGAGGTCCCGGAGGGGTTGACGGCTGTGCGCGGCGATCAGGTGACCGTGCCTCTGGGGCCGCGCCTGATCCGGGGCGTGGTCGCCGAGGTGTTCGAGACCACGGGCTCGAACCGACGGCTGAAGGCCATTGATCAGGTGCTGAGCGAGCACCGCCTGCCGGACCGGACGCTGACCTTCGTCGAATGGGCCGCACGCTGGACCCTGAGCCCGCCCGGCGAGATGGCGGCCACGGCGCTGAAGGGCCTGCGCGCGCCTCGGCCCCGGCCCGAGCGACGGGTCAAGCGGGTCGAGGGCCGCAGTCCGGCGCGCCCCACGGCGACGCGGACGGCGGTGCTGGAGGCCTTGGGCTCACGCTCCATGACCGGCCCCGATCTGGCGCGCGCGGCCAATGTCTCGGCGGGGGTGGTCAAGGGCCTGGTCGATGAGGGGGTGCTGACGGTCATCGAGATCGAGGCGGTCGCCGTCTTCGACGCCCCCGATCCCGACCATGCGCCTGCGACCCTGAACCCGGATCAGGCGGCCTCGGCCATGGTCATCGCCGACGCCGTCGCTGCGGGCGGTTTCGCCCCCTTCCTGCTGGACGGCGTGACCGGCTCGGGCAAGACCGAGGCCTATCTGGAGGCGGCGGCGCGGACGCTGCGGAATGATCCCACCGCCCAGGTGTTAATTCTTCTGCCCGAAATCGCCCTGACCCAGGCCCTGATCGAGCGGATCACCGCCCGCTTCGGCGCCGCCCCGGCGGAATGGCATTCGGGCGTGACGCCGCCGCGCCGTCGTCAGGTTTGGGAGGCGGTGGTCGCCGGGCGCTGCAACATCGTGGTAGGGGCGCGCTCGGCCCTGTTTCTGCCCTACGCCAACCTGCGCCTGCTGGTGGTGGACGAGGAGCACGACGGCTCGTTCAAACAGGAAGAGGGTCTGGTCTATCACGGCCGCGACCTGGCCGTGGCGCGCGGGCGGATCGAGGGGGCGACCGTGGTCCTGGCCTCGGCCACCCCGTCGCTGGAGACCCTGTGGAACGCCCGTCAGGGCCGCTATGGCTGGCTGAAGCTGGCGGCGCGGCACGGGGCGGCGGTCCTGCCCGACATCGACCTGATCGACCTGCGCACCTGTCCGCCCGACCCGCAGACCTGGCTGTCGCAGCCATTGCGCGAAGCCATCGGCGAGACCTTCGCCAAGGGTGAGCAGAGCCTGCTGTTCCTGAACCGACGCGGCTATGCGCCCGTCGTCCTGTGCCGCGCCTGCGGTCACCGACTGACCGCGCCCGACACCGACAGCTGGCTGGTCGAGCATCGCTACACCGGGCGGCTGGTCTGCCATCTGACCGGCTTCTCGATGATGAAGCCCAAGCTCTGTCCGTCTTGCGGGGCCGAGGACGCGCTGGTGCCGGTGGGGCCGGGCGTCGAGCGGGTCGAGGAGGAGGTGCGCCGGCTCTTTCCCGAGGCCCGCACCGCCATCTTCAGCTCCGACACCGTGCCCGACGGCGCCTCGGCGCGGGCTCTGATCCAGTCGATGGCCGAGGGCGAAATCGACATTCTGGTGGCGACGCAGGCCGCGGCCAAGGGCCACAACTTCCCGCGTCTGACCCTGGTCGGGGTGGTGGACGCCGATCTGGGCCTGCGCGGCGGCGACCTGCGCGCGGCGGAGCGCACCTATCAGCTGCTGGCCCAGGCCACGGGTCGGGCGGGGCGGGCGGACAAGCCGGGCCGCGCCCTGTTGCAGACCTGGACGCCGGAGCATCCGGTGCTGATGGCCCTGGCCGCGGGCGACCGCGACGCCTTCGTCGAGGCCGAGATGGGCGAGCGCGAGGCGGCGTCCCTGCCGCCGCACGGGCGTCTGGCGGCGATCATCTTATCCAGCGAAAACGCCATGGCGGTCGAGAAGGTGGCCCGCGATCTGGCCGAGGCCATCCCCAACGCCGAGCGGCTGGAGGTCTATGGCCCCGCCGACGCGCCCCTGGCCCTGGTGCGCGGGCGACGGCGCAAGCGGTTGCTGGTCCGGGCCGACCGGGATGTGAACCTGCAGGCCTTCCTGCGCGCCTGGCTGGCGCGGGTGAAGGTGCCGGCCTCGGTGCGGCTGACCGTGGATGTGGACCCGTATAGCTTCCTGTAAAGTCCATCCCTTCTCCCAATGGGAGAAGGTGGCGCGAAGCGCCGGATGAGGGGCGGCGCTGTCCGTCGGCGTAAGCCGTCGCTTCGGGCGGAGAAACGGCTTTCGCCGAAGGCCAGGTCAGCCCCTCACCCTTTCGCGCAGCCGCTCGCTGCGCTTGCGGGCGCTCAAGCCCTCTCCCGCCGGGAGAGGGGGGGGCGGTCAGCGTGGCTCGGTCAGCCGGATCTCGAACAGGCTGGGCCAGTTCTTGCCGGTGACGAACAGGCGGCGGTTCTTCTCGTCCCAGGCGATACCGTTCAGGACGTCGTCGGCGGGGTCTTTGGCCAGGCCCTCCGGCAGCAGGCCCTTCAGGTCGATGACGCCGACCACGCGGCCCGAGGCGGGGTCGATGCGGAGGATGTAGTTGGTCTGCCAGACATTGGCCCAGACCTCGCCGTCGATCCATTCCAGCTCGTTCAGCTGGCGCACCGGACGACCATTCAGAGTGACGGCGACGCGGCCCGTCTCCGCGAAGGTGGCGGGGTCGAAGAAGCGTAAGGCAGGCGAGCCGTCCGACAGGATCAGCCGCGTCCCGTCGTGGGTCAGGCCCCAGCCTTCGCCGGCATAGGTGAAGCGGGCCGTCTGGGTCAGATCGGCGGCGTTCCAGACGAAGGCGACGCCATTGGTCCAGGTCAGACTGATGACGCGGCCGTCGATCTCGGTCAGGCCTTCGCCGAAATATTCGGGGTCGAGGTCGCGCTTTTGCAGCACGACGCCGTCTTCCAGCCGCACCCGACGGACGCTGGACGGGGCGCGGCCCGTGCTCTCGATCAGTTCGCCGTCGCGAAAGACGAGGCCCTGGGTGAAGGCGGTCGGGTCGTGGGGGAAGGTCCGCACCACCTCATAGCCATAGACCGGCGGTCGGGTGTCGGGCGCGGGGGAAGCAGAAGGGGCGGCCGGCCCCGACGATTGCGCCGCCACGGACGCAGGAAGCGCCAGCAGAAGCATCGCCAGGACCGGCCGGATACGCACGATCAGACGCCGGGTTCGGCGGTTTCGGCCTTGTTCAGGGCCGCTTGCGCGGCTTCTGCGGCGCGGTTCTTTTTGATCTGCGCATTGCGCGACCACATATTCAGCACCTCGACCAGGGCCGAGAAGGCCATGGCGGCGTAGATGTAGCCCTTGGGCACGTGAACGCCGAAGCCGTCGGCGATCAGCACCGCGCCGATCATCAGCAGGAAGCCCAGGGCCAGCATGACGATGGTCGGGTTCTTGTCGATGAAGTTGGCCAGCGGGTCGGCGGCCAGCAGCATGACCAGGACGGCGATGACCACGGCGACCATCATGATCGGCACGTGATCGGTCATGCCGACGGCGGTCAGGATGGAGTCGATCGAGAAGACCAGGTCCAGCAGGATGATCTGGAAGATGGCCGAGCCGACGTTGTTGATGACGACGTCCTTCTTGTCCTTCTCCAGCATGTCGTTGGACGGGGCGACGTCCACCGCGTGGTGGATTTCCTTGGTGGCCTTCCACACCAGGAACAGACCGCCGGCGATCAGGATCAGGTCGCGCCAGCTGAAGGCGGTGTCGAAGCTCTCGCCGTGCAGGCCCAGGTCAAAGACCGGCGCGGTCAGACCGACGATCCAGCCGATGGCGGCCAGAAGGCCCAGGCGCATGATCAGGGCCAGACCGATGCCGATGCGGCGGGTGCGCTGGCGATGCTCGGGCGGCAGCTTGTTCGACAGGATCGAGATGAAGATCAGGTTGTCGATGCCGAGAACGACTTCCATGACCACCAGGGTCACGAGGGCCGCCCAGGCAGCCGGATCGCTCAGCAGGGGAGTTATGCTTTCAAGCATCGGAGTTCCAGAATGTGATGATAGCCATAAGCGGTAACGGGATCGTGAGGTTGCATCAAGCCGGCAGGGGCGGTGATGTCGTCGCACCCGGGGCGCCGCAGGGGTCTGGAGTCCGGCAAAAGAGCGCGGGTGCGACCTTATCGTTCCGTTCCCGTCGGTTGCGAGCGGGGACCTTGCGTGTTATCAGCCGCGCGGCTTTGACGAAGGATGCATCGCAAGATGTGTCCCAAGTATGCTTTCCATAAGCAAATCAAGCCCTTGTCTGGCGCGGGAGATCGCGGCCGGACTCGACCCAAACGCTTCAAATCGCGGACCTTTATTACGTGGCGGACGATTTCAGAACGACGGAAGTCGGCGGACGGTATGCTCAGGCGCTGTTCGACCTCTCGGAAGAGACGGGGGCGCTCGACGCCGTGCGCGGCGATCTCGCCTCGCTGAAGGCCGCCTGGCTGGAAAGCGCGGACCTGCGCCGTCTGTCCCAGTCGCCGGTGATTTCCGCCGACGATCAGGCCAGGGGCCTGTCGGCCATCGCTGACAAGGCGAAGTTCAACGCCACGACCAGGAAGTTCCTCGGCCTGCTGGCTCAGAACGGCCGCGCTCGCGATCTGCCGGGCGTGATCGCCGGCTTCCAGGCGCTCTACGCCCAGAAGACGGGCGTCGTGGCCGCCGAGGTCGTCTCGGCCCTGCCGCTGTCCGCAGCCCAGACCAACAGCATTCTTTCGGCCCTGCGCGCGTCGCTGGGTCGCGATCCCGAACTGACCGCCCGCGTCGATCCGTCGATCCTGGGCGGGCTGAAGGTCAAGGTGGGGTCGAAGCTGTTCGACGCCTCGCTGAAGACCAAGCTCGACCAGATGAAGTTCGCGCTCAAGCGCGCCTAAGCCCCGAATTCCAAGTTCAAGCCGGGCCAGCGGGTCCGCACCGAAGACGAAAGCCAGAGAGCCCACCATGGACATCCGCGCCGCCGAAATCTCGGCCATCCTCAAGTCGCAGATCGCCAACTTCGGCGTTGAAGCCGACGTTTCCGACGTCGGCCAAGTGCTGTCCGTCGGCGACGGCATTGCGCGCATCCACGGTCTGGACAATGTCCAGGCCGGCGAAATGATCGAGTTCCCCAAGGCCGGCGTGAAGGGCATGGCCCTGAACCTCGAGCGCGACAACGTCGGCGCCGTGATCTTCGGCGCCGATGCGCAGATCGCCGAGGGCGACGAAGTCCGCCGTCTGGGCGAAATCGTGGACGTGCCGGTTGGCAAGGGCCTGCTGGGCCGCGTCGTCAACCCGCTGGGCGAGCCGATCGACGGCAAGGGCCCGATCCAGTTCACCGAGCGTCGCCGCGTCGACGTCAAGGCGCCGGGCATCATCCCGCGCAAGTCGGTGCACGAGCCGATGCAGACCGGCCAGAAGGCGATCGACACCCTGATCCCCGTCGGCCGCGGCCAGCGGGAGCTGATCATTGGCGACCGTCAGGTCGGCAAGACCGCCATCGCCATCGACACCATTCTGAACCAGAAGAAGATCAACGCCTCGACCGACGAATCGGCGAAGCTGTACTGCATCTACGTCGCCATCGGCCAGAAGCGCTCGACCGTCGCCCAGATCGTCAAGACCCTGGAAGAAGCCGGCGCGCTGGAATACACGATCGTCGTTGCCGCCACGGCTTCGGAACCGGCCCCGCTGCAGTTCCTGGCCCCGTTCGCCGGCACCGCCATGGGCGAGTTCTTCCGCGACAACGGCATGCACGCCCTGATCGTCTATGACGACCTGTCCAAGCAGGCCGTAGCCTATCGTCAGATGTCGCTGCTGCTGCGCCGTCCGCCCGGCCGTGAAGCCTACCCGGGCGATGTCTTCTACCTGCACAGCCGCCTGCTGGAGCGTTCGGCCAAGCTGAACGAGGACAATGGTTCGGGCTCCATGACGGCTCTGCCGATCATCGAAACCCAGGCCAACGACGTCTCGGCCTATATCCCGACCAACGTCATTTCGATCACCGACGGCCAGATCTTCCTGGAATCGGACCTCTTCTACCAGGGCATCCGCCCGGCCGTGAACGTCGGCATCTCGGTGTCGCGCGTCGGCTCCTCGGCCCAGATCAAGGCGATGAAACAGGTCGCCGGTTCGATCAAGGGCGAGCTGGCCCAGTATCGTGAAATGGCCGCCTTCGCCAAGTTCGGCTCGGACCTGGACGCCTCGACCCAGAAGCTGCTGGCCCGCGGCGCCCGCCTGACCGAGCTGCTGAAGCAGCCGCAGTACTCGCCGCTGGCCGTCGAGGAGCAGGTCGTGTCGATCTACGCCGGCACGCGCGGTTACCTGGACAACGTGGCGGTGTCGGACATCGGCCGCTTCGAGAGCGAGCTGCTGGCCCGCGTCCACTCGAACCACGCTTCGCTGCTGGAAGGCATCCGCACCAAGAAGGCGCTGACGCCGGAACTGGAAGCGGAACTCAAGGACGTCCTGGCCGCCTTCGCCAAGACCTTCGCCTAAGCACTGACCAGAGAGCGAGAGTAGCGCCGGATGGCCAGCCTCAAGGAAATGCGCAATCGGATCGGAAGCGTCAAGGCGACGCAGAAGATCACGAAGGCCATGCAGATGGTCGCCGCGGCCAAGCTGAAGCGCGCGCAGGAGCAGGCGGAAAACGCTCGCCCCTATGCGACGCGGATGGCCTCGGTCATCGCCAATCTGGCGGCTGGCGTTTCGGGCGACAGCGCGCCGAAACTGCTGGCCGGCACGGGCGCCGACCAACGTCACCTGATCGTGGTCGCCACGGCGGACAAGGGTCTGGCGGGGGGCTTCTCGTCCAACGTCGTCCGCGCCGCCCGCGACCGGATCAACAGCCTGATCGCCCAGGGCAAGGACGTTCGCGTCATCGCCGTGGGCAAGAAGTCGCGTGATCCCCTGACGCGCCTGTTCGGCGACAAGGTCGTGAAGACCTTCGAGCTGAGCGAGCACAAGGTCCTGGGTCTCGCCGCTGCGCAGCCGATCGCCGAACTGATCGCCGAAAGCTTCGAAGGCGGACAGGCTGACGTCGTCACCCTGTTCTACAGCAAGTTCCAGTCGGTGATCGCCCAGGTCCCGACCGCGAACCAGCTGATCCCGGCCGTCGTGGCCGGCGACGCTGAGCCGATCGACCTGAACGGCGCGGTCTATGAGTATGAGCCCTCGGAAGAGGAAATTCTCGAGACCCTGCTGCCGCGCAACCTGACGACGCAGATCCTGGCCGCCCTCTACGAAAACCAGGCCGGCTTCTTCGGCGCGCAAATGGCCGCGATGGACAATGCTACGCGCAATGCGGGCGACCTCATCAACAGCCTGACGCTCCAGTACAACCGCAAACGCCAGGCCCAGATCACAACCGAGCTGATCGAGATCATCGCCGGCGCCGAAGCGCTCTGATCCTGACCCGCCAGACATTCCGATACGGACACGCACGATGACCGACACCACCGCCCCGAAGAAAACCGCAGCCAAGAAGCCGGCTGCTCCCAAGAAGGCAGCCGCCGTCGCTGGCCAAGTCGCAGGCACGGGCAAGATCGCCCAGGTCATCGGCGCCGTCGTCGACGTTGAGTTCACCGGCGCCCTGCCGGCGATCCTGAACGCGCTGGAAACCCAGAACGTCGACCAGAAGACGGGCGAGCCCTTCACCCTGGTCCTCGAGGTCGCTCAGCACCTCGGCGAGAACATGGTCCGCACCATCTCGATGGACACCACCGAGGGCCTGACCCGCGGCCAGGCCGTCGTGGACACCGGCAAGTCGATCATGGCGCCGGTCGGCCCGGGCACGCTTGGCCGCATCATGAACGTCGTCGGCCAGCCGATCGACGAAGCCGGTCCGATCCAGACCACGGAATACCGCTCGATCCACCGCGAGGCCCCGACCTTCGAAGAGCAGTCGACCTCGTCGGAAATCCTGGTCACGGGCATCAAGGTCATCGACCTGATCTGCCCCTACACCAAGGGCGGCAAGACCGGCCTGTTCGGCGGCGCCGGCGTCGGCAAGACCGTGACCATGCAGGAACTGATCAACAACATCGCCAAGGCTTATGGCGGTTATTCGGTTCTGGCCGGCGTGGGTGAACGCACCCGCGAAGGCAACGACCTGTATCACGAGATGATCGAGTCCAACGTGAACGTGGACCCGGCCAAGAACGGCGGCTCGACCGAGGGCTCCAAGTGCGCCCTGGTTTACGGCCAGATGAACGAGCCTCCCGGCGCCCGCGCTCGCGTCGCCCTGACCGGCCTGTCGATCGCTGAATATTTCCGCGACGAAGAAGGCAAGGACGTGCTGCTGTTCGTCGACAACATCTTCCGCTTCACGCAAGCCGGTTCGGAAGTGTCGGCTCTGCTGGGCCGCATCCCCT
The DNA here is from genome assembly GCA_964456995.1 of uncultured Brevundimonas sp. Classification (GTDB taxonomy): domain Bacteria; phylum Pseudomonadota; class Alphaproteobacteria; order Caulobacterales; family Caulobacteraceae; genus Brevundimonas. The sequence continues at coordinate 13,786 of CAYWDO010000032.1, forward strand.
CGGCCGTGGGCTATCAGCCGACGCTGGCCACCGAGATGGGCAACCTGCAAGAGCGCATCACCTCGACCAAGAAGGGCTCGATCACCTCGGTCCAGGCCATCTACGTCCCGGCCGATGACCTGACCGACCCCGCGCCCGCCGCCTCGTTCGCCCACTTGGACGCAACGACCGTTCTGAACCGCGACATCGCGGCCCAGGCCATCTTCCCGGCCGTGGACCCGCTGGACTCGACCTCGCGCATCATGGACCCGCTGGTCATCGGCGAGGAACACTACCGCGTCGCCCGTCGCGTTCAGGAAACCCTGCAGCAGTACAAGGCGCTGAAGGACATCATCGCCATCCTGGGCATGGACGAACTGTCGGAAGACGACAAACTGGTCGTGTCGCGCGCCCGCAAGATCCAGCGCTTCCTGTCGCAGCCCTTCTTCGTGGCTGAGCAGTTCACCAACTCGCCGGGCAAGTTCGTCGAGCTGAAAGACACCATCCGTTCGTTCAAGGCCATCTGCGACGGCGAGTACGACCACCTTCCGGAAGCCGCCTTCTACATGGTCGGCGCCATCGAAGAAGTCGTCGAAAAAGCCGCCAAGATGGCTGCGGAAGTCTGATCCATGGCGGGTAAGCTGAACTTCTCCCTCGTCGCCCCGGAACGCGAAATCTTCGCGGGCTCGGTCGATCAGGTCGATGCGCCGGGCGTCGAGGGCGACTTCGGCGTCCTGCCGGGCCACGCGCCCTTCATGACCACCCTGCGTGAGGGCGTCGTGACCGTCTATGAAGGCGCTGCGCGTCGTCAGTTCATGGTCAAGGGCGGCTTCGCCGACGTCAACGCCCAGGGCCTCAGCATCCTCGCTGAAGAAGCCTCGGAAATCGTCGAAGCCTAAGGCTTCTGCGACGCAGACAAGATCAGGGCCCTTCGCTTAGGCGGGGGGCCTTTTTCGTTGGCGCCAACCACAAGACCGCTCATCCCGGCGGACGCCGGGATCCAGTCCTTTGGCTTCGAGCGCGACGTCAGAAGTTACGAGGATTTGGCCCGGTCAGGTGCGCGCGGCTCTCACTGGATCCCGGCGTCCGCCGGGATGAGCGGGAGGGAGCTTAGCTCTTCGGCAGGTCCTCGAACGCCGCCACCACCTGCTGATAGACGTCACGCTTGAACGGCACGATCAGGTCGGGCGCCTCCTCCAGCGCCCCCCAGCGCCAGG
>CAYWDO010000032.1:15081-21412 GCA_964456995.1 uncultured Brevundimonas sp.
CGCTTGAACGGCACGATCAGGTCGGGCGCCTCCTCCAGCGCCCCCCAGCGCCAGGCGTCGAATTCCGGCTCGCCGTGGGCGGCCAGGTCGAATTCCGAGTCGTCACCCGTGAAGCGAAAGGCGAACCAGACCTGCTTCTGACCCTTGAAGCCCTTCCACGCCTTGGGTCCGCCCATGCCCTCGGGGAAGTCATAGACGATCCAGCCGCCGGTGCGGCCCAGCAGTTCGACCGAGCGCACGCCGGTTTCTTCCTGCAGTTCGCGCAGCGCAGCCGCCTCCAGGTCTTCGCCCTCGTCGACGCCGCCTTGCGGGAACTGCCAGTTCCACGGCTCGGGCGTGTTGGCGCGGCGGCCCAGCCAGACCTGTCCAGCGGCGTTGAACAGCACCACCCCGACGTTGGGGCGATAGGCGGAAAGATCGGTCTGGCTCATCCGTCCCGATTACGCCGAGGCGCGACAGCCCGCCAGCCGTAACCGGGCCTTAAGCGGCGGCGGGGCAGGGTGGGGCATGGATCGTCGCGCACTGATCGGCCTCGCCGCCCTGGGAACCGCACTCGTCGCTGCTGAGGCTGAAGCTTCCGGCAAGAGCGAAGGCGGAGGCGCGCCCGCTAACGCCTATATTCCCCTGCCCACAGCCACGGCCACCATCCTGCGACGCGATGGGCGACGCGGGGTGATGACGGTCGAGGTCGGGGTGGATGTGGCCGACACCGCCCTGCGCACCCGCGCCGACCAGTCCAGGCCGCGCCTCAGCGCCGCCTATAACGAAGTGATCCGGCTGGCGGGCGAACGCATCCTGCCGGGCGCCCCGCCGGACGTCGAATGGCTGAGCCGAGCCTTGCAGGCCGCCACTGACCGGGTTCTGGGCAAGTCGGGCGCCAAGCTGCTGCTCGGCACGGTGATGGTGGTTTAGCGGCGCCCACCCTTTCGCCATCCTCCGGCGCAGCGAAGCGGAGACCGGGGGACCCAGCGGCGCCCGGAGGGCGAAACCCCCGCCGCCGCGCTTGCCGTCAAGATCGCCTTCGGCGCCGCTGGGTCCCCCGGTCGCGCCGCTGCGCGGCTTGCCGGAGGATGACGAAAGAGAGGCGCCGTGGAGGCGGATCAGTCCTGAGTCGGGCTGGGCCGGCTGGCGTCGCCATAGGTCATGGCCAGGAAGACGTCTTCCAGATCCGGGTCCTCGGTGGCGATGTCCTTGATCTTCACGCCCGCCGCGCGGACGGCCATCAGCACCTGCTCGACGCTGGATTCGCCGGTGCGATAGGTCACGACGAAGGCGCCGTTGGCCCGGGGTGCGACGGTGAAGCCGGTCAGGGCGGGCGGGACCTCTTGCGGCGTCTCCGGCGTCACCACCACGTTGCGGGTGTCCAGGCGCTGCAGCAGTTGCGACGTCGGCTCGCAGGCCACGACCTCGCCCCGGTTGATGATGGCGATGGTGTCGCAGAGCTCCTGCGCTTCTTCCAGATAGTGGGTGGTCAGGATGACGGTGACGCCTTCCTCGTTGATCTTGCGGATGTATTCCCACAGCTGGCGACGCAGTTCGACATCCACCCCCGCCGTCGGCTCGTCCAGGATCAGGACCGGCGGATTGTGCACCAGGGCCTTGGCCACCATCAGGCGGCGCTTCATGCCGCCAGACAGGGCGCGGACATAGGCGTTGGCCTTGTCCGACAGCCCCAGCGCCGCCAGCAGCTCGTCCGAGCGGCGCTCGTTGGCTGGCACGCCGTAAAATCCGGCCTGGACCTCCAGCGCCTCGCGCGGGGTGAAGAAGACGTCGGCGACGATCTCCTGCGGCACGACGCCCAGCGCCGCCCGCGCGTCGCGGGCCTCGTGGTCGATGTCGCGGTCCCAGATGCGGACCGTGCCCTCGGACTTGTTCACCACCCCGGCGATGATGTTGATCAGGGTCGACTTGCCGGCGCCATTGGGGCCCAGCAGGCCGAACATCGAGCCGCGCGGCACGGTCAGGTCGACGCCCCGCAGGGCCGTCTTGGCCGGCGACTTCTTGTTGCCCGCATAGGTCTTCTTCAGGCCCCGCACCTCGATGGCGTTGACGGGCAGGGCAGGGGTGTCGGTCATGCGGGGGTTCACTCGGACGGCGGAAGCGTGCGGCATAGGTAGGGGGCGCAGACGCATTCGCCAAGGCGCTGTTGCGCGATCGAGGGACAAGGTTTCGCGTCTTTATGTAAATGACGCTTGACGCACGTTCCGGGCGTGTCTAGGTTCCTTGTCATAAAGACAACCTGCCTTGATGGAGAGACGCCAATGACCGCCCTGCAAGCCTCGACCAAGAAGCCCCTGACCCGCACCCGCCTGATCGGCTTCGCCGCCATGGGCGTCTGCGCCCTCGGCTACACCGGCATGGGTCTGGCCCTGCTGGCAGGCAAGCTCGAGCATATCGACATGACCCATGCGGCCCTGCTCGCCGCTGTCGCCGCCGTGATCGGCGAGATCGGCCTGTGGGTCGGCGCCGGTTGCCTGGGCCTGACCCTGTTCAAGAAGCGCAAGGCCATGCTGGACAAGCTGTTCCGCCGCCAGCCGCGCCCTTCGGAAGTTTGACCCCCATTGTTTGACCAAAGGGTCCGGTCCTTCTAGGAACGGCGCAAGCCTTTCCAGACTGGACCGGACCCCATGCCTCCCCGCCACACCGACGCTGTCATCCCCGCCCCCGAAGAGATCGTGGTCTCGTCCAAGCGCGTCGCCTGCGACGGCGGCGGCGTCCTCGGCCACCCGCTGGTCTATCTGGAAATGGGCGAGGACGACTTCGTCGAGTGCGGCTATTGCGACCGCCGCTTCGTCCTGTCGGCGCACGCCCACCCCGAAAACGAATACCTGGACCCGGCGGCTCGCCCGCCCGAGGCCCACTGAGCCATGCGCTATCTGCACACCATGGTCCGGGTGAAGGACCTGGAGGCGTCGCTGCACTTCTATCGCGACCTGCTGGGTCTGGTGCAGACACGCCGGATGGACTCTGAGGCCGGCCGCTTCAGCCTGATCTATCTCGCCGCGCCCCAGGACACGGCGCGCGCCGAGGCCGAGAAGTCGCCTGAGGTCGAGCTGACCTTCAACTGGGACACTGAGGACTATCAGGGCGGCCGCAACTTCGGCCACCTGGCCTTCGAGGTCGAGGACATCTACGCCGCCTGCCAGCGCCTGATGGATGGCGGGGTCGTGATCAACCGTCCGCCGCGCGACGGCCACATGGCCTTCATCCGCTCGCCCGACGGCATCTCGATCGAACTGCTGCAAGGCGGCCAGCGTCTGGCCCCGGCCGAGCCCTGGGCCTCCATGCCCAACGTCGGAGCCTGGTGATTTGACGTCTGCGCGTCTGATCGTCCTGTTGGCGGCGACCGCCGTCCTGGCCGGGTGCGCCTCGGTGACCGAGACCAATCCGACGCGGACGGCCACCGACATGCTGCTGGTCAACCGCGCCGCCGACCGGGCGGTCGAGGGTCTGACCCTGCCGATCCCCCAGGGCGCGCGCGTCTTCGTCGACGAAACCTATTTCCAGGCCGAGAACGCCCGCTATGCGCTCAGCGCCATCCGGGCCGCCCTGTCGGACGCGGGCTACGCCATCAGCCGCGACCGCGACAGCGCCGACGCCATCTTCGAGGTTCGCGCCGGCGCCCTGTCGCTGGAGCAGATGCGCCGGGTCTTCGGCATTCCCGACATGCGGGTGCCGATCAACGAGACGCTGAACGTCGTCTCCATCCCTGAACTGTCGATCTACTCCAACCGCGACCGCATGGGCGTGGCCGAGTTTTCGGGCTTCCTCTACGACGGCCGCACCGGTCTGCCGCTGGGCGCCGTCACGCCGATGATCGGCCAGTACAAGATCCGCAGCCACAAGGCCCTGATGGTCGTGACCTGGGGCCAGCAGCTGGCCCAGCCGGGCGAGCGCGATCCGGGATCGAGCTGGAAAGAGTTCTGAGACTTTCGTCCGTCCGCTGAAACGAGACAGGGGCGGTGGGGCGTGTTAGGGCGCGGGTGAGCATAAGCCCGCCGCCGTTCTGAAGAGCCGCCCTTGTCCTTCTTCCATGCCGGTCCCGCGCCGAAAGGCTTCGGCCCCCGACCCGGCGCCCTGCGCGACGGGCTGGACCTGCATCCGGGCATGAAGGTCGGCCTGTTCGGCGGCTCGTTCAATCCGGCCCACGACGGCCACGCCCATGTGGCCGAGACGGCGATGCGGCGTCTGGGTCTGGACCGCGTGGTCTGGCTGGTGTCGCCGCAGAACCCGCTGAAATCCAGCCATGAGACCGCGCCTCTGGCCGAGCGCATGGCCTCGGCTCGCGCCGCCGCCGCCACGGTCGGACCCTCCATGATCGTTTCGGATTTCGAGACCCGCATCGGCACGCGCTGGACCGTCGACACGGTGCGCGTCCTGACCGACCGCCACCCTGGCGTGAACTTCGTCTGGCTGATGGGATCGGACAATCTGGCCAGCTTCCACCATTGGAGAGGCTGGACCGACATCATGCGGCTGATGCCTGTGGCCGTGGTCGCGCGGCCGGGCAGCCAGCTGGACAGTCGCCGCGCCCCCGCCGCCGCCCGCTTCGCCCGTTTCCGCATTCCAGCGGCCCAGGCCGGCCTGTTGCCCAGCTTGCAGGCGCCGGCCTGGACCTATCTGACGGCGCCCCTGAATCCGCGCTCCTCGACGGCGATTCGCCGGGGCGAGGGCGTGATTCGCGGCGGTGGGTGACCTTTCGGCCGGGACGTGCTAGGTTGCCGCTTTAGTAATCTCCCCCGGAGCCCTCCGCTGACCCCCTCGCCCGCGCACGATGCGCAAGACGCCGCCGTTTCCAACGCGGCCCATGAGATGGACCCGATCGCTTCCGTCCATTCCGACGACGGTCAAGCTGAAGGCGGTCCCAGTACCGACGATCAGGCCCCGCTTCCGGTCGGTCTGACCGATCTGGAACGCGCCATCATCGCCAAACTCGACGACGACAAGGCCCAGGACATGGTCCTGATCGACCTGCGTGGCAAAAGCCCGATGTCCGACGCCATGATCGTGGCCTCGGGTCGGTCGAACCGCCACGTCGGCGCCCTGGCCGATCACCTGCTGCGCCTGCTCAAGGAAATGGGCCTGGGCAAGGTCAAGGTCGAAGGTCTGCCCCACTGTGACTGGGTGCTGCTGGACGCCGGGGATGTCATCATCCACCTGTTCCGTCCCGAAGTGCGCAGCTTCTACAATATCGAGAAGATCTGGGCCATCGACAGCGCCCACCGCGGCGGCGCCGGCGTCGCCTGATCCTTCGGATAAGCTGACCCCATGAAGCTGGCGATCGCGGCCATCGGCAAGCCGGGCCGCGGTCCCGAGGCCGCGCTGGCCGACGACTATGCCCGACGGGCGACCCTGGCGGGTCGTCCGTTGGGGCTGGGTCCGCTGGAGCTTGTGGATCTCGAACCCCGCAAATCCGGCAAGGCCCCCGAGGCCGAGCTGATCCTGGCCGCCGCCGAGGGCGCGCACCTGATCGCCTGCGATGAACGGGGCAAGACCTATTCCTCCCGCGCCTTCGCCGACCATATCGCGACCCTGCGCGATCAGGGCGAGCGGCGGCTGGTCTTCGCCATCGGCGGGGCCGACGGGCTGGACGCGAGCGTCCGCGCCGCCGCCCGGTCGACCCTGGCCTTTGGACCCCAGACCTGGCCCCACGCCCTGGCCCGCGCCATGCTGGCCGAACAGCTTTACCGCGCCGTGACCATCCTGTCCGGCTCTCCCTACCACCGCGACTGATGCGCCGGGGGGCGGGGCTTCTTCTCTTGTCGTCGGGGTTGGCCTTGGTGCTGGCGGGCCCGGCTTCGAGCCAGCGCGCGGCTGCGCCCAACCCTGAACTGACCCGGCTGCAAGCCGAGTATCGCGACGAGACCGCCCGCGCCCGTCGCCTGCGCGCCGAAGCCGCCGCCGCCGGGGACGAGGTCGTGGATCTGGATCGTCAACTGGCCCAGTTGCGTCAGGCCGAGGCGGCCGACGACGTGCAACTGCAATCCCAGCGCGCCCGCCTGAAAGAGCTGGGCGACCGCGAGGCCGCCCTGGTCGCCTCCCTGTCGCGCGAGCGGGCCAGTCAGGGCCGTCTGCTGTCGGCCTTGCAGATGATGAGCCGCAAGCCCCCGCCGCCCCTGTTGATCCCGGCGGACCAGGCGGTGGACACGGTGCGCGCCTCCATCCTGATCCGCGCCATGACGCCCGAGCTTCAGGCGCGCGCCAAGGCCCTGGTCGCGCGTCAGGCCGAGGTCATCCGCATCCGCCGCCTGGCCGCCCTGTCCAGCGAGCGCCTGTTCACCGTCGAGAGCGCGCAAGGCGACCGCCGCGCCGAGATCGAGAGCCTGTCGGC
>CAYWDO010000033.1:0-11957 GCA_964456995.1 uncultured Brevundimonas sp.
CGCGGACCTCCTCGGCGATGAAGGTGAAGAGGTTGACCACCTTCTCCGGCGTGCCGGTGAACTTGGCGCGCAGGCGCTCGTCCTGCGAACAGATGCCGACCGGGCAGGTGTTGGAATGGCACTGACGCACCATCAGGCAGCCCATGGCGATCAGGCCCGAGGTGCCGATGCCGTACTCCTCGGCGCCCAGCAGGGCGGCCATGACCACGTCGCGTCCGGTGCGGATGCCGCCGTCGGCGCGCAAGGACACCGAGGAGCGCAGGTGGTTGAGGCTGAGGACCTGATGCGCCTCGGCCAGGCCGATCTCCCACGGCATGCCGGCATGCTTGACCGAGGTCTGGGGCGAGGCGCCCGTGCCGCCGTTGTGGCCGGCGATCAGGATGGCGTCGGCCTTGGCCTTGGCCACCCCTGACGCAATGGCGCCGATGCCGGTGGCCGAGACCAGTTTGACCGTGACCTTGGCGTCGGGGTTGATCGCCTTCAGGTCGTAGATCAGCTGGGCCAGGTCCTCGATCGAATAGATGTCGTGGTGCGGCGGGGGGCTGATCAGCGTCGTTCCGGGAACGGCGTGACGCATCCGGCCGATGAACTCGGTGACCTTGAAGCCGGGCAGCTGGCCGCCCTCGCCGGGCTTGGCGCCCTGGGCCACCTTGATCTCGATCTCGCGGCACTGGTTCAGGTATTCGGCGGTGACGCCGAAACGGCCCGAGGCCACCTGCTTGACCGCCGAGTTGGCGTTGTCGCCGTTCGGACGCGGGACATAGCGCGCCGGGTCCTCGCCGCCCTCGCCGGAGACGGCGCGCGCGCCCATCCGGTTCATGGCGATGTTCAGGGTCTCGTGGGCCTCAGGCGACAGGGCGCCGAGCGACATGGCCTGGGACAGGAAGCGGCGGCGGATGTCCGAGACGCTCTCGACCTCGTGCAACTGGACAGGGGTCAGGCCCTCCTTGAAGTCCAGCAGGTCGCGCAGGGCCAGGTCCGGCTGTTCGCGGACGGCGGCCGAGTACTGCTTGAAGCGCTTGAAGTCGCCGCGGTTCACCGCGTCCTGCAACAGGTGGATGGTCCTGGCGTCGTGGGCGTGGGCCTCTCCGCCCGCACGGATGCGGAAGAAGCCGCCCATCGAGGGAGAGGGGACCGCCGCGCCGAAGGCCAGGGCATGGCGCTTGAGCGCCGCCTGCTCCAGACCGGCTAGGCCGATGCCGGAGATGCGCGACGGGGCGCCGGGGAAGAACTCGGCGGCCAGGGCGCGGGACAGGCCTAGAACCTCGAACTCGCAGCCGCCGCGATAGGCGGAGATGATGCTGATGCCCTTGCGCGCCAGCACCTTGAGCAGGCCGGCCTCGATGCCGTGCTTGTAGTTGAGGCAGGCGTCGTGGAGCGTCAGGCCCGGATAGGCTCCGCGATCCAGACGGTCCTGGAACAGTTCCTGCGCCAGCCACGGATTGACGGCGGTGGCGCCGACCCCGACCAGAACGGCGAAGGCGTGCGGGTCCAGGGTCTCGGCGGAGCGCACCACCAGAGAGCAATAGGTGCGCAGGCCCGCGTCGGTCAGGCGGCCGTGGGTCCCGGCGGTGGCCAGGATCATGGGCGCGGCCAGGCGCTCGGCCGAGGCGTGCTCGTCGGTCAGGACGATCAGGGTGGCGCCTTCGCGGGCGGCGGCCTCGGCCTCGTCTCGGATGCGGTCCAGGGCCTGACGCAGGCCCGCGCCAGGGCGGTCATCTTCGGCGGGCAGCGGGTAGGTGCAGTCGATCACCGTGGTCGAGCCGTCGGCGATGACGCCCAGCATCCGCTGATACATGCCGGTGGTCAGGACCGGGCTGTCCAGCACGAAGACCTCGGTCTGGGCCTCGTCCTGGGCCAGGATATTGCCCAGGTTCTTGAAGCGGGTCTTCAGGCTCATGGCCCCCGCTTCACGCAGGGGGTCGATGGGCGGGTTGGTGACCTGCGAGAAGTTCTGGCGGAAGTAGTGGGCCAGGGGGCGCGGCAGGCTGGACAGGACGGCGGGCGGGGCGTCGTCGCCCATCGAACCCACGGCCTCCTTGCCGTCGCGGACCAGAGCGTCGAGCAGCAGGTCCAGATCTTCACGGCTGAAGCCGGCGGCGATCTGGCGGCGGATCAGGGCCTCGCCGACAGCGGCGCGTGGCTCGGGGCCAGGACCGATGATGGGCTCCAGATCGACCATGTTGTCGAGCCAGTCCGAATAGGGCTGAGCGGCAGCCAGGGCGTCGACGGCCTCATGCTCGTCGTAGAGGCGGCCGTGCTTCAGATCGACGGCGATCAGCTTGCCAGGGCCGATGTGCAGGCGGCGTTTGACCCGGCCTTCGGGCAGGGGAACCAGACCGGCTTCCGAGCCCGCCAGCAGCAGACCGTCCACGGTTTCGACGGCGCGCAGGGGACGCAGGCCGTTGCGGTCCTTGCCGGCAACGACCCATCGGCCGTCGACGGCGCACAGGGCGGCGGGACCGTCCCACGGCTCCATGACCGCATTGCAGTAGGCATAGAGGGCGCGGTGCTCGGGCTTCATCACCACGTCGTCCGAGGACCAGGCCTCGGGCACCAGCAGGGCCTTGGCCAGGGGGGCGGGACGTCCGGCGCGGACCAGAACCTCGAACACATTGTCCAGCGCCGCCGAGTCCGAGCCGCCCGGCTGGACCACCGGCTTGACCTCATGGTCGCGGTCGCCGAAGGCCGAGGCCGCCATGCGGATCTCATGGCTGCGCATCCAGTTCAGGTTGCCCTGAAGCGTGTTGATCTCGCCGTTGTGAGCCAGCATGCGGAAGGGCTGGGCCAGCTTCCACTCGGGGAAGGTGTTGGTCGAGTAGCGCTGATGGAAGACGGCGTAGCCGGCGACGACGGTGGGGTCGTTCAGGTCGTGATACAGCTGGCCCAGCAGCTCGGCGCGGACCATGCCCTTGTAGACGATGGAGCGGGCCGACAGGGAGCAGAGGTAGAAGCCGTTCAGGCCGCTCGCCTGCACCGCCTTTTCGATGCGGCGGCGACACAGGAAGAGCTCGCGCTCCAGTTCCTCGATCTCCATGCCTTCCGGCGCGGCCAGCATGATCTGCTCGATCTCGGGCCGGGTGGCGTCGGCGCGGACGCCGACGACGGACAGGTCCATGGGCGTCTGGCGCCAGCCGTAGATGTAGAAGCCCGAACGGATGGCCTCGGTCTCGACGATGGCGCGGGCGTGGTCCTGGGCGCCCAGGTCGGTGCGCGGCAGGAAGACCTGGCCGACGGCGATGGGTCCGGGACGCAGGGTCTGGCCGACGGCGCGCACCTGGGCCGCGAAGAAGGCCTGGGGCAGTTCGATCATGATGCCGGCGCCGTCGCCGGACAGGCCGTCGGCGTCGACCGCGCCGCGGTGGGCCACGGCCTTCAGCGACTGGATGGCCATCTCGACGATCTCGCGCCGGGGCTTGCCGTCGATGGCGCAGACCAGGCCCACGCCGCAGGCGTCGCGTTCCGACGACGGGTCATAGGCGCCGCCTTCGATCAGGCGGGCGCGGTTGGCTTCATATTGGGCCAGCCAGTGTTGTTGCGATGCGTCGGTCATGCTGCGGCTTCCTGGGTACGCGCGCGCAGGTAACGGTCGATTTCAGCGGCGGCGTCCTGGCCGTCGCGCACGGCCCAGACGACGAGGGAGGCGCCGCGCACGGCGTCTCCGGCGGCGAACACGCCGGGCAGGGTGGTGGCGAAACCGCCACGCGCCACCTGCAGGGTGTTCCATTTGGTCAGGCCGAGGTCGGCGTCGAGCTGTTCGCCAAAGGCCTCGGGCTCAAAGCCCAGGGCCTCGATCACCAGATCGGCGGGCAGGTCGAAGTCCGAGCCGCTCACGGGTGCGATGTCGCGGCGGCCGCCCGCCGAGGCCTCGGTGAGGGCCATGCGCTGGGCGCGGACGGCGGTGACGGCCTCGCCCTTGGACATCAGGGCCTTGGGCGCCCCCAGCCATACGAAGCGTACGCCTTCTTCCTCGGCGTTCTGAACTTCGCGGGCCGAGCCGGGCATGTTGTCGCGGTCGCGGCGATAGAGGCAGACGACGCTGTTCGCGCCCTGACGGACAGCCGTGCGGACGCAGTCCATGGCCGTGTCGCCGCCGCCGACAACGACCACATCGCGACCGGCCGCATGAGGGGCGGACGTATCAGCAGCATCGCCGCAGTCGACGCGGTTCTGGGCGATCAGAAAGTCGAGCGCGGCGACGGTGTCATCGGGGCCGCGTCCCGGCACCGAAAGAGTGCGGGCTTGATAGACGCCCATGGCCAGCAGCACGGCGTCATGGCGCGCGCGCAACTCGTCCATCGAGACATCGACGCCGACCGAGGTGTTCAGCACGAACTCGACCCCGCCCTCGATCAGGCGGTCGATGCGGCGTTGGACGATGCGCTTCTCCAGCTTGAAGCCGGGGATGCCATAGGTCAGCAGGCCGCCCGCGCGGTCGTGGCGGTCATAGACGGTGACCTGATAGCCCTCGCTGCGCAGGCGGTCGGCGGCGGCCATGCCGGCGGGACCTGAGCCGACGATGGCGACGCTCTGGCCGCGCTCGGCCAGGGGGCGGATGGGCTCGACCCAGCCGTTGTCGAAGGCGGTGTCGGCGATCCAGGCCTCGACCGAGCCGATGGTGACGCCGTCCCAGCCGGCCTGTTGCAGGGTGCAGGCGCCCTCGCACAGCCGATCCTGCGGGCAGATGCGGCCGCAGATCTCGGGCATGGTCGAGGTGGCCGAGGCGACGCGCCAGGCCTCGCGCAGGTCGCCGTCCGCCGACAGGGCCAGCCAGTCGGGGATGTTGTTCTGAAGCGGGCAGGCGTTCTGGCAGAAAGGCACGCCGCAGTCGGTGCAGCGCGACGCCTGAACCGTCCCGCTTTCGACGGTCGGTTTGAGCGTGATCTCTGAAAAGGCGCGTACGCGCAGCTCAGCGGGCTGTTTCTCCAGCCGACGCTGCTCGATCAGAAAACCACCAGGGTTGGAACGGCCACCTTTTTGCATCTGCTCATTAAGCGAAATCTTGCGCCCTTGTGCAAATATAATCCTCCGAAGCGCCCACAAATGATGTCGTGTGGCACGAAATGGCGATTTGACAGACGCAGGGGGAATATTGTGACCGTTTTGACGTGTGCGTCGCAGCATTGTTTCACGCCTCAGAGCGACGCCGCCGGGCGGGCGGGCGGATTAAATTTTGGAAAGGTTCGTTTCTGACAGGATAGCGGCGTTACGGTCTTCGCTATCGCGATATCGCACTGGGGGAATCCATGACCATCACCGCACGCCGCCTGGCCCTGCTGGGCGGGGCCGCCGTCAGCCTTCTGGCCGCCGCCGCTCAAGCCAATCCCTTGCCGGCTGCGCCCGCCGTCGCGGCAGCCGCTCAGAGCCGGAACGCCGCGGCCCTGCCGGCCCTGCCGGACGTGGACATTCCCTTCACCAAGATGGTGCTGTCGAACGGTCTGACCCTGATCGTCCACGAGGATCACAAGGCCCCGATCGTGGCCGTCAACATCTGGTATCACGTCGGGTCCAAGAACGAGCCGACCGGCCGTTCGGGCTTCGCCCACCTGTTCGAACACCTGATGTTCAACGGGTCGGAAAACTACAACAACGACTTCTTCAAGGGCACGGAGCTGCTGGGCGCCACCGACCAGAACGGCACCACCAACACGGACCGCACCAACTATTTCCAGAACGTGCCGACCTCGGCCCTGGATTCGATCCTGTGGCTGGAAAGCGACCGGATGGGCCATCTGCAGGGCGCCATCGACCAGGCGCGACTGGATGAGCAGCGCGGCGTGGTTCAGAACGAGAAGCGCCAGGGCGAGAACCAGCCCTATGGCCGCGTCTGGGACGCCATCACCAACGCCACCTATCCGGCCGACCATCCCTATGGCCACACGGTCATCGGATCGATGGACGACCTGAACGCGGCGGATCTGGACACGGTCAAGGCCTGGTTCCGCGACTATTACGGCGCGGCCAACGCCGTCATCGTCCTCGCTGGCGACATCACGCCCGAGGAAGCCAAAGCCAAGGTCGAGCGCTATTTTGGCGACATCCCCTCGGGCCCGCCGGTGACGCAACCCACCCAGATGATCGCCAAGATGACCGGCGCCCAGAGCGAGACCATGTATGACCGCGTCGGCCAACCGCGCCTCTACAAGGTGTGGAACACGCCGCAGACGGGCACGGCCGACGCCGACTATCTGGGGATGCTGGGCCAGGTGCTGTCGAGCGGCCGCAACTCGCGTCTCTACAAGCGTCTGGTGTTTGACGATCAGATCGCGACCTCGGTCGGCGCCTTCAACTCGGAAGGCGAGATCGGCAGCCAGTTTCTGGTCATGGTCACGGCCAAGCCGGGTCAGGACCTGAAGCAGATCGAAGCCATCGTCGACGAGGAAATGGCCAAGCTGCTGCGCGACGGCCCGACCGCTGACGAGCTGGAGCGCGCGCGCACCAATGTCGGCGCGGCCTTCATCCGCGGCTCCGAGCGGATCGGCGGCTTTGGCGGCAAGTCCGACATCCTGGCCGAGAGCCAGGTTTATCTGGGCGACCCCGGCGCCTGGAAGGCCGGTTATGAGCGCATTCTGGCGGCCCGTCCGGCCGACCTGACCGCCGCCGGCCGCGCCTGGCTGACCGACGGCAGCTACGCCCTGTCGGTCCTGCCCTTCCCTGACTACAAGGTTGCGGCGACGGATGTTGATCGCACCAAGGGCGTGCCGACGCCGGGCGCCGTGCCGCAGGCGGACTTCCCCGACGTCGAACGCGCCACCCTGTCGAACGGCCTGAAGGTCGTTCTGGCGTCGCGCGACGGCGTGCCCACGGTCAGCATGAACCTGATCGTCAACGCGGGTTCCGCCGCCGACGGCGCCGACAAGGCGGGCATCGCCCAACTGGCCCCGGCGGTGATGACCAACGGCACCAAGACCCTGGACGCCCTGGAGATCAGCGACCGGACCCAACTGCTGGGCGCCACGCTGGGCGCCGGCTCGGCCACCGATTACAGCTCGGTGTCGCTGACGGCGCTGACGCCGCGTCTGGCCCCGTCGCTGGATCTGTTCGCCGATGTGATCGAAAACCCGGCCTTCCGACCGGCCGACTTCGCCCGCGCCCAGGCCCAGCAGGTCTCGGGCATCCAGCAGGCGAACCGCAGCCCCGGCGCCATCGCCAACCGCATCCTGGCCGCCGACGTCTATGGGCCGCAAAGCCCCTATGGCCGTCCGACCACGGGCACGGAACAGTCGGTGACGGCGCTGACGCCGGAAGACGCCAAGGCCTTCCATGACACCTGGTTCCGTCCCGACAACGCCACCCTGGTGGTCGTCGGCGACATCAGCATGGCCGAGCTGACGACGCAGCTGGAGCGGGCCCTGGGCGGATGGCGCGCGCCCTCGACGCCGGTGCCGGTCAAGGCCCCGGTTGTGACGGCGACGCCGCCTGCCAAGCCTCGGGTGCTGATCGTGGACCGCGCCGGTCCGCAGTCGATCATCACGGCGGGTCGTCTGGCCCCGGCCTTCGACGCCGCAGCCCAACCGGCGCAGGTGGCCTTCAACACGGCCCTGGGCGGCGCCTTCACCAGCCGGATCAACATGAACCTGCGTGAGGACAAGCACTGGTCCTATGGCGCAGGCGCGGGCGTGCGCACGGCCAACGGCCCGCGTCTGTTCGCGGCGACGGCGGCGGTTCAGGCCGACAAGACCGCCGAAAGCGCGGCCGAAGTCCGGCGCGAGCTGAGCGAAGTGGTCGGTTCGCGTCCGGTCACCGAGGCCGAACTGAGCGCGGTCAAGGCCAACCTGATCCAGGGCATGGCGGGCGACTGGGAGACCAACGCCTCGGTCATGAGCGATCTGACCCAGATGGTCGTCTTCGGCCTGCCGGAGAACTACTACGACGGCTATGCCGCCGGCCTGAACGCGACGACGCCGCAGTCGGCCTCGGTCGCGGCGCGCGCTATCGTCGGCGACGGCCCGACGACCTGGGTCGTGGTCGGCGACCGCGCCGCCATCGAGCCCAAGATCCGCGCCCTGAACCTGGGCGAGGTGCAGGTGGTCGATACGGAGGGCCGCCCCGTCAACTGACGGATCGGTTCGGACGAACGGGAGAGGGCGGCGCTGCGGCGCCGCCCTTTTTCTTTGGCCGCTTTTCGGCCGTTTTCGGGAACAGCTCGGCTTCCGGTGTGTTCAGGCCATGGTCAAGCTGAACCCGGGAGGAGCGCGACATGCCATCCATTGAACGCAGGCGCAAAGGCGGGTTCGGCAGCGCCCTGGTGCGATTGCTGGGGGTGGTCATCGCCCTGATCGGCCTGACCCTGACCATAGGCGGCGGTCAACTGATCATGCTGGGCGGCTCGCCCTATTATCTGATCGTCGGTCTGCTGATGATCCTGTCGGGCGGACTGCTGGCCCTGTTGAGGACAGCCGGCGCCTGGCTCTACATCCTCATCTTTATCGGCACGGCAATCTGGGCGCTGTGGGAGGTGGGGCTGAACGGCTGGGCCCTGGTGCCGCGCGTGATTGCGCCTCTGGTGCTGCTGATCCTCGTCGTTCTGTCCTTCCCGGCGCTGAAGCGCGAGGGGGGAGGCGGCAAGCTGGCCTTTGGCGGGATCGGCCTGATCGTGGTTCTGGGGCTGATCTCGGGCGTGGTGGTGGCCCAGGCCAACAAGGCGCGGGTCGACAGCCCGGTCCCGGCCATGGGCCAGGGCGGCATCGGCGATCCGGCCATAATCAGGACAGGCGCGGACTGGCCGGCCTGGGGCGGGGCGGACAGCGCCCAGCGCTATTCGCCGCTGACCCAGATCAACAAGGATAATGTGAAGGGCCTGCAGCGCGCCTGGACCTTCCGCACCGGCGACCTGCCGGGCGAGCGGTTCGGGGCCGAGACCACGCCGCTGAAGATAGGCGACACGCTTTATCTCTGTTCGGGCCGCAACCGGCTGTTCGCGCTGGACGCGACCACGGGCAAGCAGAAGTGGACCTATGATCCCCAGGTGGCGGACGATCAGATCCCCTATACCGCCGCCTGCCGGGGGGTGACCTATTTCGCCACGCCCAACGTCGACGCCGCCCAGCCCTGCGCCACGCGCATCATCGAAGGCACGCTGGACGGTCGGCTGATCGCTGTGGACGCCCGCACCGGCGTCCCCTGCGCCGACTTCGGAACCAATGGCGCGGTCAGCATCAAGGCCGGCATGGGCGATCCCTATCCGGGCATGGTCTCCATCACCTCGGCGCCGGTCATCGTGCGCGGCGTGATCGTCACCGGGCATCAGGTCCTGGACGGGCAGAAGCGCTGGAACGCCTCGGGCGTCATCCAGGGCTTCGACGCCGTGACGGGCCAACTGCGCTTTGCCTGGGACATGATGCGGCCGGACATCACCACCCTGCCGCCCGCCGGCCAGACCTATACGCCCGGCACACCGAACATGTGGACCACAGCGACGGCGGACGAAGCCCTGGGCCTGGTCTTCCTGCCGATGGGCAACTCGGCGGCGGACTATTATTCGGGCCTGCGCCGCCCGGCCGAGAATGAATACTCGACCTCGCTGGTGGCGCTGGACGTCACGACGGGCAAGCCGCGCTGGCATTTCCAGACGGTGCGCAAGGACGTCTGGGACTATGACCTGGGTTCGCAGGCGACCCTGGTGGACATGCCGACGGCGTCGGGCCTGGTCCCGGCCGTGGTCCTTCCGTCCAAACAGGGCGACCTTTACATCCTCGACCGCCGCACCGGCCAGCCGCTGCACAAGGTGGAGGAGCGCCGCGTGCCGCAGGGCGGGGTGGAGCCCTCGCAACGCAGCCCGACGCAGCCCTTCTCGCTGTTCCACACGCTCAAGAAGCCGGACCTGACCGAGCGCGATATGTGGGGCATGTCGCCGATCGACCAGATGTTCTGCCGCATCCAGTTCCGTCAGGCCTCCTATGAAGGCATGTACACGCCGCCGACGGCGGACCGACCCTTCATCCAGTATCCGGGCTATAACGGCGGCTCGGACTGGGGCGGCGTGGCGATCGACCCGGCGCGCGGCGTGATCGTCGCCAACTACAACGACATGCCCAACCACAACCGTCTGGTGCCGCGCGCCGAGGCTGATCGTCTGGGCTGGTTCCCGCGCGACGACCCCCGCTATATCGAGCGCGAGAAGGAGGCGGCCAATCGCGGCGGCAGCCTGTCGAAGTCCAAGGCCGAGGGCGCCGGCGATCCGCAGATCGGCGTGCCCTACGCCATTGACGTCAACGCCGGCTGGCGGGTCAAGTTTACGGGTCTGCTGTGCAAGCAGCCCCCCTATGGCGGCATTCGCACCATCGACCTGAAGACCGGTCGCACCCTGTGGGACCGTCCGTTCGGCACGGCGCGGAAGAATGGCCCGTTCGGCATTCCCTCCATGCTGCCGGTCGAGATCGGCACGCCGAACAATGGCGGCGCGGCGGTGACGGCGGGCGGACTGATCTTCATTGCGGCTGCGACCGATGACCTGATCCGCGCCATCGACATCGAAACGGGCAAGACGGTCTGGTCCGACGTCCTGCCGGCGGGTGGTCAGGCCAATCCGATGATCTATGAGCAGAACGGCCGTCAGTATCTGGTCATCATGGCCGGCGGGCATCACTTCATGGAGACGCCGGAGGGCGACTATGTGATCGCTTACGCCCTGCCGGAAGGCAGGTCGTAAGCTTCTTTCTTGGGCCTATCGCGCCTCGCGCTACTTGAGGCCGATAGGTGGAAATGGGGAGAGGTCGGGGCTTGGGCTCCGGCCTTTTCTGCGTTGGGTTGGATCAGGGGCGGGTCTGACCCTGGCCGCGCACGACGTATTTGTAGGTGGTCAGTTGCTCGGCGCCGACGGGGCCGCGGGCGTGCAGCTTGGAGGTCGAGATGCCGATCTCGCCGCCGAAGCCGAACTCGCCGCCGTCGGCGAACTGGGTCGAGGCGTTGATCAGGACGATGGCGCTGTCGACGCCGCCCACGAAACGTTCAGCGGCCTCGGCGTCGGTGGTGATGATGGCCTCGGTGTGGCCCGAGCCGTAGGCGCGGATGTGCTCGACCGCGCCCGCCACCCCGTCCACGATCCGCACCGACAGGATGGGGGCCAGGTATTCGGTGGTCCAGTCGGCCTCGACCGCTTCGGCGGCTTCGGGAACTAAAGCCCGAGTTTCCGCGTCGCCGCGCAGTTCGCAGCCCGCAGCGATCAGGTCAGCGGCGACGGCGGGCAGCAGGCGCGCGGCGGCGGCGCGGTCCACCAGCAGGGTCTCGGTGGCGCCGCAGACCGAGACGCGGCGCATCTTGGCGTTGACGACGACGCGGCGGGCGACGTCGAGGTCGGCGGCGGCGTCCAGATAGGTGTGGCACAGGCCTTCGAGATGGCCGAGCACGGGGGCTTTCGCTTCGGCCTGAACGCGGGCGACCAGGCTCTTGCCGCCGCGCGGGATGATCAAGTCGATGGTCCCGTCGAGGCCCGACAGGATGGCGCCCACGGCCTCGCGATCAGGGACCGGAACCAGTTGGACGGCGTCGGCGGGCAGGCCGGCCTCAGTGACGGCGCGGGCGACCACGGCGGCGATGGCGCGCGAGGATTCCAGGCAGTCCGAACCGCAACGCAGGATGGCGGCGTTGCCAGAGCGGATGCACAGGGCGGCGGCGTCGGCGGTGACGTTGGGCCGGCTCTCATAGATGACGCCCAGCACGCCGATGGGGGTGCGGACGCGGGCGATGTCCAGACCGTTGGCGGGGGTCCAGCGGGCCATCTCGGCGCCGACCGGATCGGGCTGGGCGGCGATCGTCTCGACGGCGACGGCCATGCCCTCGACGCGGGCGGGGGTCAGGGCCAGACGGTCGATCAAGGCCTCCGTCAGGCCAGCGGCGCGGGCGTTGGTGATGTCGAGGGCGTTGGCCGACAGGATCTCGCTCTCGGCGGCGCGCAGACCGGCGGCGAGGCGGATCAGGGCGTCGGTGCGGGCGTCCGGGGTGGTGGCGCGAAGGGC
>CAYWDO010000033.1:12057-21330 GCA_964456995.1 uncultured Brevundimonas sp.
GAGCGGGCGATCTGGGCCGCCGCCAGCTTGGTGGCCATGCCGCCGGTGCCGACCCCGGCGTCAGCGTTGGCGCCGCTGGCCATGCCGAGGATGTCGGGGCCGAGGGTCGCGACCAGGGGCAGATGGCGGGCGTTCGGATCGCGGCGTGGATCGGCGGTGTAGAGGCCGTCCACGTCGGACAGCAGAATCAGCAGGTCGGCCCGGGCCAGCTGCGCCGCGCGGGCGGCCAGGCGGTCGTTGTCGCCGTAGCGGATTTCCTCGGTGGCGACGGTGTCGTTCTCGTTGACCACGGGGACGACGCCGTGGGCCAGCAGGGCCTCGACCGTCGCGCGGGCGTTCAGCCAGCGGCGGCGGCGCTCGGTGTCGTCGCGGGTCAGCAGGATCTGGGCGGTGATCAGGCCGTGGGGGGCCAGGGCCTCTTCCCAGGCGTGCATCAGCAGGGTCTGGCCGACGGCGGCGGCGGCCTGCTTGTCCTGAAGCCGGCCCGGCGAGGTGTTGAGGCGGCCGCGCCCCAGGGCCACGGCGCCGGAGGAGACGACGATGACCTCGCGGCCTTGCTGGCGTAGCGCGGCGATGTCCTGGGCCAGGGAGACCAGCCAGTCGCGGGCGACGGCGCGGGTCACAGGGTCGATGAGCAGGGAGGAGCCGATCTTGACCACCACGCGCCGGGCGTGCGCCAGCGCCGTCGCAGGGGAAGCCTCGACGGTGATCTCAGCGGCGGGGGAGGGCGCGGCGGGAAGGGTCACGGCCTTCTCCCTAGAGCATCAATCGGGCCAGGGTCACGCCTTGTGGCGTCAAAATCGTGCAGTGACGGCCAAAAGAAAACGCCCGGCGGGGTCGAACCTGCCGGGCGTTTGTCTTTTTCGCGATGATCCGAGGATCAGGCCTCGGGGTTGGGGGCCTGATCCCAGCCGCCGGCCAGAGCCTTGAACAGGGCGATCTGGTAGGTGGTGACCTGGGCTTCCGAAGCGGCGAGGGCCGCGTCGGCGCCGGCCAGAGTCCGTTCCGAATCCAGCACCGTCAGGAAGCTGTCGGCGCCGGCGTCGAAGCGCAGGCGCGACAGACGGGCCGCGGTCGCCGCCTGATCCCGCGCGGTGCGCAGGGCGGTGCGGCGGTCCAGTTCGTTGGCGTAGCTGCTGAGCGCGGTTTCCGTCTCTTGCAGCGCCGTCAGCACGGTCTGGTCGAAGGTCGCCAGAGCCGCATCGGTCAGGGCGCCGGCCTGTTTGATACGGGCGCGGGCCACGGCGATGTTGGGGAAGTTCCAGCTGATCAGCGGACCGACGCTGAAGCGGAAGTTGGCGTCGTCGCTCAGGTCCGAGGCGTCCAGTGCGGTCGAGCCCAAAGAGCCGCCCAGGCTGATGCTCGGATAGAGGCTGGCGGTGGCCACGTTCACGCGAGCGGCGGCGGCGGCCAGGCGAGCCTCGGCCTGACGCACGTCGGGACGGCGGGCCAGAAGCGCCGCGCCGTCGCCGACCGGGATCGGCTGCGACAGTTGCGGCGGCGACTGACAACCACGCGCCGCCTCGCTGGCCTCGGCCGGGGTGCGCCCGGTCAGGGTGGCGAGACGGAACAGGGCGCCGTCACGTTGAGCCCGCAGCGGCGGCAGGCTGGCGCGGGTCTGCTCCAAGGCGGCGCGGGCGCGGGCCACGTCCAGACCATTGCCCGAACCGCCGTCCAGCAGGCGCTGGGTCAGATCGACGGTCCGGCCTTGCAGGTCGATGGTGCGCTGAGCCACCGCGATCTGGGCGTTGGCAGAGCAGGTGTCGGCATAGGCCCGGGCGGTTTCAGCGGCGACGGTGATCCGCACCACTTCCAGCGCTTCGGCGGCGGCGGCGGCGTCGGCGCGGGCGGCGCGGATGGTCGAGCCGACGCGGCCGAACAGGTCGACCTCGTAGGAGACGTCCAGGCCGACGCTGTAGGTGTCGACCTCGGGCAGTTCGGCGCCGCCGGCCGTGGGAACCGTGGCGGTCGAAGCCTGGCTGCGGTTGAAGGCGGCGTTGGCGTTGGTCGTGGGCAGACGGCCGGCGCGGGCTTCGGACAGCGAGGCCCGGACGGCGCGCAGATTGGCTGCGGCCGCCTCCAGCTCGTTGTTCTCGGTCAGCGCCTGCTGGATCAGGCCGTCCAGGGTGGCGTCGTTATAGAGCCGCCACCAGTCGCCCCGAGCGGCCTCGGTCGAAACCGAGGCAGACTGCGAGCCGATGAAGGCGCCCGACGCCTGGAGGGGAAGGGCGGCGTCGGGCGCCCTCGGCCCGACCGCGCAGGCGGCGAGCAGAAGCGCGGCGCTGGAGGCGGTCAGGAAGGGAAGGGCTTTACGGTTCATCAGGCGTCTCCCAGGCGCGGGCTGGCCGATTGGGGCGCAGCCGGCGCGGGGTCGGTGGGGTCATAGGGATCATGAGCCGGCGCGCCGTAGGTGGTGGGCAGGTCGCGCGGCTTTTCCGGGGTCTTGGGCAGCTTGCCCGAGACCCAGCGCATCATGACGTAGAAGACCGGGGTGAAGATCAGGCCGAAGAAGGTCACGCCCAGCATGCCGGAGAAGACCGCCGTGCCCAGGGACTGGCGCATTTCGGCGCCGGCCCCGGTGGCCAGCATCAGCGGCACGACGCCGAAGATGAAGGCGAAGGAGGTCATCAGGATCGGACGCAGGCGCACCTTGGCGGCGTAGACGGCCGCTTCGAAGCGATCCATGCCCTCTTCCTCTTCCGCCTGCTTGGCGAACTCGACGATCAGGATGGCGTTCTTGGCCGCCAAGGCGATCAGGACCACGAGGCCGATCTGGACCAGGATGTTGTTGTCCAGACCGCGGATGTTGACCCCGATCATGGCCGCGAGCAGGCACATGGGGACGATCAGCACCACCGCGAGCGGCAGGGTGAAGGCCTCATATTGCGCCGCCAGCACCAGGAAGACGAAGACCACGGCCAGGACGAAGATCATGGAGGCGCCGCCCGAGGCCTGCTTCTCTTGCAGGGCCAGTTCGGTCCACTCGTAGCTGAAGCCTTGCGGCAGGGCTTGAGCCGCCAGGTTTTCCATCGTCGTCAGGGCTTGCCCGGACGAGACGCCCGACGCGGCCTGACCCTGAAGCTCGGAAGCCGGGAACAGGTTGAAGCGGACGACGCGGGCCGGACCGGAGTCCTCGCGCAGGTTGGCGACCGAACCGATCGGCACCATGGCCCCGGTGGCCGAGCGGGTCTTCAGGTTGGCGATGTCGGCGATGTCGTCCCGCGACGAGGGTTCAGCCTGGGCGGTGACGCGGAAGGTGCGGCCCAGCAGGTTGAAGTCGTTGATGTAGGACGAGCCGAGATAGACGCCGAGGGTGTCGAACACGGCCGAGGGCTGGACGCCCATCATCAGGGCCTTGTTGCGATCGATGTCGGCGGCGATGCGGGGCGAGCCGGTGTTGTAGGTCGAGAAGACCTGCTGCACTTCATCCGGGATCTGGGCCGCGCCGCCCATCATGGCGAAGGTGGCGCCTTCCAGCGCGCGGTAACCCGCGCCGGACCGGTCCTGGATCATCATCTTGAAGCCGTTGCCGTTGCCCAGGCCCTGAACGGCCGGGGGGGCGATGACGAAGATGTTGGCGTCCTCGATGCCCCCGGTGGCGCCGGTGATGGCGCCGGCCAGGGCCGTGGCGGCCTGTTCCTTGGTGCGGTTCTCGAAAGCGTCCAGGCGCACGAAGATGGTCGCGGCGTTGGAGCCGAACGAGAAGCTGGAGCCGTCGAGACCGGCGAAGGCCACGGTGCCGTCCACACCCTCGGTCTTCTGGATGATATCACCGGCGCGCTTCATCACCGCTTCGGTGCGGTCCAGCGAGGCGCCGGCGGGAAGCTGGACGACGCCGATCAGGAAGCCCTGATCCTGTTCCGGAATGAAGCCCGAGGGCGTGTCCATCAGACGCCAGCCGGTCAGGGCCAGCAGACCGGCATAGACGATCATGACCAGCATCAGCGAACGCACCAGACGGGCGGTCAGGCGACCATACTTGTCCGACAGCCAGTCGAAGCCCTGGTTGAACTTGTCGCCGGCCCAGCGGACGTAATAGACGACCGCGCCCCAGAGGCCGGGTTTACGGACATTGGCGTGATCGGTGTGCGGCTTGAGCAGCAAAGCCGCCATCGCCGGAGACAGGGTCAGCGACACCAGCAGCGAGATCAGCGCCGCCGAGGCGATGGTGACGGCGAACTGGCGATAGAAGATGCCGGGGATGCCGGGGACGAAGGCGGTCGGGACGAACACCGCCGTCAGCACCAGGCCGATGGCGATCAGGGCGCCGGAAACCTCCTGCATCGAACGATAGGCGGCCTCCTTGGGCGTCAGCCCCTGTCTCAGATACCGCTCGACGTTCTCGACCACGACGATGGCGTCATCGACGACGATGCCGACGGCGAGGACCAGGGCGAACAGCGACAGGGAGTTGATCGAATAGCCCAGCGCCAGCTGCACGGCGAAGGTGCCGACCAGGGCGACGGGGATGGCGACGATGGGGATGATGGCCGCGCGCCAGGTCTGCAGGAAGACCATGACGACGATGACGACCAGGACGACGGCTTCCAGCAGGGTGTGCTGCACCGCCTCGACCGAGGCGGCGACGAATTCCGTCGGGTTGTAGGGGATGGAGACGGCCATGCCTGCGGGCAGTTCGGCCTTCAGGGCGTCCACCTCGGCCAGAACGCGATTGGCGGTGCCCAGCGCGTTGGCGCCCGGTTGCTGAACCACGGCGACGCCGACGCCGCGCTGGCCGTCGAAGAAGCCGCGGATGCCATAGTCCTGAGCGCCAAGCTCGACGCGGGCGACGTCGCGGACGCGGGTCACGCGGCCTTCGGCGTCGGTCT
Organism: uncultured Brevundimonas sp.; assembly: GCA_964456995.1. Classification (GTDB taxonomy): domain Bacteria; phylum Pseudomonadota; class Alphaproteobacteria; order Caulobacterales; family Caulobacteraceae; genus Brevundimonas. The sequence continues at coordinate 16,887 of CAYWDO010000033.1, forward strand.
TGATGACGACGTCGGCGAACTGATCGGGGTCGGACAGACGGCCCTGGACCTGAACCGGCAGCTGGAAGGCGGCCGCGTTGGTGGCGAAGGGCGGCTGGCCGATGGCGCCGGCGGCGGCCTGGACGTTCTGGGCGCGCAGGGCGGCGACGATGTCAGGACCGGTCAGACCGCGCTCGGCCGCCTTGGCCGGGTCGATCCAGATCCGCATCGAATAGTTACCGCCGCCGAAGACCTGGACCTGGCCGACGCCGTCGATGCGCAGCAGGCGGTCGCGCAGCGTCGAGTTGGCGAAGTTGCCGACGTAGTCGTTGTCGAGGCTGCCGTCCGGCGAGGTCAGGCCGACGATCATCAGGAAGCCGCTTTCGGCCTTGTTGACCGTCACGCCGATCTGGCGGACCTGCTCGGGCAGTTTGGGCTCGGCCAGGGCGACGCGGTTCTGCACCAGCACCTGCGCGGAATCGAGGTCCGTGCCGGGCTGGAAGGTCACCGTAATCGCCACAGCCCCGTCAGAGGTGGACGAGGAGGTCAGGTACAGCATCTTTTCGACGCCGTTGACCTCTTGCTCGATGGGGGCCGCCACGGTCTCGGCCAGGGTCTCGGCCGAGGCGCCCGGATAGGCCGCGTTGATGGTGATCGTCGGCGGCGCGATCTCCGGATACTGCGACAGGGGCAGCAGCGGATAGGCGAACAGGCCGATCAGGGTGATGAACACCGATATCACGCCCGCGAAGATCGGGCGGTCGATGAAGAAGCGAGAGATATTCATCTAGGTTCAGCCGGCGTTGGCGAAGGAGGCGCTGGAAGCCGGCGCCGACTGGGTGACAGGCGCGTTGCCCGCCTGGGGCGCGACCGGAGCGATGGTCCCGTTTTTGGGCGCGACCTTCATGCCCGGCATCTGGATGCGCTGACCGCCGGCGATGATGACGCGGTCGGTCGGCTTCAACCCCGAACGGATGACGCGCAGGCCGTCGACCAGAGGTCCGGTCTGGACCGGGCGCGGGGCCGTCGTTCCATCAGCGTTGACGATCATCACGACGCGGCGGGCCGCGTCGGTGGCGATGGCGGAGTCGGGCACCAGCAGGGCCTGATAGGCGCCGCCGCCGGCCAGTTGGGCCTGGCCGAACATGCCGGGCTTCAGGAAGCCGTCGCCGTTCTGCACCACGGCGCGCAGGCGAATGGTGCCCGAGGCGGCGTCAATGGAGTTGTCGGTGAAGTCCAGCGTGCCGGTACGGTCATAGCTGGTTTCGTCCTGCAGGCGGATGCGGATCGGAGCGGCGCCGCCGCTGCGGGCGTCACGCTGATACTTCAGCGCCAGGGCTTCTGAGCCGTCGAAGACGAAGTAGATCGGCGAGGACGAGACAATGGTCGTCAGGACGTCGCCCGCCGACGATCCGCCGCCGACCAGGTTGCCCGGATCGACGCGACGGTCGGACACGCGACCGGCGATGGGGGCGGTGACACGCGTAAACTCGACATCCAGCTGACGGGCGCGGATGGCGGCGTTGGCGGCCGAGACGGCGGCCTGGGCCTGGGCCACGGCGCCGCGCTTGGAATCGACCTCGGCTTGCGAAACGGCCTGCGAGGCCAGCAGGCCCTCGGACCGCGAGAACTCGCTGCGGGCCAGGGTCAATTGGGCCTGAGCCTGGGCCAGTTGGGCCTGAGCCGAGGCGAGCGCGGCCTGAGCCGGACGGGCGTCCAGCGTGAAGAGCAGTTGGCCCTGACGCACGAAGTCGCCGTCCTTGAAGTGGACGGCCTGAATGTAGCCGCCGACGCGGGCGCGCACGTCGACCGAACGCGTCGCTTCAAACCGGCCAGTGACTTCGTCCCAGTCGACCACCTGACGCGCCAACGGGGTGGCCACCGTCACAGGAGGGGCCTGGGGTGCGGGGGCTTCGCCTCCCTTGGAACAGCCGTAGAGGGCGGCCGTCATCAGGACGGACGCGACCGCGATCTTAACCGTGCGCATCGGCGCATTCTCCTGTGGGAGGGGATTTCATACATTAACAGACCGGCGCTCTTCGGGGGAGGAAGCGCCAGTCAACGTTCGGTGACTTAATGATGATCGCGGTTCCGCTTGTCAACGCCTGATGACAAAGCCATATAGGGTTTAAGGTTTATAGGAGTTTGACCCTTTGGTCCTTTGCGACGCCCCCCGACCGCGTAACGCCAACGCGACCCGCCAGGCCATTCTGGAGGCGGCGCGGGAGCGGTTCTGCTCGGATAGTTACGACGATGTCGGCATGCGTGACGTGGCGCGCGACGTCGGCGTGGATGCGGCTCTGATCAGTCGCTACTTCGGCTCCAAGGAAGATCTGTTCGTCGCCGTCCTGGACAGCTGCAAGAACGGGCGCGACCTGATGGATGGCGCGCGCGAGGATTTCGGCGAGCGACTGGCGCGGGAAATCGTCTATGGCGAGGTCATGCCGTGCCAGGACGATGGGGCGGGCGCCAAGATGAGGGGCCTGTTGATCCTGCTGCGTTCGGTCGGTTCGGCCAAGGCGATGGATGTCATGCAGCGCACCTCCAACAATCGCTTCTTCGATCCCTTGGCTGCGTGGATCGGCGGCCCGGACGCCCCTGTGCGGGCGCGTCTGGCGGCGGGCCTGATCATGGGCATGGCGATCGGGCGCGAGCTGTCGGACGGCTATTCGTCGCTGGGCGAGACGCAGAAAGCGGAGTTGGCGCGGCGGATGGCCGTGGCGTTGCAGGGCCTGATCGACAACTGAATACGAAAAGGGCGGACCGCGAGGCCCGCCCTTTCTCTTTGATATATGGGCTGAGGCTCAGGCCCAGTGCATCGGCACATGGCGGGCGGCGGCCCAGTGGATGGCGCGGATGGCGTCGACGATGGCGCGCGTGGCCTCGACCGTGCCCAGAGCCCCGCCCAGATCAGCGGTGACGGCGCCGGACGCCAGCACGGCGGCCACGGCGGCCTCGATCGAGTTCGCCTCGTCGTCCAGATCGAAGCTGTGCCGCAGCATCATCGCCGCCGACAGCACCATGCCGACCGGGTTGGCCAGATCCTGACCTGCAATGTCCGGCGCCGAGCCGTGGATCGGCTCGAACAGACCCGGCCCGTCCGCGCCCAGCGAGGCTGAGGGCAGCAGGCCGATGGAGCCGCCCAGCACCGAGATCTCGTCCGACAGGATGTCGCCGAACATGTTCTCGGTCAGAATGACGTCATACTCGCGTGGCTTGCGGATCAGGTGCATGGCCATGGAGTCGACCAGGGCGTGCTCCAGGGTGATCTGCGGATATTCCTCGGCGTGGATGCGGGTCACGACCTCGCGCCACAGGCGGCTGGTCTCCATGACATTGGCCTTGTCGACCGAGGTGACCTTGCCGCGACGCTGGCCGGCGGCCTGGAAGGCGGCGCGGGCGACGCGTTCGATCTCCTCGACCGTATAGACGCACAGGTCCGAGGCGCGGGTTTCGGTGCGGGTCTTCTCGCCGAAATAGACGCCGCTGGTCAGCTCGCGGAAGACGATCAGATCGACGCCTTCGACGATCTCCTTCTTCAGCGGCGACAGGTGGGCCAGGACCGGCGAGACCTGCAGGGGCCGCAGGTTGGCGTACAGGCCCATGACCTTGCGGATGGCCAGCAGACCCTGTTCCGGGCGAACAGGAGCGTTGTCCCACTTGGGCCCGCCGACTGCACCCAGCAGCACGGCGTCGGAGGCCAGGCAGGCGGCCTTGGTCTCCTCCGGCAGGGCTTCGCCGGTCGCGTCGATGGCGGCGCCGCCGATCAGGTGCTCGCTGAACTCGAAGCGATGACCGTAGATGTCGCCGATGCAGGTCAGGACGCGCTCGGCGGCGGCGGTGACTTCAGGGCCGACGCCGTCGCCGGGCAGGACGACGATGTTGAAGGTGCGGGTGTGGGGCATCAGATGGTCTCCGGTTCACGGAAGCGTTCGTAGGTCTGGATGTAGGGCAGTTTCGACTGCAGCCAGCCGAGGGTGTCGACGCCGTCGAGCAGGCACTGGCGGGCGAAGGCCTCGACCTTGAACGGGACGGGGGCGACGTTGCCGCGACGGATCTCGCCGGCTTCCAGATCGATGGTGACGGGCTGTTCCGGATGGGCGGCCAGATCGTCCCAGGTCGCCTGATCGACGACGATGGGCAGGAAGCCGTTCTTCAGCGCATTGGAGGTGAAGATGTCGGCGATCTCGGTCGAGATCACGGCCCGGAAGCCGTAGTCCAGCAGGGCCCAGGGGGCGTGCTCGCGCGACGAACCGCAGGCGAAGTTGGGACCGGCCAGCAGGATGCGCTGCTCGGTCGGGTCGATGCGGTTCAGCACCGCCTCGGGCTTGGCCGAACCGTCGGCTTCGTAGCGCCAGTCATGGAAGGCATGGGCGCCCAGACCCTCGCGCGACGTGGTGGTCAGGAAGCGGGCCGGGATGATCTGGTCGGTGTCGATATTGGCCTGGCTCAGGGTCAGGGTCTT
>CAYWDO010000034.1:0-2956 GCA_964456995.1 uncultured Brevundimonas sp.
CATGGTTTTCCCCGCTCAAGCGGCGCCTTCCACAGTCCGAGGCAAGGTCAGATTGGACAACATCAATATCCCGGCGATCCGCCTCAGGACAACAAGGCCCCTATTGCGTAACCTTCCATCTGCGTCAGCATCATGGCAGCCCGCCCCAAATAGGCCTTACTTAGTAAAACCGTCGATTTCTTAAAATTTTCTACAGTCAAGATGAAACCAAGTCCTCGGTTGTGCGTCTTTTCACCGCCGTTCCCTGCATCTGCGGGTGCAGCATGCGCAATCCCCGGTGTAGCGCACCGGCACGAAGGAGATTCAACTTGATCAAACTGACATCTAGGGCGGTCGCCGCCAGTGCAGTGGTGGTGCTGGTCGGACTGACCGCAAGCGGGTGTGCAAGCCATCGCTTCGTGCGCGACAACGTCGCTGTCGTGGACGAGCGCGTCACCCAGGTCGATAGCCATCTGACGCAAGTCGAAGGCACTGCCGGCGAAGCCCTGGCGCGCGCCAACGCGGCGCACAAGCTGGCCGAAGGCAAGTTCCTGTATGAAGTCGTGCTGTCGGACGACTCGGTCAAGTTCCCGGTCAATCGCGACGCCCTGTCGCCGGAGGCCGAACAGCGCCTGGCCGAACTGGTTCAGCGCTTGAAGGCCGAAAACCGCAACGTCTATCTGGAAATCCAGGGTCACACCGATTCCTCGGGCGACACCCGCGCCAACGAGCAACTGGGTCAGTCGCGCGCCGAAGCTGTGCGCCGCTTCCTCAGCGACCAGGGCATCGCCCTGAACCGCATGGCCACCATCTCCTATGGTGAAACCAAGCCGGTCGCGCCGAACAACACCCGCGAAGGTCGCGCCCAGAATCGCCGCGTGGCGATCGTCGTCCTCAACTAGTCGGCGGCGGCGGTTCGCGCGTGCGAGCCGCCGCCCGTTATACTGGGGCCAGCGTGATGTTGTAGCGAACGCGCTACGCCGCTCCCCGCCATAGACATCCCACGCCCCGGCAACGGGGCTTTTGTTTGCCGCCAGTAGGCGTCAGGCTTCGTCGCGCCTCTGGACCGCGCCGACGTGCTCGACGCCACGCCGCGTCGCGATCTCCATCTGCTTCTGGCGCTCGGCATAGCCCTCACGCTGTTCCTCGGTGCGGGCATCGTGGCAGCGGTCGCAGCAGACGCCTTCGACATAGAGCGGCGACAGCCGCGCCTGTGGGCTGACCGGCATGCGGCAGCCGCGGCACAGGCTGTGCTCGCCCTCCTTCAGCCCATGCCCGACCGCGACCCGCTCGTCGAAGACGAAGCAGTCGCCGCGCCACAGGCTCTCGGGCTCGGGGATGGTTTCCAGGTATTTCAGGATGCCGCCTTCCAGATGGAAGACCTGCTCGACGCCCTCGGCCTTGAGGAAGGCGGTGGCCTTTTCGCAGCGGATGCCGCCGGTGCAATACATCGCGACCTTGGGCGGATTGGGCCGGTCCAGCAGGGCGCGGCCCTCGGTCCTGAACCAGTCGGGAAACTCGCGGAAGGTGCGCGTATTGGGCTGGATCGCGCCCTCGAACACCCCGACCTCGACCTCGTAGTCGTTGCGGGTGTCGATGAGGATGGTGTCGGGATCGGCGATCAGGGCGTTCCAGTCCTGGGGCGAGACATAGGCGCCGACGCCCTCGACCGGGTCGATGTCGGTCACGCCCATGGTGACGATCTCGGCCTTCAGCCGCACCTTCATGCGGTGAAACGGCATGACCTCGGCGGTCGAGTATTTCAGCTCCAGCCGCTCGAAGCCCGGCAGGGCCCGCACCCCGTCCACGACGCGGGCGACGGCGGCCTCAGGTCCCGCGATGGTGCCGTTCAGCCCCTCGTGCGCCACCAGAAGCGTGCCGCGCACATCGGTTCCGCACAGGTCCAGCAGCCGCGCCTGCACGGCCTCACGATCCACAATCGGCGCAAAGCGATAGAGGGCGGCGACGCAGATGGGCGAAGGGGTTTCAGGCGTCACGGAGAATGTCCCGGCGGGCGGCGGTGAAAAGGAAGCGGCCTCTATAGGCCCCGCAGCCCCGCGCGTCACGGCGACGGCTTGTTTACAACTATGAGTTATATTCAGCGCTCAACCCAGAGGATGCCCGCCTTGCTGGAAGCCGCGCCGCCGCCCGTTCGAGATCCCCGCATTCGCGTCATGGTCGTGGACGACAGCGCCATCGTGCGCGGTCTGATCGTTCAGTTGCTGGAGCATGATCCCGGCATTCTTGTCGTGGCGCGCGCCGCCCAGGGCGAGGCGGCCCTGTCCGAACTGGACCGGACGCCGGTCGACATCGTGGTTCTGGACATCGAGATGCCGGTCATGGACGGCTTGACCGCCCTGCCCCTGATCCTGAAGAAACGGCCCGAGGTGAAGGTCATCATGGCCTCCACCCTGACGCGGCGAAACGCCCGCATCAGCTTGCAGGCCTTGCAGGCCGGCGCCGCCGACTATGTGCCCAAGCCCGAGACCGGCGGCCTGGTCGGCGCGGAAGAATTCGCCCGCGAACTGACCGCCAAGGTCAAGGCCCTGGGTCAGGCTCGCGGCCGGGGCCGCGCCGCACCCACGGCCGCCCCCGCAGCACCGCCCGCACACCCGGCCCCCGTCGTGCGCGCCGCCCCCCTGTCTCCGCCCGTGCGGCCCCAGGTCCTGGCCATCGGCGGATCGACCGGCGCGCCGCCCGCCCTGATGACCCTGTTCGCCGACCTGAAGGGCGAGCTGGAACAGGCGGTCCTGCTGACCCAGCACATGCCCCCGACCTTCACCGCCATGCTGGCCGAACAGCTGGAGCGGACGGGCGAGCGCCCGGCGGCCGAGGCGCGCGACGGCGAGCCCATCCTGCCCGGCCGCATCTATGTCGCCCCCGGCGGCTGGCACATGACGGTGGGCCGCAGCGGCAAGGTGCCGGTCATCCGCCTGAATCAGGAGCCGCCCGAGCACTTCTGTCGCCCCTCGGTCGA
>CAYWDO010000034.1:3056-21330 GCA_964456995.1 uncultured Brevundimonas sp.
CGCAAGGACGGGTTCGACGGTCTGGATCAGCTTCTGGCCCGCGTCGGCGCCGAGCCGTCGGGGGCCCTGGCGCAGCGCTGCATCGACGCCATGGCGACGCACGAGTCCTTCTTCTTTCGCGACACCACGCCCTTCGACCAGTTGCGCGACACGCTTCTGCCCGAGCTGATCGCGGCGCGGGCGCAGAGCCGTTCCTTGCGCATCTGGAGCGCCGCCTGCTCCAGCGGACAGGAGCCCTATTCCCTGGCCATGCTCTTGATGGAGGAACAGCACCGGATGCCCGGCTGGCGCATCGACATCCTGGCCACCGACATGTCCCTGCCCATTCTGGAGCGCGCCCGCACCGGCCTCTACAGCGACTTCGAGGTCAGGCGCGGCCTGACCGACGCCCGGCTGGCGCGCTGGTTCACGCGGGCGGGCGACAACTGGCTGCTGTCGCCGCAGATCCGGTCCATGGTCCGGTTCGCGCCGCACAACCTGCTGGCGGGAACGACCGGGCTGGGCCGGTTCGACCTCGTCTTCTGCCGCAATGTGCTGATCTATTTCGACCGCGAGCATAAGCGCGCCGCCCTCAGCCAGATCGCCAAGGCCACCGAGCCCCACGGCGCCCTGGTGCTGGGCAGCGCGGAAACCGTCGTGGGGCTGGACAGCGCCTTCGCGCCCGTCGTCGGGCTGCGCGGGGTGTTCAAGCCGGGCGGCTGACCTTGATCCTCCCCCGCTTGCGGGGGAGGGGGACCGCGCGTCAGCGTGGTGGAGGGGGCGGACCCAGGCTCTACTTTGACGATCAAGGGCGGCGCTTGGCGCTCGCCCCCTCCACCGCTTCGCGGTCCCCCTCCCCCGTCGCTACGCGACAAGGAGGATCAAGACGCCCCTCTCAAAACGATTTAGGGGGCGAAGGCGGGGCCTGCCGCCTTCGCCCCCTCGTCCGGTCGCCGCCCACAGGGGCTCAGGCGGCGGCGAGACGATCCATTTCCGCCGTCAGGGCTTCGGCCTGGCGGGCCAGCTCGCCTGAGGCGTTGAGCAGTTCGGACGAGGCGTCGCTGGTCTGGACCGCTGCGGCGTTGACCCCGGCGATGCTGGTCGAGACCTGACGCGTGCCCTCGGCCACCTGGGTCACGTTGGCGGCGATCTCGCGGGTGGCGGCAGACTGTTCCTCGACCGCCCCGGCGATGGCCGAGGCGATGTCGGCGACCTTGCGGATGGTGTCGGTGATGCTGCCGATGGCCCCGACCGAGGTCTGGGTCGCCGACTGCATGGCCGAGACCTGGGATGAGATTTCGTGCGTCGCCCGCGCCGTCTGGTCCGACAGGCTCTTCACCTCGGAGGCGACAACGGCGAAGCCCTTGCCCGCCTCGCCCGCCCGCGCCGCCTCGATGGTGGCGTTCAGCGCCAAGAGCTTGGTCTGGCCGGCGATGTCGTTGATCAGGGTGACGACGTTGCCGATCTTCTGCGCCGCGTCGGCCAGGGTGCGGATCGATTCGCTGGTGCGGTCGGCCTCGATCACCGCGTGCTGGGAGATGCTGCTGGACTCCGCCACCTGACGCGCGATCTCGGCGATGGAGGCGGTCAGTTCCTCGCCCGCCGAGGACACGGTCTGGACGTTGACCGAGGTGACTTCCGCCGCCGCCGTCACGGCCCCGGCCTGACGCGTGGTTTCCTCGGCCGTTCCCGCCATGCCCTCGGCCGTGGCCCGCATCTGCGAGGCCGCCGAGGCGACGATGCCCGAGATTTCCGTCACCCGCGCCGCCACCTGTTTCTGGGCGGTGATGTCGGTGGCGTATTTGACGACCTTGAAGGGCTTGCCGCTCAGATCGAGGATGGGGTTGTAGCTGGCCTGGATCCAGATCTCGCGCCCGCCCTTGCCGAAGCGGCGATACTGACCGGCGTCGTAGTCCCCGCGCCGCAGCTTGTCCCAGAAGGCCATATAGTCGGACGAGCGGTCCTGGCCCGGCTCGATGAACAGGCTGTGGTGACGCCCCACCACCTCGTCGCGGCGATAGCCGACCGCCGACAGGAAGTTGTCGTTAGCGTCCAGGATCGAGCCGTCCATGGCGAACTCGATCACCGCCTGGGCCTTGTTGATGGCCGCGATCTGGCCCTCGAAGTTGGCGGTGGCCAGCTTCTGGTCGGTGATGTCGACGGCGTACTTCACCACCTTGAACGGGGCGCCGCGCGCGTCGAGGATCGGGTTGTAGCTGGCCTGGATCCAGACCTCGCGCCCCCCCTGGCCCACCCGCCGGTATTGCCCGGCATCATACTCGCCGCGCCCCAGCTTTTCCCAGAAGGCGCGATAGGCGCCGGACTGCATCTCTGCGGGATCGACGAACATGGAGTGATGACGCCCGACGATCTCGTCCAGCCGATAACCGACCGTGGCCAGGAAGTTGCCGTTGGCGTGCTGGATCGTGCCGTCCATGCCGAACTCGATCACGGCCTGGGCCTTGCTCAGGGCCTCCAGCATGCCCGTGTGCTTGCGCAGTTCAGTGACGTCGTTCCACTCCAGCACATTGCCGACGTAGTCGCCGGCCGCGTCCGTCACCGACATGACCCGCAGGGCGAAGCGCAGGTCGCCGACGCTGATCTCGGCGATGTGCGGCCGGGCCAGGGGTTGCGCCAGCATGGCGCGCTGATGCGCCGGATCCTTGTGGAAGACGTCGATGGAGGTGCCGATCATCCGATCCAGCGACACGCCGGGGAAGGCGCGGGCGAAGGCCGCCTCATTGGCCTTCAGCAGGGCGCGGGTGGCGTCGTTCAGGTCGACGATGGTCAGGTCCCGATCCACCATCATCAGGGCGGCGGAGGTCGAACGGACCACCGTGCGGGCGAAGGCGTCGGGGTCCGACGCCTCGATCAGGTCGTCCAGCTGTTCAGCAACGGCGGTGCGCGACATGGCAGGCTCCTAGAAGGTCGGTTCAGGCCGCAACGGCCGACGGGGCGGACAGGGTGAAGGTCTGTTCGATGTTGAGGATCAGCAGGGAGGCGTCGTCGTGGCGGTACAGGCCGTCGCACAGCTCGCGCCATTCGGGCGCCAGGGTGACGGGCAGAGGCTCCCGGGCCGCGCGGTCCAGCCACAGGACGTCGCCGACATCCTCGACCTGAAGGGCGTAAAGCTCGCCGCCGCGCTCGACGATGACGCTCATGTGCGGCTGGCCGGTCTCGCGTGGGGGCAGGTGCAGCCGACGCCGCATATCCACCGCCGTGATGATGCGCCCGCGCAGGTTCAGCGACCCCGCCACCTCGAACGGCGCCAGCGGCACCCGGTCGATCCGCACCGGCGCGATCACGTCCTGAACCCGCAACAGGGGGACGCCGATCATCTGATCGCCGACGCGAACAGAGACAAAGCCTTCCAGGGACGGTTCGGTCGAAGGGGATGTCATGCAGCCTCCTGATCATGGGCCCGGGTTGCAGCCCCGGTTTCGGAAAGAACTTCAGCGACATCGCTCAGCAGGGCTTCCTGCGGCGGGCCGCCAGAATTCAGGGAATGTGGCGCCTGGACGCCCAGGCCCAGCAGCGGCGTCGCGTGCCAGGCCGAGGCGCGGCCAAAGGCGACGGCCATCCGCCGCGCCGCCGGTCCCGCGTGGCTGGTGTCGGCCAGGATCAGGTCGAAGGCCGCCCCCGCGTCGTGCAAAACCAGAGCCGCCTCGGCGTCCCGCGCCACCTCGACCTCGTAACCGGCCTGGGCCAGCAGGGGGCCGAGCAGCATCCGCACGAAGGGGCTTTCGTCGACGACCAGCAGGCGCTTGGTCGCGCGGACCGGCGCCGCCGCAGACGAGGCCTCCACGCCCTGCGCCGCCGGTCGCGGCTCGGCCAGGCCGTCGCAACGCCGCCAGTAGAAATCGACGTCGATCAGTTCGGTCGCCCGACCCGCCACCACGATGCTGCCGGTCACGCCCGTGGACGATCCGACCAGTTCAGCGGTCGCCGCCGCCTCGACGATGTCCACGATCTCCTCGGCCATCAGACCCAGGCTGCGCTCGCCACGCGAGAAGACCAGCAGCGGCCGCTTGGCCGAGGGCCGCTCGCTCAGGGACGATCCGTCGGCGCACAGCACCGGCATCAACTGCCCGCGATACTGGATCAGCGAGCGACCATCGGCCCATTCCAGCGCCGAAGGCTCCAGTTCCTCGATCCGCGCCACCCCCGCCAGCGGCGCCGCCTTCAGCGCGTCGTCGGGGGCGCGGAAGACCAGCAGGGATTCTGAACGGTCGTCGCTGACCGGCGGCTCGATGATCGCCTCATCCCCGCCGTTCAGCAGGGAACCGGCGCCCGCCTCGACCGCCATGCCTTTGAAGTCCAGGATCATGATGACCGAGCCGTCGCCCAGAATGGTCGCGCCGGAATAGAGTTTCAGATGGCGCAGGATCGAAGCCGTCGGCTTGACCACGATCTCCTCGGTGTCGAACACCCGGTCGACGATGATGCCGAAGGTGAAGGCGCCGACGCGGGCCACGACGATGCAGGCCTCGCCGCGCGGCCCCTCGGGCGCCTCCAGCCCCAGCAGGGTCTGCAAGGACACCAGCGGCAACAGCCGGTCGCGTAGGCGCAGCACCTCGGCCCCGTTGATCTGTTCGATGCGTCGGCCCGCCGTGCCGTTGGCGCTGACCAGTTCGATGATGCTGGCCTGGGGCATGGCGAAGCGCTCGCCGCAGCATTCGACCACCAGACCGGCGATGATGCTGAGCGTCAGGGGGATGCGGATGGTGAAGCGCGTCCCCTGCCCCTCGACCGAGGTCAGTTCGACGGCGCCGCCGATGGCCTCGATATTGGTGCGCACCACGTCCATGCCGACGCCCCGACCCGACACCGCCGTCACCTCCGACGCGGTCGAGAAGCCGGGCAGGAAGATCAGCTGGCGCGCCTCGGCGTCGGTCATGGCCGTGGCCTGGGCGGGATTGATCAGGCCGACGTCCAGGGCCTTGGCGCGGATGCGGGCGGCGGGCAGGCCGCGCCCGTCGTCGGCCATCTCGATCAGGATGGCCCCGCCCTCATGCCGGGCCGACAGGGTGATGCGCCCCATCTCGGGCTTGCCCGCCGCGCGGCGTTGTTCGGGCGTTTCCAGCCCGTGGTCGGCGGCGTTGCGGATCATGTGGGTCAGGGGATCGCGGATCAGCTCCATGACCTGACGATCCAGCTCGGTGTCCTCGCCCGTCATGATCAGGTCGATGCGCTTGCCGAGGTCCGAGGCCAGGTCGCGCACCAGACGCGGCAGCTTGGCCCAGGCCCCGCTGATCGGCTGCATCCGGGTGGTCATCACCCCTTCCTGCAGTTCGCTGGTCACCTGATTCAGCCGGTGCAGAGGCCCGGCGAAGGGGGTCTCGGGCTGGTCGCGCAGCGTCTGGATCAGCTGGTTCCTGATCAGCACCAGCTCGCTGACCATGGTCATCAGGCCTTCCAGCGTATCCACGCCGACGCGGATGGTCTGCGGCCCCTTGGCCGGTTCGGAAGCGGCGCGGTCGGCGCGGTCGCCCCGCACCGGCTCGGCCTCGACCGGCGCGGACGGCGCGGCGGCCAGAATATCCTCGACCGCCTCCGCCTCGGCTTCCAGTTCCAGCAGGTTCTGGCGCAGGGCCTGAACAAAAGCGGGTTCATGAGCCCCCATCGCCTCGCCAAAGGTCTCAGCCAGGGCCCGTTGCAGGGCGCCGGGCGCCGCCGTGGCGCGGGCTGTGTCGCACAGGGCGCCGCGCCATTCGGCCTGCAACCGGTCCAGGTCGATGCCTGCGAACAGGCCGCCAGTTTCCGGCGCCGACACCAGCATGGCCAGCGCCCCTTCGCAGGCGGCGTCCAGCGTCGCCTCTCCGCCGACCCGTTCCAGCAGCGGGCGCTTTGGCGCCGTCGCGGCCGGGGCCGCCGTCGTCGCCGCCGTCTGGGCCGCCGTCTGGGCCGACGCGCCCTCCCCCGCATAGATCCGGTCCAGCCGCCCGATCAGGGCCGCGTCGTCGCCCTCGGGCTCCACGCCCGTATCGGCCAGCCCTTCGATCACCGCCCGGACCACGTCCACCGCGTCGAGGATGACCGAGACCGACGGGGCGTCCACCGCCAGCGTCCCGTCGCGATAAAGACCCAACACGTTCTCGGCGGCGTGGGTCACGGTCTGCAACCGCATCAGGCCCAGGAAGCCCGAGCCGCCCTTGAGGCTGTGGATCAGGCGGAAGATGTCGCCCAGCAGTTCCGGGTCATCCGGCGTCTGCTCAAAGCGGACCAGCTTGGCGTCCACGGCCTCGATGCCCTCGCGGGCCTCGGCGACAAACTCGTTGATGACGTCGTCCACAGTCGAGCGCCCCATCCGGGCGACCGTTCAGCCGCCCTTCCCGAACACAACCATCAGATGAAATCGGTTAAGCCAAGCTTAAGTTTGCACATCCTATGAGTGTGTGGCCGCCCACTGGAAATCCGGGGCGACGCGTTCTTCATTCATGCGACCTGCCGGTCGCGCCTGTGCAACGAGGGATAGAATGGCCGCGGACAAGAGCATGAACGTCCTGGTGGTGGACGACTACAAGTCGATGGTGCGGATCGTGCGGGGGATGCTGAACCAGTTGGGCTTCGTCAATATCGACGACGCGCCCGACGGGGCGGCGGCCATGGCCCTGCTGAAAGAGAAGGACTACGGCCTGGTCCTGTCGGACTGGAATATGCAGCCGGTCACGGGGCTGGAGCTGCTGAAACAGGTCCGCGCCGAGGAGCGCACGAAGAAGACCCCCTTCGTCATGGTCACGGCCGAGGCCAAGGTCGAGAACGTCATCGCCGCGCGTCAGGCCGGGGTGAACAACTACGTCATCAAGCCCTTCACCCTGGCGGTTCTGAAACAGAAGCTGACCTCGGTCGTGGGCGAGATCTGATCATGACGCCCCCGATGACGCCCCCAATGACCCCAATGCAGATCCTGGCCGAGATCGACCATCTGCGGCGCGAACTGGCCGCCGCCGCCGACGATCTGTTGTCCGCCGCCGAGCAGGGCCTAGCCCTGACGCGGGCTGAACCGATAGACGCCGAGGCGTTGACGGCCAGCTTTCACCGCATCTTCGAGGCCTGCAGTTTTCAGGATCTGGCCGACCAGAGGATCGACCGCCTGCTGACCGCCCTGACCGGCCGCAAGGCCCCGCCCCGCCCCGACGCCGCCCTGCTGAACGGCCCGGCGATGGCCGGCGAGACGGGCCTGAACCAGACGGCGGCGGACGCCCTGCTGAGCAACGCGCGTTAGCCCCCCTAACCGCTCATCCCGGCGGACGCCGGGATCCAGTGCTTTGGCCGCAAGCGCTCCCGAGGGCCGCCGTGGCGTCCATGGTTCTCACTGGACCCCGGCGTCCGCCGGGGTGAGCGGAATTGAATGAAGCCCATGCCTTGCCAATCCGTCGCCAAAGGGGTGCAGTAGGGCATCAACCCGCAGTCACCATTCGGGCGCCGCCATCCTGATCTTCCGCCACAGCCGGTCCGCCTCATGACCGCCCCCGAGACCCCGCCGCGCGTCCGCACGGGGGCGCTGGCCCCGCTGAACCATCCCGTCTTCCGCGCCGTCTGGATCACCAGCCTGGTGACCAATTTCGGCGGTCTGATCCAGTCGGTCGGCGCCGCCTGGATGATGTCCTCCATCGCCTCGGCCCAGATGGTGGCCCTGGTCCAGGCCTCGGTCACCCTGCCCATCATGCTGCTGTCGCTGGCGGCAGGGGCTCTGGCCGACACGGTGGACCGGCGCAAGATCATGCTGGCGGCCCAGACCTTCATGCTGCTGGTCTCGGCGGGGCTGTCGGTCATGACCTATCTGGGGCTGATCACGCCCTGGGTGCTGCTGAGCTTCACCTTCCTGATCGGCTGCGGCGTCGCCTTCAACGGCCCGGCCTGGCAGGCTTCGGTCGGCGACATGGTCCCGCGCGCGGATCTGGCCGGGGCCGTGACCCTGAACTCCATGGGCTTCAACATGGCCCGCAGCGTCGGCCCGGCCATCGGCGGCCTGATCGTGGCGGCGGCGGGCGCGGCGGCGGCCTTTGCGGTCAACGCCTTCAGCTACATCGGCCTGCTGATCGTCCTGTTCCGCTGGAAGCCCGACCGGCCCAAGCAGACCCTGCCGCGCGAAGGGCTGCTGGCGGCCATGGCGGGCGGCGTGCGCTACGCCTTCCTGTCGCCGCGCGTGACGGCGGTGCTGTTGCGCGCCGTGGTGTTCGGGGTCGGGGCCAGCGCGGTTCAGGCGCTGATGCCGCTGGTGGCGCGCGAGGGCGGCGGCGGGCCTCTGGTCTTCGGCCTGCTGCTCGGGGCCTTCGGGGTCGGCGCGGTGGGCGGCGCCCTGTTCGTCGGCAAGCTGAGGGCGAAATACGAGACCGAGACCATCGTCCGCGTCGCCGGTCTGACCTTCGCCGTCGCGGCGGCGACCATAGGCTACAGCCCCTGGCTGATCCTGACCCTGCCGGCCCTGATGATCGCGGGGGCGGGCTGGGTGCTGGTGCTGTCGACCTTCAACGTCACGGTGCAGATGTCGGTGCCGCGCTGGGTCGTGGCGCGCGCCCTGGCGCTTTATCAGATGGCGGCCTTCGGCGGCATGGCGGGGGGCAGCTGGCTGTGGGGCTCGCTGGCCCAGAGCCAGGGTCTGGACACGGCGCTGGGCCTGTCGTCGGGCGTGCTGCTGCTGTCGGTGGTGATCGGCCTGCGGGTGCCCCTGCCCTCAACCGCCAATCTGAACATGGACCTGCTGCGGCGCTGGACCGAGCCGGAGACGCAACTGCCCATCGAACCGCGCAGCGGGCCGGTGGTGGTCTCCATCGCCTATCGCATCCGGGAAGAAGACATCGACGCCTTCCTGGCCGTGATGGATGACCGCCGCCGCGTCCGCCGCCGCGACGGCGCCCGCCAGTGGCGCCTGCTGCGCGACCTGGCCGAGCCCGATGTCTGGGTCGAGAAGTATCAGACCGCGACCTGGCTGGACTACATCCGCCACAACCAGCGCATCACCCAGGCCGACGCCGACATCGCCGAACGCATCCGCGCCCTGCATCAGGGGCCGGACAAGCCGGTGGTGCATCGCCTGATCGAGCGCACCACGGCGCCCCTGGCCGCCAACCTGCACGGCGACCGCCACTATGGCGAGCCGCTGACCGACCCGACCCGCTCGTCCTGATCGCGCATAGGAAAAGGCCGCGCCCGAGCAATCGGACGCGGCCTGATCGGGCGCCGGTTCAGCCCTAGTGGCTGGCGGCGGGGCCTTCGATCTCGACGTTGCGCGGACGCACCCGCACGCAGGCGATGGCGAAGGTCGAAAGGATGACATAGCCGATCAGCGGCACCACGAAGGCGTTGGCGATGACGCCGCTGCCGTCCGCAATGGCCCCGGCGATCAGGGGCAGGATCGCCCCGCCGATGATACCGCAGACCAGCAGACCCGACGTCGCCGGCGCCGAGGCCGACGACCGCTCCAGCGTCAGGGTGAAGATCGACGGGAACATGATGGAGTTGAACAGGCCGATGGACAGGGCGGCGAAGGCGGCGTCCGCCCCGTGCATCTGGGTCACGACCCCGCAGAGGACGGCGGCGACCACGGTGCAGCCGGTCAGAACCCAGGCCGCCGGCACGCGCGTCAGCAGGGCGCTGCCCGCGAACCGTCCCGCCAGGGCGCCGGCCCAATAGAGGGCCACCAGACGCCCGGCGTCATGGATCGGCAGGCCCATCACCCCCTCGTCATGCAGGAAGTTGGTCATCAGGCTGCCGATGGTCACTTCCGACCCGACGTAGATGAAGATGGCCAGGGCGCCGAAGATGGCCCAGCGCGACTTCAGCGCCTCCAGCGGCGATGCGCGCTTCTCGGCGGTCTGCGGCGCGTCCGTCTCGCCGCTGGCGACGGTCAGGGTGCGACGGACGCTCCAGATGAACAGGCCCAGAAGACCGAACAGGACGGCCAGGCCGAAGAAGACCATGTCGATGTTGCGCAGGGTGTGGGCGCGCGCGGCGCTGTCCATGACCGGGGTGCTCGACGCGCCGGCCGCTTGCGACAGGCCGCCGGAATGGCCCTGCATCCCGCCTAGATAGTTGTGCAGGAAGACGATCCAGCCCACGGCCAGACCAATGGCGGCGCCGACCACCACCCACTTGCGCAGGTCGCGACGCAGGGCGCCGATCAGAGCGCCCGCGATCAGGCCCGCGACCACGCCCAGGGCGATCAGGATGACCGCCGTCGGCGAGGCCAGAACCGTGACCCCGCCCGCGACGAAGATGCCGCCCGACAGCATGATCGAGGCGCCCAGCAGAGGCCCGACCACGGTGCCGAGCGCGTTGAAGGCCTGGGAAAAGACCAGACGGAAGTGCGAGCTGCGGCTGGACCCCAGCGAGGCCGCCAGCGGATTGGCCGCCACCTGCAACAGGGTCACCCCCGCCGCGATGACGAACAGGGCCAGAAGCACGCCGGGATAGAAGTCGAGGAAGGTCGAGACGGGCACGATCAGCGCGCCCAGCACCATGACGCCCAGGGCGCCGGCGATGGACTTGGCGTAGCCCAGCCGCGCCAGAACGGCGGCGGCCGGCAGGGACACGACCCCATAGGCGGTGAACCAGGCGAACTGAGTCAGCAGGGCTTCGGTGAAGCTGAGCTCGAACACCCCCTTCACCGCTGCGATCAGCGGATCGATCAGCGAGGTGGCGAAGCCCCAGGCGAAGAAGAGGCTGGTGACATAGGCGAAGGCGAGGCCCGTGCCGCGCGCGGCGGCCCCCGTCTGAGTTTGAGGCTGGCTCATGATCGCTCCCGAAGGACCGCGACGAGCGCGGCGATAGCTATGGATTGTCTAGGCAGGAGGCGGCGCCGTCCAGAGGCGGACCGCACGGTTAGAAATCCGAGCAAAAAAAGAGGGGGCCGGCCTCGAAAGACACGGCCCCCAGTCGGCTCAGAAGAGAGGGTTTCAGAAGCGGTAGTTCAGACCGACCGCAAAGGTGCGGCCATAGTGCTGATAGTCGATGGTCTGGCGCTCATCACCGTTCTGGAAGGTCTTGAACGGCTCGTCGGTCAGGTTGTTGACCTGGGCCAGGACCGACAGGCCTTCCAGCAGACCGGACTGGAACTCGTAGCCGATCTGGGCGTCGACGACGGTTTCCGCCGCCACCGAGCGCAGGGTGCGGCCGTTGCCGAAGCCGGCGACCTCGCCCAGGTAGTCCGAGCGATAGCGGGCCGAGACCCGGCCCTGGAAGCCGAAGCGCTCGTAATAGACGGTGCCGTTGATCACGTCTTCCGACAGGCCCGGCATGGTGGTCGGGGCCTGGGTCGGATCGGGCTGGACCTCGCTGTCCGTCATCGAGGCGCTGAACATGGCGCCGAAGCCTTCCAGCGCCGGATGGAAGATGTCGAACGGGGCCGAGACCGAGAACTCGATCCCCTTGATCCAGCCGCCTTCGCCGTTATCGGGCGCCGAGGACTTGCCCTGGTCGATCACGGGCGTGACGCCGCCGGTCGGATAGCCGGTGAAGTCGAAGATCTGGTCGTGGTTGTAAACGTAGCTTTCGAGATGCTTGTAGAAGGCCGCGATCGAGACATAGCCCTTGCGGTTGGCGAAATACTTCTCGAACGAGATGTCGGCGACGTCGGCGATATAGGGCGTCAGCAGCGGGTTGCCGCCCGAGGCGCTCCACGGCGAATTCTGGTCCGGTGTGGCGCCCGCGACGTTCTTGCCCACGTCGAAGGAATAGTTCCGCGAAGCACGCATGTCGTCCATGCGCGGACGGGCCAGTGTGCGGGCCGCCGCAAAGCGCAGGAAGGCGTCGTCGGCGACTTCCAGGATGAAGTTCGAGCTGGGCAGGATCTCCAGATAGTCCTTGCCGCCCGACACGGCGATGGTTTCCGCCACGCCCGGCGCGGTCTGACGCGCCGAGAAGCCGTTGGAGCTTTGATCCGTATAGACGGCCTGGACGCCGACGTTGCCGGTCAGGCGCCGCCCGAACAGGTTATGGTCGATGTTGGCGCGGATGTAGGAGGTCGAGACCTTCTCGGTCACGTCCCAGTTGCCCGCCAGCACGTCGGCGTTCGGGTTGCGGATCAGGTTCAGCGCGCCGCTGTTGACCAGGCCCAGGGCGTCATAGCTCAGCACCTGGGAGATGCCGAGGTAGCCCAGGTCGGTCGGGGCCAGCAGCAGTCCGGCCGGAACCGTCAGATCGCCGCCGCCGGGGACGCCCAGATAGAACTGGTCGTTGACGAAGCTCTTCTCGCGTTCCGAATAGTTGAAGCCGAAATCGATCGACTTGAACGGGCTCTGGTGCAGCTGACGAGTGGCGCTCAAACGCACGGCCTTCAGCTCGTCCTCGATGGACGGGGTGTTCATGTACCCCGCCTGGCCTTCCGGGATCACGTCGCCGCCCCAGCCTTGCGGGCTGGTGACCTTGATCAGGTTCGGATCGGCGTAGTTCAGCAGGCTGGTGAAGCGGGTCACGCCGTCGTCGGTCAGCTCGAAGCCCAGGCTGTCCAGCGCGCCGTTGATGTTGCGGCCGGTGCCGGCGTTGGTTTCCAGGATGATGTCGTTGCGCTCGACCTTGGAATAGCTGACGTCGAGGTTCAGCGACCAGTCGTCGCTGGCCACGAACTCGGTGTTCCAGCCGATGGCCGTGATGTTGCTTTCGCGCTTGTTCAGGTCGTTGCGGACGACGCCCTTGATGTTGTCCCAGGTGCCGGCGACGATCAGGCCGTCCTCGACGGTGTAGCCGGGACGCAGCGACGGGCCGGGACGGCAGACGTTGGGCGTCGCGACATTGTTGGTGATCTGGCAACCGCCCAGAACCGTGTCGCTGCGGCCGGGGCTTTCAGCCAGACCGCCCCAGGCCAGCGGGAACTCGATGCCGCGCAGGACCTGGGTGTTCTTGAACTCGGAATAGAAGGCGTCGATGGTCGAATGGAAGCGGTCGTTCGGCTGCCATTCCAGCACGCCCATATAGCCGTCGCGTTCCAGCTCCGACGACATGACATAGGGTTTGACCCCGCCGGTCAGCAGGTTGCCGTCGGTGTGGTTGGGATAGCCCCAGGCGTTGAAGCGCTCCGACTGATAGGGCGACGACATATGGGCGTAGCCCAGGGCCAGGCCGATGGTGCCGTCCGCAAACTGGTCGATATAGGACAGGGTGAAGCGATCGCCCTTGTCGGTCGTGCCCGAGTTCAGGGCGCCGATGTCGTTCCATTCATGACGATAGTTGGCGGCCATCGCCTGACGGCCGTAGGCCAGCGGACGGATGGTGCGCAGATCGACGGTGCCGCCCAGGCCCTGACCGATCAGGGACGAATCCGGGGTCTTGTAGACGACCACGCTGGACAGCAGTTCCGACGGGAACTGGTCGAACTCGACGCCGCGGTTGTCGCCGGTGGTGACCAGTTCGCGACCGTTGAGCAGGGCGGTGGTGAAGTCGGGGCCGAGGCCGCGAATCGAGATGGCCTGGCTGCGGCCGTCGAGGCGCTGCATGGTCACGCCGGGCAGGCGGGCCAGGGATTCGGCGATCGACACGTCGGGCAGCTTGCCGATGTCTTCAGCCGAAATCACTTCGACGATCGAGGTGTTGTTGGCCTTGGCCGAGATCGAGGCCTCGATCGAGCGGCGGATGCCGGTGACGACGATCTCGTCGACCTGGGTCGCCTGATCGGTCTCCGGCACGGTCTGCGCCTGAACGCCCCCCGCCAGAGCAACAGCCATGGCGACGCCCAAGGCGCCGCCGGTCATGAGGCGCGCACGCCGGGTGAAGCCAGGATTCATCGTCATCCTCCCATGAATGTCGCTCTCTGACGAAGCGATCTGGCGCAAACTTATGCAAATCTATGACAACCTTGCAAGCCGGTAATGTTTAGGGCGGAGGCATGTTCACCCCAAACACCGATGAAACGGGCATATATTGCAGTGCAACAGGGCGTTTCTGGCCGACAAACGGCTCAACCGCCGCAGTTGACAGGCCGATCCGTCGCTGCAAAAACTTGCAAATCGATCTTTTCGGCATCGTATCGAAAAGACAGGACAGGGAGGGTTGGATGCCCAGGACGCCACGCCGCTGGAACGCTCTGCTCGGAGCCGTGTCCGGCCTCAGCCTGCTGGTCGCCGGAGCCGCATCAGCCCAGACGCCCGCTACGACCGAGGCCCTGCGCCAGCGCCCGCCCCAGGACGAGGTCATCTACTTCCTGCTGCCCGACCGGTTCGCCAACGGCGACGCGGGCAACGACCACGGCGGCTATGCAGCCGACCGGCTAGTCAGCGGCTTTGACCCGTCAAATCCCGAATTCTATCACGGCGGCGATCTGGCCGGGGTGATCGAGCGCCTGGACTATATTCAGGGCCTGGGCGCGACGGCCATCTGGATGGCGCCCATCTTCAAGAACAAGCCGGTGCAGCCGACGGTGGGGCGTCCCATGGCCGGCTTCCACGGCTACTGGATCACCGACTTCACCCGCCCCGACCCGCATTTCGGCGAGCCCGAAGCGATGAAGGCCCTGGTCGAGGCGGCCCATGCGCGCGGCATGAAGGTCTATCTGGACATCGTCACCAACCACACCGCCGACGTGATCCAGTATCGCGAATGCCCTCAGAACGACTGCGCCTATCGCTCGGTCGCGGACTATCCCTACACCCGTCGCGGCGGGGCGGACGGGGCGGCGATCAACGACGGCTTCCGGGGCGACGGGGATGCGGCGGACTTCGCCCGGCTGACCGACCCGACCTGGGCCTATACGCCCTACATCCCGGCGGGCGA
Organism: uncultured Brevundimonas sp.; assembly: GCA_964456995.1. Lineage (GTDB taxonomy): Bacteria > Pseudomonadota > Alphaproteobacteria > Caulobacterales > Caulobacteraceae > Brevundimonas. The sequence continues at coordinate 17,742 of CAYWDO010000034.1, forward strand.
GGAGACGGTGAAGGTCCCCGCCTGGCTGAACGATCCCCTGCTCTATCACAACCGGGGCGACTCGACCTTCCGGGGCGAAAGCTCGACCCGCGGCGACTTCGCCGGGCTGGACGACCTGTTCACCGAGAACCCGCGCGTGGTTCAGGGCATGATCGAGATCTTCGGCGACTGGATCGACGACTACGGCATCGACGGCTTCCGCATCGACACCGCCAAGCACGTCAATCCCGAGTTCTGGCAGGCCTTCGTCCCCGCCATCATGGAGCGGGCCAAGGCGCGCGGCATTCCCAACTTCCACATCTTCGGCGAGGTCTATGACCACGACCCCGCCGCCCTGGCCCAGCATACGCGGGTGGACAAGCTGCCGGCCGTGCTCGACTTCGCCTTCCAGTCCGTCGCGACCGACGTGGCCAATGGCGCCAAGGCGCCCGACGCCCTGGCCAAGCTGTTCGCCGCCGACACCCTGTATGAAGGCGGGGCCGAGGCCGCGCTGCAACTGCCGACCTTCCTCGGCAACCACGACATGGGCCGCATCGGCGGCTTCGTGCTGAAGGCCCACCCGAAGGCGTCGGACGACGAACTGCTGGCCCGCACCACCCTGGCCCACGCCCTGATGATGTTCAGCCGGGGCGTGCCGACCCTCTATTACGGCGACGAACAGGGCTTCGCCGGCGGCGGCGGCTACGGCGGCGGGCGTCAGGATATGTGGGACGGTCAGGTCGAGACCTACCGCACCGAACAGCGCATCGGCGGCCTGCGCGATCCCTATGACCGCGAGGCCCCGCTCTACAAGGCCATCGCCGAGATGGCGCGGCTGCGCGCCGCCGACCCGGCCCTGCGTCGCGGCCTGCAGACCGTGCGCGCCGCAGCCGAAGCCCCCGGCCTGTTCGCCTTCACCCGCGCCCTGCCCGACCAGGCCGGCGAGACCCTGGTGGTGTTCAACACCGGAAGCACGCCCCTGACGGCCAATGTCATGGTCGATCCGGCCTCGACCCGCTGGACCGCCAGCCGGGGCGCCTGCCCCACAGCCTCCGCTGCGCCGGGCGCGGTTCGCGTGACCGTGCCGCCGTTCGACTACCTGATCTGCGTTTCCGAAAGCCCTGCCCCGTGACCCTTGCGACCCTCCCCGTCGTTTCCGCGCCTGCGCCTCAACTCGATCCGGCCCATCAGGAATGGTGGCGCGGCGCCGTCGTCTATCAGGTCTATCCGCGCAGCTTCGCCGACAGCAACGGCGACGGCGTCGGCGACCTGAACGGCGTCACGGCGCACCTCGATCACATCGCCTCTCTGGGCGTGGACGCGGTGTGGATCTCGCCCTTCTACACCTCGCCGATGAAGGACTTCGGCTATGACGTGGCCGACTATTGCGACGTCGATCCCGTCTTCGGCACCCTGGCTGACTTCGACCGGCTGGTGGAAAAGGCCCACGGCCTGGGGCTGAAGATCATCGTCGATCAGGTATGGTCGCACACCTCGGACCAGCATGACTGGTTCAAGGCCAGCCGGCAGGACCGCACCAATCCTTACGCCGACTGGTATGTCTGGGCCGACGCCAAGGCCGACGGCTCGCCGCCCAACAACTGGCAGTCCGTCTTCGGCGGACCGGGCTGGACCTGGGACGCGCGGCGCGGCCAGTATTACCAGCACAACTTCCTGCCCGAGCAGCCGCAGCTGAACGGCCGCAATCCGGCGGTGCAGGACGCCCTGCTGGCCGCCGGCAAGTTCTGGCTGGATCGGGGGGTGGACGGCTTCCGCCTGGACGCCATCAACTTCATGATCAACGACCCGTCGCTGAAGGACAATCCGGCCTTCCCGGCGGGCGGCAAGCGCACCCGGCCGTTCGACTTCCAGGACAAGATCTACAACCAGTCCCACGCCGACATCGCCCCCTTCCTGGCGCGGGTCCGGGCCCTGACCGACAGCTATGGCGACGGGCGTTTCACCGTGGCCGAGGTCGGCGGCGACCACGCCGACCGCGAGATGAAGGAATACACCGCCGACGACCGCCATCTGCACAGCGCCTACGGCTTCCTCTACCTCTACGCCGAGCGGATGTTCGCTGATCTGGTGAAGACAGGCGCGGCCATGTGGCCGGGCGACCAGGGCGAGGGCTGGCCGTCCTGGACCTTCTCCAACCACGACGCGCCGCGCGCCATCTCGCGCTGGGCCGAGGGCCGCGACGAGCGCCAACTGGCCGAGATGCTGATGCTGCTGCTGGTCAGCCTGCGCGGCAATGTCTTCGTCTATTACGGCGAGGAGCTGGGCCTGCCTCAGGGTGAGGTGCCGTTCGAACGCCTGGTCGATCCAGAGGCCATCGCCAACTGGCCGCAGACCCTGGGCCGCGACGGCGCCCGCACCCCGATGCCGTGGACGGCCGACGCCCCCTTCGCCGGGTTCTCATCTGTCGAGCCCTGGCTGCCGGTGGACGCGCGCCACCCTGGCCTGGCGGTCGATGTTCAGGACGCCGACCCCAGGTCGATGCTGAACGCCACGCGCCGCATCCTGGCCCTGCGCCGCGCCCATCCGGCCCTGCGCGTCGGCGAGATGAATGTGCAGACCACCGCGCAGGTCCTGACCTTCACCCGCGAGGGCGGCGGCGAGGCCCTGCTGGCGGCCTTCAACCTGGGGCATGAGGCTCAAGGATGGACCGCGCCCGAGGGCTATGCCGTCATCGACAGCGTCAACCTGGGTGAGGCTGGCGTTCTGCCGCCGCTGGGCGGCGTCCTGCTGCGCAAAGAGGCCGGCTGAGGTGCCGTCAGCCGCCGCAGCTCTCGCGCACGATGAGGTCGGTGGGCACGCGCTCGGAACGGCCGGCGGCGTCGCCGCCGTGGTCCAGCAGCTTGGACACCATCAGGCGGCCAGCCTTCATCGTGTCCTGGGCAATGGTGCTGAGGGCCGGGCTGGAATAGCGGCTGAAGGGCACGTTATCGAAGCCGATGACCGAGACGTCGCCCGGCACGCTGCGCCCCGCATGGATCAGGGCGCGCACGGCGCCCAGGGCGATCTGGTCGCTGGCGCAGACCACGCCATCGAATTCGACGCCGCGCCGGATCAGGGCCTCGACCGAGGCCTCGGCCGATTCGACTTCGAAATGGGCGTCGACGATCAGGTCCGGGTCCACGCCCAGACCGAAGCTGTTGAGCGCATCCAGATAGCCGCGATGGCGCTGCATGGCCTCGGGCGGATCCAGGTCGCCCAGGAAGACGATGCGTTTTCGCCCCAGCCGGGCCAGATGCAGGGTCGCCCGGCGCCCGCCGTTGATATTGTCCGAGCCGATCGAGCAATAGAGCTGATCCGGCAGTTCGGCGCCCCAGACGACGAAGCGCGCCTCGGTCTCGACCAGACGGTTGAAGGCGGCGTGCAGGGTGCTCTGGCCCAGAAAGATGACGCCGTCCGCGCGGCTGGTGGTCATGGCGGCGGCCACATCTTCATAGGTCGCGGGCGCCAGATGGCTCATGATCAGGTCGCAGCCGCGCTCGCGCGCCGCCTCGCCCACCCCGGCCAGCAGCTCCAGGAAGAAGGGATCGCTGAGGCGCCCTTCGCGCCCCTGCGGACGCGGCACCACCAGGGCGATGGTCGCCTCGGCGCC
>CAYWDO010000035.1:0-4408 GCA_964456995.1 uncultured Brevundimonas sp.
GTCTGGGCGAAGGCCGGAGCCGAAACGGCGATGACGCCGGCGAGGATCGTCGTCCCGAAAAGATAGTTGCGCTTCAAGTGCATGTGGAGGGGCCCCAACCTGGTTTGAACTACAGCACAGCGGAATCGCGCAAGGCGACCCGTATGTCAGATGGTCCCGTCTAATCGAAAACGCCCAGCGAACAAGGTTTGTGACCCAAATCAGGCCATCACGCGTCAGACCTGTAACAATGAGGCCACAGTCCGGTCACACATGACCGACGAGCGTTCCGCGATCGCAAGTCATTCCACAAATCACGCTCAGAGCGAGAAATTTTGCTCATTGGGGCGTAATTCTTCGATTTTATGCACGTTATCGCATCACGACGTGTCGCCGAATGAGGCAATAACTTGCCCGCATTTCGCTACGGGCCGCCAGCTACGCCTGCTACAGGTTGTCGCGCAGCCAGCCAGCGGCGCGGGCGACCATGCCGCCGCGGTGGACTTTGGGGGCGTCGGCGGCGGTGATTTGACGAGACATCAGCTTGCGGGCCGAGACGGCCTCGCGCGGGCCGTAGGCGGCGCGCAGCAGGACGCCGGAGGCCGAGCAGAAGGCCGGGCCAGAGGCGGCGTCGGCCAGGTGGGGGGCGCGTTGCGGCTTGCCCAGGCGGACCGGGCGGTCGAAGACGCGCACGGCCAGTTCGCGCACGCCGTTCAGCTGGCTGGCGCCGCCGGTCAGGACGATGCCCGCGCCCGGGTCCATGCCGACGCCGGCGTGCTTGAGCCGATCGCGCAGCAGTTCGAGGGTTTCCTCGACGCGCGGGGCGATGACGGTCTTGAGCATGGCGCGCGGGACGATGACGGGGCCGGCGGACGGGTCCTCGCCGCGCGGCGGAGCCTCCAGCATCTCGCGGTCTTCGTTGGCGCTGGCCATGGCCGAGCCGTGCAGAGTCTTCAGGCGCTCGGCGCCGACCTTGGAGGTCGACAGGCCGCGCGCGATGTCGGCGGTGACGTGATCGCCGCCGACGTTCAGCGATTCGATGTGGAGCAAGGACCGCCCGCCCCAGACGGCCGCCGAGGTCGAGCCTCCGCCCATGTCGATGCAGACGCTGCCCAACTCCATCTCGTCCTCTTCCAGCGCGGCGAGCGAGGAGACGACGGGGGCGGCGGCGACGCCTTGCAGATCAAGGTGAGCCAGTTCGAGGCAGTGGCTGAGGGCGCCGAATGAGCCTTCGGACATGGAGACGACCAGCAGGTCCAGCCCCAGCGAGCCGCCGCGCATCGAGCGCGGATCATGGACGCCGCGCGCCCCGTCCACCGACCAGGCGATGGGCAGGACGTGGATCGGGCGACGGTTGGGCAGGCGGATCTGGGCCAGGGCCATGCCGATGGCGCGGGCCAGATCGCCGTCGCTGATCGGATGGGCGCCGAGCGAGACACGGGCCTGGACGCGGTGGCTGGCCATCTGGCCGATGGCCGTGGTGACGATGACGCCGGAGACGGGCGAGCCGGCGGCGCGTTCGGCGCGCTCGACCGCGTGGCCGATGGCCTGGGCGGCTTCATCCATGTTGACGATGGCCCCGCCGCGCACGCCGCGCGACTGGACGTGGCTGGCCCCGGCGACGCGGATGGTGCGGTCGGCGTGGCGCACGCCCTCGGGCTTCATGATGAAGCAGGCGACCTTGGACTGGCCCAGGTCGAGCGCGGCCACGGCCGGAGCGCGCGGGGCGCCCTTGGCTTGATCCGTGTTCGTGTCTCGGCTGCGTCCGGCCATGATGATCGTGTCCTGGATATTCGGTTCAGACGGCGCCTTCGGAGGGCCGGACGGCGACCTCCTCGGGCGTGCGGAGATCGACCCGGGCGAAGCCCAGATCGAGAAGGCGTTCGCGCTGGTCCAGCGCGTCGAGGCGGATCAGAGCGCTGTCCTGATCGACGGCGGGCAGCTGGATCAGGCTGCCGTCCTTGAGGCGCAGATCCCAGCGGCGCTCGTCCACCCGGACCAGGGCCTCGATGCGGGCCATCAGGCGCGGGCGCTGGGCCAGAAGCGGCAGGATCTCGGACGCGGTCTGATCGGCGCCCTTGCCGACGACCAGCGGCAGCTTGGGATAGCGACCGGCGTCGGCGCCCGGAATGACCTTGCCGCTGCTGTCGATGACATAGGCGTGGCCGCCGGTCTGCCAGACGGCCAGGCGGTCGTGTTCCCTGACGTCGACGATCAGGGTGTCGGGCAACAGGCGCACCACGCGCGCCTCCTTGACCCAGCCCACGGCCTGGACCCGGTCGCGCACGGCGTTGAGGTCAAGGCTGACGATGGGCTGATCGGCGCGGACGCCGACGGCCTGCTGGATCGCGGCGCGGGCCTCAGGCGAGGCGCCGGTGACGTGGACCTGCCTGACCTTCAGGCCCATGCCCGAGGTGACGCTGTCGAACTTGTTGGAGACCGAGTTGGAGATGCGCTCGGCGCGCGCGCCGGTGGCCAGAACCCCGCCCAGCACGACGACGCCCGCGACGATGGAGATCAGAACGGCGCGCGGCGACAGGTCCAGCCGACCGATGGCGGCGACCTTGCCCGGCGTGGCCGGCGCCTTGCGGGACCCCTGCCCCTTGCCTTTTGTCGAACCCTGTCGCCGACCGCCACGCACTACCGCGGGCATGAGGCGTCCTCCACCATCCACCGAACCAGATCACGATACGCCATCCCGACATAGGCCGCCTGCTCGGGACTGAGCGAGGTCGGCGTCATGCCGGGCTGGGTGTTGACCTCCAGAAGAACGAGAACGTCGTTAACATCGTCATAACGGAAGTCGGATCGGGACACGCCGCGACAGCCCATGGCCGTGTGGGCCAGCTCGGACTGACGTAAAGCCTTGTCAAAGACGTGGGCGGGCAGTTCGGCGGGCAGGACGTGCTTGGAGCCGCCCGGCGCATACTTGGCCTCATAGTCGTAGAAACCCTTGGTCGGGGTGATGTCGGTCACGGTCAGGGCGCGCGGGCCGGCGGCCTCGCCCAGAACCGTGACGGCCAGTTCCTTGCCCGCGATGAAGGGCTCGACCATGACCAGGTCGCCATAGGTCCAGCTGTCGTCGCCGACGATGGCGCAGGGCGCATCGCCGGGCTGGATGACATAGACGCCGACCGAGGAGCCCTCGGCGTTCGGCTTGATGACATAGGGGGGCGCGATGACGTGGCCTGCGGCCACCGCCTTGCGGTCGAACAGGCCGCCGCCGGGGACGACCACGCCGGCCGCCCGCAGCACGGCCTTGGACTTGTCCTTGTCCATCGCCAGGGCCGAGGCCAGGACGCCAGAGTGGGTGTAGGGGATGCGCAGGGTCTCGAGAATGCCCTGGACGCAACCGTCCTCGCCCCATTCGCCGTGCAGGGCGTTGAAGACGACGTCGGGTTTCAGGGCGGTGAGCACCTGGGCCAGATCGCGACCGGCGTCGACGCGCGTGACCTTGGCGACCTGCCCCTCCAGGGCGTCGGCGCAGCCGCGACCGGAGGACAGCGAGACCTCGCGTTCCGACGACAGGCCGCCCATCAGGACAGCGACGTGAAGAGTGTTCAGGGGCGCGCGCATGGGACGATCCGACTACTAGCCCGCCCCTATGCCCTGAATACGGTTAACCGGTTGGAAACGATAGCGGGGGCGGAGGGGAATTTGTGACCCTGCCGGAAGACCCCTCTCCCGATGGGAGAGGGCTTGAGCCTCCGGGAGCGCAGCGATTGGCAAGGCGAAAGGGTGAGGGTTGCCGGCGACCGTCGGCGCAAGCCGCCGTGCGACGGCTGAAGCCGACACAACCCTCAGACCCTCACCCTTTCGCGCAAGAACGATCGCCTTGGGCTCTCGTGCGCTCAAGCCCTCTCCCGTCGGGAGAGGGTTAGGGACGGCCGATGCGCTTGATTTCCCAGTCCAGCTGAACGCCGGTCTTCGCCAACACGTCGGCGCGGACGGCTTCGCCCAGACCTTCGATGTCTGCCGCTGTGGCTTCGCCCGGGTTGATCATGAAGTTTGAGTGCAGTTCGCTGAACTTGGCGCCTCCCCCGGTTTCAGCGTGCAGCTTGCCGCGCCAGCCCGCCTCGTCGACCAGCTTCCACGAGGAATGCCCCTCGGGGTTCTTGAAGGTCGAGCCGCCGGTTTTTTCGCGGATCGGCTGAGTTGTTTCGCGGCGGCTGGTGATCTCGTGGATGCGGGCGGCGACGGCCTCGGGCGCGTCGGGCGCGCCGCGATAGGTCGCCTCCATCCAGATGATGTCGGCCGGGGCGTTGGAGTGGCGGTAGGTGTAGCCGAAGTCGGCCAGCGCCAGCTCGATCCGCTGACCCTGACGGTTTAGCCCCCAGGCCGAGACCAGAACGTCCTTGGTTTCCGCGCCATAGCAGCCGGCGTTCATGGTCAGGGCGCCGCCGATGGTGCCGGGGATGCCGGCGTAGAA
>CAYWDO010000035.1:4508-13909 GCA_964456995.1 uncultured Brevundimonas sp.
CGCCGATGGTGCCGGGGATGCCGGCGTAGAATTCCAGCCCGGCGATGCCCGCTTTTGCGGTTGCTTTGGCCACCATGGAATCCAGCGCGCCCGCACCGACGGTGATGGTCTCGCCCTCGGTCGTGATGGAGGCGAAGGCCCGGCCCGCGAGACGGATCACCACGCCCTCGACCCCGCCGTCGCGGACGATCAGGTTGGAGCCGACGCCGATGATGGTGACGGGCACGCTTTCGGGCAGGGCCTTGAGAAAGTCGGCCAGATCGTCCGCGTCCGCCGGAATGAACAGGACGTCCGACGCCCCGCCGACGCGGAACCAGGTGTAGGGGCCCAGCGGCTCGTTCAGCAGCAGCTTGCCACGCACGGTGGGGAGGGTGTCAGTCCAGGACATCATTATTTCCGCTCATCCCGGCGGACGCCGGGATCCAGTGCTTTGGCTGCATCCAGCCGTTTGGCGTTCAGTCCGATGTAGGGCGGCAAAGCTTCGTCGTGAAGCTCTTAGCCCAGAGCCTCCAGCTGCGCTGGCAGGGCGTAGGCCCAGCTGGTGATGTCGCCGGCGCCCAAGAGGACGACCAGATCGCCGGACTTGGCTTCATCCTTGATGACGCGCGGCAGGACGGCGGCGTTTTCAAGGGCGGAGACATGGCGGTGGCCATAGCGGCGGATGCCGTCGGCCAGGGCGTGCTTGTCTACGCCCTCGATCGGCTGTTCGCCCGCCGGATAGACGTCGGCGACCAGAACGGCGTCGGCGTCCGAGAAGCAGGTCGAGAACTCCTCCATCAGGTCGCGCAGGCGGGTGTAGCGGTGCGGCTGGACCACGGCGATGACGCGGCCGGGATTGTCCGCCGACTGGACCACCTGACGCGCGGCCTTGAGCACGGCGGCGATCTCGACCGGGTGGTGGCCGTAGTCGTCGATGACGCGCACGCCGCCGACCACGCCCGTAGTGGTGAAGCGGCGCTTGACCCCGCCAAAGCCCGCCAGACCGGCGCGCAGGGCGTCGTCATCCACGCCCAGTTCGCGGGCCACAGCGATAGCCGCCAGCGAGTTTGAGACATTGTGCCAGCCCGCCATGGGCAGATAGAGGCCCTCGATCCGCGTCGTCTCGTCCAGCCCGGCCGGGCCCTGACCCTGCACCACCACGTCGAAGCGGGCCCCGTCGGGCGACATCTGCACGTTGTCGGCGCGGACCATGGCCTGGGGATTCAGGCCGTAGGTGACCAGACGACGGTTATCGATCTGGGCCGCCAGCTTCTGCACCTCCGGGTGGTCCAGACAGACCACGCCGAAGCCGTAGAAGGGAATGTCCTCGATGAAGTGGCAGAAGGCCTTCTTGACCGCGTCGAAGTCGCCGTAGTGGTCCAGGTGTTCCGGGTCGATATTGGTGATGATGGCCACGGTGCATTTCAGGCGCAGGAAGCTGCCGTCGCTCTCGTCGGCCTCGACCACGATCCAGTCGCCCTCGCCCACCTTGGCGTTGGTGCCATAGGCGTTGATGATGCCGCCGTTGACCACCGTGGGGTCCAGCCCCGCCGCATCCAGCAGGGCCGCGACCATAGAGGTCGTCGTGGTCTTGCCGTGGGTGCCGCCGACGCCGATCGAGAATTGCAGACGCATCAGCTCGGCCAGCATCTCGGCCCGGCGGACCAGAGGAATGCGGCGCTCGCGCGCTACGACCAGTTCGGGGTTCGCCGCCTTGACCGCCGTGGAATAGACCACCGCCGAGACGCCCTCGGTCACGTGCGCGGCGTCATGGCCGATGTAGATGCGAGCGCCCAGACGCTCCAGCCGCTCCGTATTGGCGCTGACCTTGGCGTCCGAGCCGGACACCTGATAGCCGATCTTCAGCATGATCTCGGCGATGCCGCTCATGCCGATGCCGCCGATACCGACGAAGTGGACAGGCCCGAGGGCGAACGGAACGGGACGAAGGCGTGCGATCATCCCCGCCTCATAGCCCCGCGACCATCAACTGCGAAGACGCCTGACCGCTCACAGATGACTTTTATGTAAATCGCCTCGTCAGGAGACGACCAAAATCCCCCAGCGGCGTTCGGTCAGGGAAGCCCGCATCCAACAGGAGCCCTACCTTGGCCAAGACACCCGACACCAAAGATGAAATCGGCAATGGCGGTGAGCTGCATCAGCAGGCCTCGACCCCGGAGGCGCGCCTGACGACCAATCATGGGACGCCTGTCAGCGACAATCAGAACTCGCTTAAAGGCGGGCCTCGCGGGCCGACGCTGCTCGAAGACTTCATTCTGCGCGAGAAAATTCAGCACTTCGACCACGAGCGCATCCCGGAGCGCATCGTTCATGCCCGGGGCTCGGCGGCGCACGGCGTCTTTGAACTGACCGAGAGCCTGGCCGACTACACCACAGCGCGGGTGCTGACCGAGGTTGGCGAAAAGACCGAGGTCTTCACCCGGTTTTCCACCGTCGCCGGCGGGGCAGGATCTGTGGACACGCCGCGCGACGTGCGCGGCTTCGCCGTCAAGTTCTACACCCGAGAAGGCAACTGGGACCTGGTTGGAAACAACATTCCGGTCTTCTTCATCCAGGACGCCATCAAGTTCCCGGACCTGATTCATGCCGTCAAGATGGAGGCGGACCGCGGCTACCCCCAAGCCGCCAGCGCGCACGACACCTTCTGGGACTTCATCGGCCTGATGCCCGAGAGCACCCACATGGTGATGTGGGCCATGTCCGACCGCGCCATACCCCGTTCGCTGCGGATGATCGAAGGATTCGGCGTCAACACCTTCCGTCTGATCAACGCCAAGGGCGAGGCTCACTTCGTCAAGTTCCACTGGCGGCCCAAGCTGGGCGCCCAGTCAACCTGCTGGGACGAGGCGGTCAAGATCGCCGGCGCAGACCCCGACTTCCATCGCCGCGACCTGTTCGACGCCATCGACAAGGGTGACTTTCCCGAGTGGGAATTCGCCGTACAGATTCTGTCGCAGGACGAAGCGGACGCCCTGCCCTTCGACATTCTGGACGCCACCAAGCTGATCCCGGAAGAGGTCCATCCTCTGAGGGTTGTCGGCAAGATGACCCTGAACAGAAATCCGGACAACTTCTTTGCCGAAACGGAGCAGGCGGCCTTCCTGCCGACCAATATCGTGCCGGGGATCGACTTCTCGAACGACCCGTTGTTGCAGGGCCGGCTGTTCTCCTACCAGGACACGCAGCTTTCACGGCTGGGCACAGTCAATTTCCACCAGATTCCCATCAACCAGGCCAAGGGCTGCCCGTTCCAGAACTTCCAGCGCGACGGCCATATGCAGACCCAGGTCTTCACCGGCCGCGCCAACTACGAGCCCAACAGCCTGGCCCAGGCGGGCGAGGACGGCGGACCGCGTGCAGACGCCCAAGGGGGCTTCACCAGCTTCCGCGAACCGATGGAGCAGGAGAAGGTGAGGTTGCGGTCCGAAAGCTTCGCCGATCATTACAGCCAGGCACGCCTCTTCTTCCACAGCCTGGAGGCGCCGGAGCAGGCCCACCTGGCCTCGGCGATCGTGTTCGAACTGTCCAAGGTTTCGCTGGACCACGTGCGCGAGCGGATGATGGGCAATCTTCGCAATGTCGATGAGGCTCTGGCCAAGCGGGTCGCGGACGGCCTGGGCGTTCCCCTGCCTAAAAAGACGGCCGCAGCCGCCGATCCGATCGACCTGCCTCCTTCGCCCGCTCTCCGGATCATCGGCAAGTATCCCGACAGCCTGAAGGGTCGAAAGATCGGCATCCTGATCGCCGATGGATCGGACGGCGAGACCATCAAGGCGCTTCAGGACGCCGCCAAGGCCGCAGGCGCCGCCGTCGAGATCATCGCCCCCAAGGTCGGCGGAGCCAAACTGAAGGACGGCTCGACCCTGAAAGCCGATCACCAGTTGGCCGGGGCGCCATCGGTGCTGTTCGACGCCGTCGCCCTGATCCTGTCGGAGCAGGGTTGCCAGACCCTGCTGGGCGAAGGCGCGGCGGTCGACTTCGCCAAGGACGCCTTCGGACACCTGAAGGCGATCGGTCACACGCCGCAAGCCCAGCCCCTGCTGGACAAGGCAGGGGTCGAGCCGGACGCCGGGGTCGTGGACCTGTCGCAGGACGTCAAGGCCTTCATGCAGCCCGCAGCGACCCGCCAGTGGGACCGCGAACCCAAGGTGCGCATCCTGGCCTGAGCCTGACGAGGGAGGAAAGGGCGGCGATGCGCCCTTTCCTCCGCACCTTCACCATCTTGGTTACTCCGCCTTAACCGTAAGGATTCACCATAAGGCCCTCATCTGTCCGGGGCCGCTTATTCCATGTCCGAGTTGAAGACCGACGTCATCCTGCGTGGCGACTGCATCGAGGTGCTGAAGGGCCTGCCGGACAAGTCAGTGGACATGGTCTTCGCCGACCCGCCCTATAATCTGCAGCTGGGCGGCGACCTGCTGCGGCCCGACAATTCCAAGGTCGATGCCGTCGACGACGACTGGGACAAGTTCGACAGCTTCGCCAGCTACGACGCCTTCACCCGCGCCTGGCTGGGCGAGTGCCGCCGGGTGCTGAAGGACGAGGGCAGCCTCTGGGTCATCGGCAGTTATCACAACATCTTCCGCCTGGGCTCGGCGATGCAGGACCTGGGCTTCTGGGTGCTGAACGACATCATCTGGCGCAAGTCCAACCCGATGCCGAACTTCAAGGGCACGCGCTTCACCAACGCCCATGAGACCCTGATCTGGGCCGCCAAGTCGCGCGAGCAGAAACGCTACACCTTCAACTACGACGCCATGAAGGTCTTCAACGAAGACACCCAGATGCGCTCGGACTGGACCCTGGCGCTTTGCACCGGCGCGGAGCGGATCAAGGACGAGAACGGCGACAAGGCCCATCCGACGCAGAAGCCCGAGGGCCTGCTGCACCGGGTCATCCTTTCGGCCTCGCGTCCCGGCGACGTCATCCTGGACCCCTTCTTCGGCACCGGCACCACCGGGGCCGCGGCCAAGCGCCTGGGCCGCCGCTTCATCGGCATCGAGCGCGACGAAGGCTACGCCAAGGTGGCGGAGAAGCGCATCAAGGCCGTTCTTCCGACCGCGCCCGAGGATCTGGTCGTCACCGGCTCCAAGCGGGCCGAGGTCAAGGTGCCGTTTGGCGCCCTGGTCGAGGCGGGCCTGCTGTCCCCCGGCGACAAGCTGTATTGCCCCAAGGGCGACCATGAGGCCCGCGTGCGCGCCGACGGCTCGCTGGTGTCCGGCTCCATGAGCGGTTCGATCCACAAGCTGGGCGCCCTGCTGGAAAACGCCCCGGCCTGCAACGGCTGGACCTATTGGCGGTTCAAGACGGATACGGGCCTGCGCCCCATTGATTCCCTGCGCGCCGAGATCCGCGCCGGGATGCAGTAGGACTCAAGACCCCGCCTGGCCGACGACTATCGTTGCGGCCAAGCTGGAACCGCCGTTCATCGACCTGTGTTGAGGATTCCAGTGCGCCGCCGGGGGCGTTGGAGTCATGTCATGAAGATTGCGCAGGTCACGCCCCTCTATGAGGCGGTGCCGCCCCGGCTCTACGGCGGCACGGAACGGGTGGTCGCCCATCTGACAGACGCTTTGGTCGATCTGGGCCACGAAGTGACGCTGTTCGCCAGCGCCGACGCCGAGACGCGGGCGCGGCTGGTTCCTGTGCGCGATCAGGCCATCCGGCTGGACCCCGCGCCGCTCAAGTCCGATATGGCGGCGCACATGACGATGCTGGCCGAGGTTCTGGACCGCGCCGACGACTTTGACGTCATCCACTTCCACACCGACATCATCCAGTTCCCCTTCTTCCGCGACCTGGCGGACAAGACCATCACCACCCTGCACGGTAGGCTGGATCTGAAGGACCTGCCTGAGGTCTATGAGCGCTGGTGCGAGTTCGGACTGGTCTCCATCTCCGACGATCAGCGCCGTCCCCTGCCCCACGCCAACTGGAAGGCGACGGTGCATCACGGGATGCCGGGCGACCTCTATCGCTTCTCTCCGAAATCTCAGGGCTACCTCGCCTTCCTGGGCCGTATCTCGCCCGAGAAGCGCCCCGACCGGGCCATCGAGATCGCCACGCGCCTGGGCAAGCCGTTGAAGATCGCGGCCAAGGTCGATGCGGCGGACAAGGCCTATTGGGAGACGGTCATCAAGCCGATGATCGACGCCAACCCCCTGATCGAATTCGTCGGTGAAATCGGCGACCACCAGAAGTCGGCCTTCCTCGGCGGCGCGGAGGCCCTGCTGTTCCCCATCGACTGGCCCGAACCCTTTGGGCTGGTGATGATCGAGGCCATGGCCTGCGGCACGCCGGTCGTGGCCTTCCGCTGCGGCTCGACGCCGGAGATCATCGAGGACGGCGCGACCGGTTTTCTGGTGGAGACGCTGGAACAGGCGGTCGCCGCTGCGGGACAGGCGCATCAGCTCGACCGCGAGGCGATCCGGGCGCGGTTCGATCTGCGGTTCTCGGCCACGGCCATGGCCCGGCGCTACCTCGACGTCTATGGCGACCTCTTGGCCCGGCGTCCCTTTGCGGTCGATATGCTGGGCGGACGGCCGCCGCGCGTCATCGACGAGGATCGCAGCTTCGCCGCCTTGGGCTGAGTTCCGGCTGAACCCTTCGCCCGCTCGGCCATTCCCCTGACGGGGCGCCAGAGCGAACTTCCGCGCCGAAGCGAGTACAGACGATGGACGACGCCTATTCGGTCCAGACCACGGCCGCCGACACGAGCGATCAGGACGGTCTTGAGACGCTGATGGCGTTGAAGGACGCCGACACCTTTCTGGTGGCGGACCACTGGGGCGATGTGAAGAGCGGCGCCGACGGCCTGTTCGATCAGGACACGCGACTGCTGTCGCACTTCGTCCTGACGGTGGGGCGAGCGCGGCCCTCGCGGCTAAGCTCCGGCGTGACAGAGGACAATGTCTTCTTCACCTGCCATTCGACCAACCGGCCCCTGCCGCCCATGGGCGGACGATCGGCCCCGGCCGGGGTGCTGCATCTGGAACGGCGGCGCTTCCTCTGGGACAAGCGGCTGTTCGAGCGGGTGCGGATGGTCAACCACGGGGTCGAGGACATCCTGCTGCCGCTGGCCTTCGAATTCGGGGCCGATTTCGCCGACATCTTTCAGGTGCGCGGCACGCCCCGGGCGAAACGCGGCGAGATCCACGCTCCGGTCATGGACGGGCGCCGCGTCACCTTCCGCTACACCGGGCTGGACCAGAAGGTTCGGACCAGTTGCCTGTCCTTTTCCGAGCCGCCCGCCCGTCTGAGCGCGAACCGCGCGGAGTTCATGTTCAGCCTGCCCAAAGGCAAGAAGCTGGACCTCTATATCGAGTGCGGCGTCGACGCCTGCGACGCGCCGGACAAGAACCGGTGGCGCTTGAACGCCGTCCAGGCGCGTCTGGCCATCCGCAGACGATTGAGACGCGGCGCCAGCGTGCAGGCGCCCCGCAGCCCTCGCATCAACGACTGGCTGACCCAGTCGCGAACGGACGTGGCCTTGCTGACCACCGACTTGCCGACCGGCCCCTATCCTTACGCCGGGGTGCCCTGGTTCTCGACGCCGTTCGGGCGCGACGGCATCATCACCGCCTGGCAGATGCTGTGGATCGACCCCAGCCTGGCCAAGGGCGTTCTGACCTATCTGGCCGCGCGACAGGCGACCGAGGTCAACGCCTTCATGGATTCCGCCCCCGGCAAGATTATGCACGAGACGCGCGGCGGCGAGATGAGCGCCCTGCGCGAAGTTCCATTCGGCCTCTACTATGGCGGCGTGGACACCACCTGCCTGTTCATCGCCCTGGCCGGCGCCTACGCCCGGCGCACCGGCGATCTGGAGACCATCCGCAGACTGTGGCCCAACCTGATCGCGGCAG
Source organism: uncultured Brevundimonas sp. (assembly GCA_964456995.1). Lineage (GTDB taxonomy): Bacteria > Pseudomonadota > Alphaproteobacteria > Caulobacterales > Caulobacteraceae > Brevundimonas. The sequence continues at coordinate 12,377 of CAYWDO010000035.1, forward strand.
CAGGCTGGATGAAAGACTACGGGGACTCGAACGGCGACGGCCTGATCGACTATGCCCGCGCCGCCGAGACCGGGCTGTCGAACCAGGGCTGGAAGGACAGTGAGGATTCCATCTTCGACGCCCAGGGCCGCTTCCCCAAGGGGCCGGTCGCTCTTCTCGAAGTCCAGGGCTACGCCTTCGCCGCCTGGACGGCCCTGGCCGATCTGGGCGCCCTTCTGGGCGATGGACGCGCGGAGGAATGGCGGACGCGCGCCGAGACGGTCCGGTCGCTGGTCGAGGATCGGTTCTGGATGGAGGATCAGAACTTCTACGCCGTCGCTCTGGATGGCGACGGCCGGCAGATGCAGGCGATCGGCTCCAACGCCGGGCACCTGCTGTTCAGCGGCCTGCCGTCGCCCGAACGCGCCCGCCTGGTGACACGGCGCATGCTGACCGCCGAGTTCCGCTCCGGCTGGGGGCTGCGAACCCTGGCCAAGGGACAGGCTCGCTTCAATCCGATGAGCTACCACAACGGATCGGTCTGGCCGCACGACACGGCCATGGCGGCGGCGGGCATGGCCCGTTACGGCGAGCGGCGGGCCGTGGCCATGCTGCTGGGCGAGATCTACGGCGCGGCGGCGCATTTCCAGCTGCGTCTGCCAGAGCTGTTCTGCGGCTTCATTCGGGAAACGGGAGAGCCGCCCATCGCTTATCCGGTCGCCTGCCTGCCCCAGGCCTGGGCGGCGGGATCGGTCTTCCTGATGCTTCAGGCGGCGCTGGGCATTTCCATCGACGCCGCCGAAGGCCTGGTCGAGGTCGCCAACCCGACCCTGCCGCCCGGCGTGGATAGGCTGGCCGTCACCCGGCTTCAAGTCGGCGAGGGCGTCATCGACCTGAACTTCCAACGGCTGGACGGCCATGTCGTCGTCATGCCGCGCGAGCGCAGCGGCGCCGTCAGCCTGCGGGTGACCGGTTAGGCCGCAAGGCCCCGCTCCAGCGCCTTGCGGAAGACGGTGGGCAGGGAGGCGAGCGCGTCATCCGCGGGAGTCCACAAGAAGTCGCCATCCCCCCTGCCGACATAGACGGTCAGGGTCAGGCTGAAGTGGGTGAAGACGTGCTCGACCCCGCCGGCTTCGGTCCAGTCGGCGGCCGCCGGGGCGTCGAAGGCGGGCGTCGAGCTCCAGTCCGAGGTCGGCAAGCCGACCATGCCGCCCAGCAGCCCCTTGTCAGGGCGGCGCACCAGGCCGATCCTGCCCTGCGCGTCGCGCAGCACGAAGGCGTGGCCCAGACGATGAGGGCGCTCGGCCTTCTTGGTCTTCAGCGGGTATCTGGCTGGCGTCCCGGTCTTCAAGCCCTCGCAGCCAAAAGCCAGCGGACAGAGCTCGCACGACGGCGACTTGGGCCGACAAACGCCGGACCCCAGATCCATCAGGGCCTGGGGCCAGTCGCCGGGGCGGTCGTCGCTGACGAACAGGGCGGCCAGACGCTTCAGCTCGGGTCGGGCGGCGGGCAGAGGCGTCTCGACCGCGAACAGCCGGCTCATGACCCGCTCGA
>CAYWDO010000035.1:14009-17166 GCA_964456995.1 uncultured Brevundimonas sp.
GCGGGCAGAGGCGTCTCGACCGCGAACAGCCGGCTCATGACCCGCTCGACATTGCCGTCCACGACATTGGCGGGCCGGTCGAAGGCGATGGCGGCCACGGCGGCGGCGGTGTAGGCGCCCACCCCCGGCAGGGCCAGCAGCGCCGTCTCGGTGTCAGGAAAGACCCCGCCGTGATCACGGGCCACGGCGCGGGCGCAGGCCAGCAGGTTGCGGGCACGGGCGTAGTATCCCAGGCCCGCCCAGGCGGCCATCAGATCGGCGTCCTCAACGGCGGCGAGGTCGCTGACGGTCGGCCAGCGCGTCGTGAAGCGCTCGAAATAGGGGGCGGCGTGCGGCACCGTCGTCTGTTGCAGCATGACCTCGGACAGCCAGACGCGATAAGGCTCGGTGCGCGTCCCCGACCCCGGCGGCGCACGCCACGGCAGGGTCCGCGCATGGGCGTCATACCAATCAAGCAGGGCGGCGCGGAGGGAAGAGACGTCAGGCATGGGTCGCGGTATACAGGAGGAATGCGTCGTCCTCTGCCCACCGAAAGCGAAGCCCGCGAAATCCTGGCCCGACGCCGGACGCGCCCGCCGCTGCGCCCGCCGCCCCCGGCGGGACGCTCTCTGGCCCCGCTGATCAAGAAGCTGGACGCCCAGTTCGGACGCGGCGCCGGCGCGCTGGAGCCGCGCTGGCGCGAGATCGTCGGTGAACGCCTGGCCCGCGTCACCCGCCCGCAGAAGCTGACCAAGGGTCGCGGCACGGCCGGCGGCACGCTGGAGCTGCGCGTGGCCGGTCCCGCCGCCCTGCTGGTGCAGCATCAGTCCGAGGACATCATCCAGCGGGTGAACCTGTTTCTCGGCGCCGGATCGGTCGAGCGGCTGCGCATCGCCCAGGGGCCGGTCAAGCCCCTGCCCGAAGGCGGCGCCAAGCCACGCCCGCGCGGAAAGGCGGTGCTTGCGCCCCTGCCCGCCTCGGTTGAAGCCGAGCTGGCCGCCGCCGTCGAAGACGCGCCCGACGGGCTGAAAGCCGCCCTGCGCAAGCTTGGCCGGGCCGTCCTGTCTCAGCCGCCGGAGAACGGGCGAGGTTGAAGCCGCGATGACAGAATTCAATCGTGTCCGATACGAAGACCGATGGGGACCAATCGGGGCCGTCGCTTATCGCTGGATTATTCCTGCGGGGATTGCCGGCCTCATCGTGCTGCTTCTTCCAGTCATCTGGTCGGTGGGCTTTTGGCTCTTTTTGGCCTACCCCTTGCTGGTGGTCGCCATAGCCCTCTGTGGAGTGCGAAGCGTGATGTTGGCGAAGGGTCATGCGAAGTGGCTTGCGGCGTCTGGCGGCGCTGCGCTTACGGCTCTCGCAGCGCTCCTGGCGTTCGGATTCTGGATTGGAAGCAGCGGCATCTGATCCAGGGCCCCACGCACCTCCAAACCTGTCCATTATATTTTCCGCCTCGCAGGACTTGACCTTTTCCTGCCGCACCTGTTCTCGACAAGCAAGCGGATCGCGCGCGTCCTAGGGAATCGCGCCATCCTTCAGAGTCACACTCTCGACCAAGGACGACCCATGGCTACGTTCCGTTACGCTTCGATGAGCCGCCGCGCGGCCCTGACCGCCGCCGCCCTGGCCGCCATGGCGACCGTCGCCGGCTGCACCGCCAAGACCGGGGGCGCCGCCCAGGGCGACATGTCCGTGGGCGCCGGCGAAGACGCCAAGGTCACGGTCGTCGAATACGCCTCGGTCACCTGCGGCCACTGCGCCGTCTGGAACGAGGAGGTCTGGCCCGAAATCAAGACCAAGTATGTCGACAACGACAAGATTCGCTTCGTCTTCCGTGAGTTCCCGACCCCGCCCCAGGACATCGCCGTGGCCGGCTTCCTGATCGCGCGCTGCGCCGGACCGGACAAGTATTTCGACGTGGTCCACGACATCATGGCCAGCCAGAAGGAATGGGCTGCGGGCGTTCCGCCGCGCACCACCCTGTTCCGCGCCGCCGCCGCCGCTGGCCTGAGCCAGGAGCAGACCGAGGCCTGCATCAGCGACAAGGCCGCCATCGAAGAGATGAGCAACCGCATCAAGGCCGGCATCGACGCGGGCGTGAACAGCACGCCGACCTTCATCGTCAACGGCACCAAGGTCATCGACACCAGCCTTTCGGGCCTGTCGGAAGCCATCGACGCGGAACTGGCCAAGAAGTAATTTCAACCAAGCGGGGGCGTCGTCATGTTGAGGAAGCTGGCAGGGGCTGCAGCCCTGGGCGTCATGCTGGTGCTGGCTGCCTGCAGCGGCAAGGACGCCGCCCCGATCGAGGGCGACATGGCTCTGGGCGCGCCCGAAGGCGCCAAGGTGACGGTGGTTGAGTACGCCTCCGTCACCTGCTCCGGCTGCGCCGCCTGGAACGAGCAGGTCTGGCCCCAGTTCAAGGCCAAGTACGTGGACACCAACAAGGTGCGCTTCGTTTTCCGCGAGTTTCCCACCCCGCCGCAGGACGTGGCGGTCGCGGGCTTCCTGCTGGCGCGCTGTGCGGGCGAGGACCAATATTTCCACGTGATCGATCAGATCATGCGCGCCCTGCCCGAGCTTCATTCGGGCACGCCCGCGCGCGACATCCTGCTGCGCACGGCGCGTGAGGCAGGGCTGAGCGAAGCCCAGTTCCAGACCTGCGTGGCCGACCCGGCCGGCGTGGCGGCGATGGAAAAACGCATCAAGGCGGCGCAGGACGCCGGCGTGACCGGCACCCCGACCTTCATGATCAACGGCGAGACCGTCAGCGACCGTTCGCTGGACGGCCTGTCGCAACGCATCGATTCTCTTCTGGTGGCCAAATGACGATCAAGACCCTGTGGCGCGCCCTGCCCTTGACGGCGGCCATGCTGGCCGTCGCGCCTGCCGCCTTCGCCGCCGACACGCCCTCGGCCACAGCGGCGCCGACCGTGGCTGCTGTGCCCGCCGTGACCGCTACGGACCGGGTTCTGGGTCGCGCCGACGCGCCCGTGACGGTGATCGAGTACGCCTCCTTCACCTGCAGTCACTGCGCCGACTGGACCAATGAGGTCATGCCGGACTTCAAGGCGCGCTATATCGACACCGGCAAGGTCAGGCTGGTGTTCCGCGACATGCCGACCCAGCCGGTGCAGGTGGCGGCCACCGCCGCCGCCATCGGCCGCTGCGCCGC
>CAYWDO010000035.1:17266-18909 GCA_964456995.1 uncultured Brevundimonas sp.
TCAACGGCAAGCGCGCCGCAGACCATTCGATCGAAACCCTGTCGGCGGCCATCGACCCGCTGATCAAGGGGCGCTAAGCCCCCGCTTATGCAATTCCAGCGACTGAAGCTCGTCGGCTTCAAATCCTTCGTCGACGCGGCGGAAGTCCAGATCGAGTCCGGCCTGACCGGGGTGGTCGGGCCGAACGGCTGCGGCAAGTCAAACGTGCTGGAAAGCCTGCGCTGGGTCATGGGCGCCAACTCGGCCAAGGCCATGCGCGGCCAAGGCATGGACGACGTCATCTTCGCCGGGGCCGCAGGCCGTCCGCCGCGCAGTCACGCTGAAGTCGTCCTGACCATCGACAACGCCCAGAAGCGTGCGCCCCAGCCCTTTACCGACGCCCCCGTTCTGGAGGTTTCGCGCCGCATCGACCGGGGCCAGGGCTCGACCTATCGCATCAACGGCAAGGAGGTCCGCGCCCGCGACGTCCAGCTGCTGTTCGCCGACGCCTCGACGGGGGCCAACTCTCCCGCTCTGGTGCGTCAGGGCCAGATTTCCGAACTGATCGCCGCCAAGCCGCAGAACCGCAGGCGGATCCTGGAAGAGGCCGGCGGCGTGTCCGGTCTGCACACCCGGCGGCACGAGGCTGAGCTGCGGCTCAAGGCGGCGGAGGCCAACCTCGACCGGCTGGACGACATCGGCCGCGAGCTGGAAACCGCGCTGAACCGGCTGAAGCGCGAGGCGCGTCAGGCCGAGAAGTACAAGAAGATCTCGGCCGAGATCCGCGCCCTGCAAGCCGCCCTGCTCTATGTGCGCTGGAACGACGCCAAGGCGGCGTCGGAAGTCGCGGCTCAGGAACTGCGCGACGCCGACCGCGCCGTGGCCGAGGCCGTCGCCGCCGCGACCAGGGCCGAGGCCGAGGCTTTGAAGGCGCAGGACGCCATGAAGCCCGCGCGAGAAGAAGACGCCGTGGCCGGCGCCCTGCTGCACCGGGCCACGCTGGAACGCGACCGTCTCGATATGGCCGAACAGGCCGCCCGCGCCGAGGTCGACCGGCTGAAGGCCGAGGCGGCGCGCATCAGCGCCGACGTCGAGCGCGAAGAACGCATGGCCGCCGACGCGAAGCGCGAGCTGGACCGGCTGGACCACGAACTGAGCAGGCTGAAGGCCGAGATCGCCGCCGCGCCGGAGCGCGGGCCTGAGCTGGAGAAGGCGCTGCTGGTCGCCGAGGACGCGCGCAAGGCCGCCGACGGCGAGGTCGAGCGCCTGGCCGGGACGCTGGCCGCCCTCGAGGCCCGCGCCAACGCCGAAACCGCGAGGAAGCGCGACGCCGAGGCGCGGCTGTCTCGCGTCGTCGACCAGCATGATCAGGCCAGGCGTGAACGCGAGGCCCTGGGTCCGCTGGAAACGCCGGAACTGGCCGTCGCCCGCACGGCGCTGGAGACGGCGCAGGCCGATCTGACAGCCGCCCGCGAAGCGGTCGAGGCCGCCGAGGCCGCGCGCGGCGATCTGGCTCGCGCCGAGGCCGAGGCTCGGACCACCGCCCGCGCCGCCGAGGACCGGCTTGGCCGGTTGCAGACCGAGGCGCGCGGACTGGCGCAACTGCTGGTCAGCGGCAAGCGCGACCATCCACCGGCGCTGGACAAGGTGTCGGCGGCCAAGGG
>CAYWDO010000035.1:19009-20431 GCA_964456995.1 uncultured Brevundimonas sp.
TCAGCGGCAAGCGCGACCATCCACCGGCGCTGGACAAGGTGTCGGCGGCCAAGGGCTATGAGGCGGCGCTGGCTGCGGCTCTGGGCGACGATCTGGACGCCGCGCTGGACGCCCGCGCCGTCGCCCACTGGGCGGGCGCTGACGCGCCTTCGCCGGCCTGGCCCGAGGGCGTGACCCCGCTGGCCGCCCATGTGACCGCGCCCGCCGAGCTGGCCGCGCGTCTGGCCCTGTGCGTCGTGGCCAGCCAGTCCGATGCGCCGCGCGTGGCCAAGACCCTGCCGACCGGCGCCCGCCTGGTGACGGTCGAGGGCGACCTCTATCGCTGGGACGGCTTCGTCAGCCGCGCCGAGGCGCCGCGTCCCGCCGCCGTGCGTCTGGCCCAGCGCACACGGCTGGCCGAGCTGGAAGCCGAGATCGACACGGGCAAGCCCGCGCTGGAGGCCGCGCAGGCGGCTCAGAAGACGGCGACCGAGGCCTTCCGCGCCGCCGAGGAGGCGGTGAAGACCGCTCGCCTCAAGCCCTTCGCCGCCGACAAGGCCGTGACCGCCGGTCGCGACCGCGTCGAAAGCCTGATGCGCGATCAGACCCGCCGTGAGGCGCGGGCTCAGGCGCTGGACGAGACCGTCGCCCGTCTGGACGGCGAGGTGGCCGAGGCCAGGGCCGCGATGGAGACGGCGCAGTCGGTCGAGGCGCCGTCGGAGACCATCGCGGGCCTACGCGAGGAACTGGCTGCGGCTCGCGGGGCGGCGGATGCGGCGCGGCAGGCGGCCCAGACCGCCCGCTCGACCCGCGACGAGGAGGCGCGCGACCGTACCGGGCGCGAGCAGCGCCTGGGCAGCCTGACCCGCGCCCACGAGGGCTGGGCCGGGAGGTCCAGGGACAGCGCCGCCCGCGTCGCCACCCTGGGCAAGGACGCCGACAAGACCTCAGCCCTGTTGAAACAGGCCGAGATCGCGCCGCAGGGTTTCGCCGAGCAGCGAGGGGCCCTGATGGACGCCCTGATCGCCGCCGAGACGCGCAAGAGCGCCGCCGCCGAGGCCCTGTCCCTGGCCGAGAGCACGGCGAGCGACAGCGACCGCGCCAGCCGCGCCGCCGAGGCCGCCGCAGGGTCCGCGCGCGAGGCCCGCGCCGGTCTGGCCGTGCGCGCCGAGGCCGCCTCTGAACGTCTGGTCGAGGCCGAAGCCACCCTGCGTGAGACGGCGCAGATGTCGCCCGACGAACTGGGCCAGAAGCTGCTGGACGACGCCATCGCCCGCCCGCCCGACACGGCCGGCGCCGAGAGCCTGCTGTCCGGGCTGGAGCGCGAGCGCGAGGCCCTGGGCGCGGTCAACCTGCGCGCCGAGGAAGAGGCCGCCGAATACGGCGAACGTCTGGGCGCCATGAAGTCGGAACGCATCGACCTGACCCAGGCCATCGCCAAGC
>CAYWDO010000036.1:0-20357 GCA_964456995.1 uncultured Brevundimonas sp.
ACCATCAGGGCGGCGAACAGGAACATGCCGATCAGGGCGCCGACGATCTCGATCAGAGGCGGGCCGCTGGGCGCGCGGGCAGCCATGACGAAGGGGGTGAAGGGCGGGATCAGGCTCATGATCTTCACCAGCGGCGCATCCGGGGTGCGGATGGCCATCTGCATGACCAGCAGCGGCACGATCAGCACCATCATGATCGGCCCCATCAGGGTCTGGGCATCCCGCGGCGTCTCGCAGAAGGCGCCGATGGCCGCGAACAGGACCGCGTACATCAGATAGCCGCCCACCATGAACAGAAGGAAGTAGATCAGCAGACCGTCATTCAGCAGCACCGAGCCGATGTCGCGCGCCATGTCCGGCGCGGCGGCGATCAGTGCGCCCCCGCCCAATCCACCCCAGGCGACCAGCACCGTCAGGGTCAGAAGGGCCACGCCCAACACCTTGCCCGTCAGGATCTCGGTCGCCGAAGCCGAGGACAACAGGACCTCCAGGATCTTGTTCGACTTCTCCTCCATCACGCTGTTCAGCAGGATGGAGGCGCCGGTGATGATCAGCGACCACAGGATGAAGCCGACCGCCAGTCCGACCACGGTCGGCAGCTTGTCGCGGAACGAGACCTCGCCGCCCGAGCGCGCCTTGGGCGAGAAGACCGACAGATCGGGACGGAAGCGGTCGGTCTGGGCCACGACGGCCGGATCGATGCCGCTGGCGGCGAAGACCTGACGGCGGTTGGCGTCCTTCAGCGCGTCGCGGACGGCGTCCTCGACGGCGTCGTCGGTGGCGCGGGCGGTCCAGACGCGGGCGCCGGGCTGGCCGTTCGCCTCCGTCAGGAAGACAACGCCGCTCAACTTCTGCCCCTCGGGCGCGTCGTCGCTCAGGTAGCGACGGGCTGCGGCGTCGCGGGCCTCGCCCGGCGCGGCGGCGACGATCTCGGCCGGCGGCGCGACCAGAACGAGGTTGCGTTTCGGGGTCTCGAAGCCGGCCCCGGCGCGGGGCGCTTCGCGTTTCAATGCGGCGACGCCGGCCTCAAAGCCTTCGCTCTCGGCCACCTGTCGTACCCGATCGCCGCCGGCCACGCCGGCCTCCGGGATGGCGGCCATGCGCAGGGCGCTGATATCGCCCCTCGCCTGCTCGCGCTCCAGCGACTGGCGCACGGCGGCGGCCAGACCGGAACCCGCCGGCGCCTCGTCCACCAGGGCGACCGAACGCGTCGGCTCAGCCTGGCTCATCAGGATGGGAATGGCCCCGCCCAGCACGCCGAACAGGGGGAAGGCCAGCAGCGACAGCCAGAAGCCTACCGTCTTGGCATAGGCCATGAACTCGCGGTGCGCGATCAGAAGGGTGCGGTTCATCGTGCGGCCTCCGTCTTGAGCGCATCGCGTGCAGCGTCTCTGGCGACGCTTTGGTCCTCGTCCGGGTGGTCGCCGGTCAGGCCGATGAAGGCGTCGTGCAGGGTCGGCTCCTTGATCTGGAACCGCCGCACGTCCAGCCCGGTCAGGAAGGCCGACTTCAGCGCCTCCTGCCCGCCCGCGCCCTTCGCCAGCCCGGCGCGAAGCGTGAGCACGCCGCCATGATCGTGCAGCATCTCGACGCCGGAGACGCCCGGCAGGCCGGCGACGGCGGCGACGTCCAGCGCGCCCTCCAGTTCCAGGAAGCGCGGCGAGGTCGCCCTCGCCTGATCCACGGTCCCCTCGAAGGCCTTCTTGCCGCGGGCCAGCAGCACGACCTTGTCGCACAGCCGCTCGGCGTGCTGCATGACGTGGGTCGAGAACAGAACGGTCGCTCCATCGGCGGCCAGCGCCCGGATCATGGCCTCCAGTCCCTGCTGGTTCATGGGGTCGAGGCCGGAAAACGGCTCGTCCAGGATCACGAACTCGGGCCGATGCACGACCGAGGCGATCAACTGGACCTTCTGGGCCATCCCCTTGGACAACTCCTTCATCTTCTTCTTCTGGGCCTCGCCCAGGCCCATCTGCTCCAGCATCTCGCGGGCGCGCTTGCGGCCCTCGGACTGGGGCAGGCCCTTCAGCCCGCCGAAGAAGGCGATGGCGTCCACGGGGGTCATCTTCTTGTAGAGGCCGCGTTCCTCGGGAAGGAAGCCGATGCGGTCGCGCACCTTGCGCCCATCGTCGGCGTCCAGGATGTCGATGCGGCCCGAGGTGGCCGGCTGCAGCCCCAGGATCATGCGCAGGGTCGAGGTCTTGCCTGCGCCATTGGGGCCGAGGAAGCCGCAGATGGTGCCCTTCTCGACTTCAAAGCTCAGGTCGGAGACGGCCTGGAACCCGCCGTATCTCTTGCTGATCCCGTCCAGAGTCAGTGCTGCCGCCATCCCGTTTCCCCTCGCAACCGTCGGAGACGAATCCTAACGGTGAAGCGGGAGAAATGGAAAGGGCATTTTACATTACGGATCAGTCATGATCCGCAGGCGCTAGCTTGGCGCGCTGACCTTTACGTCGAAGCTCTGGCCCACGACCTTGGTGGGGTTCACCTGCCCGCCGTTGCGACGCACCTCGAAATGCAGGTGCGGGCCGGTCGAATAGCCGGTCGAGCCGACCAGGCCGATACGCTCGCCGGACGCCACCTCCTGGCCCGTGTGCACGTCGATGCGGCTGAGATGGCCATAGACGCTGCTCAGGCCGTTGGGATGCTTGACCTCGATGAAGTTGCCGTAACCGCCAGCCTGAAAGCCGGCGCGGACCACCCGGCCCTCGGCGGTCGTATAGACGCTGGTGCCCTTGGGCGCGGCGATGTCCACGCCCTTGTGGGCGCGCGCCTTGGCCTCGATCGTCAGCTTGCGCAGGCCGAAGGCCGAGTTGATCCGGTAGCCCTTGACCGGGGCCTCGAAGGCGACCTTGCGCATGACCGGCCCGGCCGGTTGAGCCACGGCCTTGACCGGCGGGGCGGCGGGGACGGACAGGGCGTCCGCCTTGTCGGACGGCAGGCTGGCGGCGCCCAGGGGCGCGCCAGCCATGGCGAGAACGGCGGTGACGGCGACGACGCTGGTCTGGCCAAAGCGGATCGCAAACGGCCTCACGGCCGGGGGAAGAAAACGCATACTGTAACTGCACTCCTGGCGCTCAAACATCGAGCGGGAGGGCCGTCGTGGTCACGCGGAACAGGCTGCGCGGGTGGCGAGGAAGCAGTCGCCGACGGCCGGGGTTGACCGCCTTTTGCCATCGCACGGGGACGCGAATGGGGCGCCGCAGGGGCGACAAGGCGTCGCAGCGAGGGAACTGGACCGAAAGAGGCCGCGCGACGTTCGCCGCGCGGCCCCTCTTCTGGCCTGCTGAACCCCTATAGCGGCAGGGTCAGTTGCACCCCGCCCATGTGGCTGTCGGCTTGGTCGCCGAAGCGACCCTTGTAGCCGATCGAGACCTTCAGTCGGTCCATCACCGTGCCCTCGATGCCCACGGCCGCCAGGAACTGACCGCCCCAGGGCTGTTCGACCTCGCGCGACAGGATCTGGGCCGGATTGCCGGAAATGCCGGTGCGCACCGCGTCGCCGTCGTGGCTGAGCTGGTCGCGATAACCGCCCTCGGCATAGATATGGAAGCGGTCGACGCCCGCCTCGGCGCGCAGGGCGACCTCGGCCGTCGTCCCCTGGACCGAACGATCCTGATAGGCGTACTGGGCCGCCGGGCCCTGCTCGACGAAGCCGTCCACGTCGCTGTTGATCCAGGCCACGGCGGCGCGCGGCGACAGGGCGATGCCGCCCATGTCGAACCACATCCCCCCCTGCAGTCGCGCACCGGTCGAAACGCCGCGCGTGGAGCCCCTATGGACCACAGGCGCCAGGGAGGTCAGGCGGCTGATGTCGTTGAAGTCGTCCTGGGCCGCGCCCGCCGCTGCGTTGACGAACAGGTCGCCCGAGCGCCAGCCGCCATAGATGTCGATGCCGAAGGTATCCAGATCGACGTTCAGGCTGCCCGCATCGACGTCGGCGTTGCGATAGCTGCCGGCCAGGCCGAACTTCATCGTCTCCGTGCCCGACTCCAGCGCGATCCGAACGCCATAGCCGTCCGAGGTCGCCTCGCCGATGGCGCCGCGCGCGTCGGTCTTGGTCCGATCGGCCAAAGCCGCGACCGAGATCGCAGTTCCCGCCGTCCAGGCGTCGCGCCCCGACAGGCTGGCGGTCGAACCGTCCAGCGCGTCTTCGCGGTGCCGCCAAGCCGTCTCGCCCAGCACCGCCGTCTGCGAGCCCAGGTCGCCATAGTAGAGATAGTCGTTGGCCAGACGCGCGATCGCGGCATGACCAGTTGCGGTCGGATGGACGCCGTCAAAGTAGAAGTAGTCGTTGGGATTGGCGCAGACGGTCACGCCGTTGAAGCAGGGCTGGGTGACGTTGCTGACGCCAAAGGCGGACGGATTGGCGGCGATGACGTCGCCGATCTTGAACAGGTCCATCATGATGATGTTTGTGCCGGGTCGCGCTGCGGCCGTCGCGTTCAGCCCGGTCAGCAGGGCGCCGTTGAAGGTGGTCACGGCATAGTCGGCCAGCGGCGCAGCGGGCGTGGCCCGGAACTGCGGCGTCAGGCTGAGCTTGGGCAGGTTGGTGACCAGTATGGTCCCGGCCCCGGCCTGGGCCACGCTGCCGACGATGAAGTTCATGTCCGCCGCAGCGGCCAGAGAGACCGGCGCGATGCTGCCTTGCGGATTGGTCGAGGCCCCTGCGGCGGGCAGGCCCTGGAAGATGTTGTTGGCGCCGCCCAGGATGCTGACCAGATCGCCCGCGCCGAACCGTCCGCCGCGCGCCTGATACTGGGCGAGTTGGACCCGCATCCCCAAGGGCGCCGCCTGACTGTCGGTCCGCGCGCCGCCAAAGGCGTAGTTGATGCTGCCCGTCACCGGCCCCATGAAGTTGGAGGCGTTGAAGCCCAGACGTTCGGTAAAGACCGGCCCGCTGGAGAACCGCCCCTGAAAATACGGCGGCGAGGCTGGCGTCGCGCCGCCCGTGGCCAGATACAGGTTGCCGTTGTCCGACAAGCTGTCGCCGAAAACGACCAGACGGTTGTAGCTCTGCGCCCCGGCGGCGCCTGCGGTCGAGACGGCGGCAAGAGTCAGCGCGGCCAGAGCCGCTCCGCGAAGAAGACGAGACATCGATGTTCCTCCCTCGACCGTCAGTGCGCGGTCGTTATTCGGGAGGATGCGCCGCTTTGCCGCTAACGCAAGATGCCCCTAGGGAAGCTGAACGTTGATCAGTGAAGTATTCGGAAGCGCACCGTGCCCGGCAGGCCCCGCAGGACTTTCAGCACCTCGGGATCATAGCCGCGGTCCACGTCGGTGATGACGTAACCCGTCTGCTCATCCGTCTTCAGATGCTGGCCCAGGATGTTGAGGCCCGCCGCCGACAGGGCGCGGTTCAGCTCGGCCAGGACACCCGGCTGATTCTTGTGGATGTGCAGCAGCCGGTGGGCACGCGACACCTCGGCCAACTGCACGTTCGGCAGGTTGACGCAGAAGGTGGTGTCGCCCCGGTTCAGATAGCCCAGCAGACGCTCGGCCGCGAACTCGGCGATGGCTTCCTGCGCCTCCTCGGTCGAACCGCCGATGTGAGGCGACAGGATGACGTTCTTCAGCCCGCGCAAGGGACTGTCGAAAGGATCGGCGTTGGTGCGCGGCTCCTCGGGGAAGACATCGACCGCTGCGCCCGCGACCCGGCCCGACTTCACGGCCTCAGCCAAGGCGTCGACATCGACCACGTGGCCGCGCGACAGGTTCAGGAACAGGACGCCCGGCTTCATCTTCGCGAACTGGGCCGCCCCGATGACGTCGGCGTTGTCCTTGCGCCCGTCGACGTGCAGGCTGACCACGTCAGCCTCGGCCAGCAGGGCGTCCAGCGAGCGCATCCGCCGGGCGTTGCCCAGGGCCAGACGCTCCGACAGGTCGTGGAAGATGACCCGCATCCCCAGACCCTCGGCCAGCACCGACAGCTGCGAGCCGATGGCGCCGTAGCCGACGATGCCCAGGGTCTTGCCCCGCAATTCGCGCGAACCGGTGGCCGACTTGTTCCACTGGCCCTGGTGCATGGCCGCCGACTTGTCGGCCACGTCGCGCATCAGGACGATGGTCAGGCCGATGGCCAGTTCCACCACCGAACGGGTGTTGGAATAGGGGGCGTTGAACACGGCTACGCCGTGCGCTGCGGCCGCGTCCAGATCGATCTGGTTGGTGCCGATGCAGAAGGCCGCGACGGCCAGCAGGCGGTCGGCGTGTTCGAGCACGCGCGCGCTGACATTGGTCTTGGAACGGATGCCCAGAACATGCACGCCCTTGATCGCCTCGATCAGGTCGTCCTCGTCCAGCGCGCCCTTCAGGGTTTCGACCGAGTAGCCCGCCTCCTCCAGCCGCTCGACGGCGGCGGGGTGGATGTTTTCCAGCAGCAGCATCTTGATGCGGTTCCGCGGATAGGACCAGCGGCCCGACACGCCCTCGGCGAACAGGACCTCGTCCAAGGATGCAGCGACCGCGTCGGCCACCGCGACCACTTTGGGGCGGCTGACAACTTCGGTGAAGGCGTAGAAACGGTCGGCGGCGCCGGCCAGCTTGACCTCGGCGTCAGTCCAGCCGTCGCCGACCATGACCACGGGTCCGGTCAGGTTCAGCGCCTTGATGACCTCGGGCTTGCCGTTGTCGCGCGACAGGGGGTTGGCGTCGTCCACGCCCGTCACTCGGCCCTCGGCGTCATAGATCAGGTCGTTGCACAGCACATGGTCTGCGGCGATGCCCAGACGGGCGGCGAGAGGCGCGATGACCTCGCGGAAACCGCCGGACAGGATGTAGACCCGCTCGGCATGGCGTTCGAAGAAGTCGACGTTGCGGCGGATCGAGGCGCTGGCCTCGTCCAGGATTCGATCGGCCAATGTCTCGACGTGACTGCGGTTCAGGGCAAGCAGTTCCAGACGCCGGCGCAGGGCCGTGCCGAAATCCACCTGACCCGACATGGCCTGATCGGTCAGGGCCGCAATCTCGGCCTTTTTCGCGGCCGCATCAGGGGCGTCGGACAGGGCGATGTCAGCGAGCGCTTCAAGCGTCTCGATACGCACCAGGGTCGAGTCGAAGTCGAAGATGAAGACGGGCGAAGTCATGCCCCGCACCTAGCCCACCTTCGCACTTGCAGCAACGAAAAGGGGCGCCGAAGCGCCCCTGCCCGCACGAATTTTCCAATAGGGTCAGAACTTGCCGAAGCCGCGCGAACCTTCGCCCCTGCGCCGGTTTTCCAGGGCTGCGGCGCCGATGGCGGCGGCGATCGTGGCCACCGCCAGAAGGGCCCCGCCCTCACGGGCGTGGTCGCGGGCAAAGTCACCCGCATCCTCGGCATAACGTCGCGCCTGTTTGGCATAACGCCGCATCGGCTTGCGGGATTTCTTGCCCGACCGATGCAGCCAGTGTTCGGCCTTGGATTTCGCCTCATGACCGAAATGGCCGGCGCGCTCGCTGGCGTAGCCGCCCAGATCGGCGGCGCGGTGGGTCAGATCATCGGCCCCGTCCCGAACACCGCGCGCGATGTCGTCAAACCGATGACGAAGCGCCTCGGCGTCGAACCAGCCACGCGGGTCAACCCGTTCGCGCAACTGCTGATAGCGGGTGGGGCCTGAACGCTGATTCAGCAGCAGGGCGGCGATGCCCACGCCAGCCAGAACGGCGACGACGCCGGCGGTGATGCCGGGGTGTTTGCGGACCTCGTCCACGGCGTTGAACTGTCGAACCATTGGCAACCTCTTCTTGTCGAAACCACTGTTGTCAGGAACAGGAGCGAACCGCACCGAAAGAGGTTCCGCCACAAACGGTCAAGCTGCAAGGAACGACGCACGGGGCCTTGCCCCTTACCAAGGCGGGAGCGGCTCCCTATGTTGCGCCGCTTCCAGACAGTTTCGCCTTTTCAGGATTTCGCCGTGACCGATCACGCGCCCGCCGCACAGCCCTCCCCCGCCCCCACGGACAACCTCGCCGCCGCCTTCCAGATCGAAGGCTGGCCCGTGCGCGGCCGCCTGGTGCGGCTGGGCGAGGCCGTGAACAAGGTACTGTCGGCCCATGACTATCCCGAGCCTGTCGCCGCCCTGCTGGGCGAAGCCTGCGTTCTGGCCGCCATCGTCGGTTCGGCGCTGAAGTTCGAAGGCCGTCTGATCGTCCAGGCCCAGGGCGACGGCCCGGTGCGCTATGTCGTCGCCGACTACGACACGGCCGGCACGCTGCGCGGATTCTGCCGCTTCGATCCCGAAGAAGTCGCCAAGGCGTCGGAAGGCTTCGCCCGCCCAGGCGCGCAGACGCTGCTGGGCAAGGGCGTCTTCATGATGACCATCGACCGGGGCGAAGATTTCGAGCGCACCCAGGGCATCACGCCGATCGAGGGCGAAAGCCTGTCGTTGTGCGCCGAGCACTACTTCACCCAGTCGGAGCAGGTCCCGACCAAGGTGCGTCTGGCGGTGGGTCAAGTGACGACCGAGGCCGGGACCTCCTGGCGCGCAGGCGGCGCCATGATCCAGGTCATCGCCAGCGACGACGCGCGCGGTTCGACCGAAGAGGTGTGGGATCGCACGCGCGCCCTGTTCAACACCCTGGGCGACGACGAACTGATCGACCCGACCATCACTCCCGAGATCCTGTTGTTCCGCCTGTTCCACGAGGATGGCGTGCGGCTGGAAGGGGCTCAGGCTCTAAGCGCCGTATGCCGCTGCTCCAAGGAACGGCTGGTCACGGTGATGCAGTCCTTCCCCCCGGAAGACCGCGCCGACATGGTCGAGGACGACGGCATGATCCACGCGACGTGTGAATACTGCTCGACCGTCTACAAGATCGACCCCGAAGAAATCGCGGGCTGAGCAAAGCCTTTCCTCCCCATTCCGTGGGGAGGTGGATCGGCCGCGCCAGCGCTCTAGACGGAGAGTGCGGCGCCGTCGTCGGCCGGTCGGGCGCTTAGCTTCAAACGTCGCGTCGCCCCCTCCACCACTTCGTGGCCCCCCTCCCCACAAGTGGGGAGGACAGGGTAGCGACCAGCATTCCGCGCTAGCTGTTCAGATCCAGAGAATAGCCCGCCGAACGCACCGTGCGGATCGGGTTGACCGTGCCTTCGACATTAAGCGCCTTGCGCAGGCGGCCGACGTGGACGTCGACGGTGCGGGCCTCGACATAGACATCGGAGCCCCAGACGGCGTCCAGAAGTTGTTCGCGGCTGAACACCCGGCCCGGGTGCTTCATCAGGTGATCCAGCAGGCGGAACTCGGTCGGGCCCAGGTGGACCTCCTTGCCCGCACGACGGACGCGGTGGGCGACGCGGTCAATGACGATGTCGGCGTGGTTGATGCGGTCGTCGGCCAGGCCCGGACGGATGCGGCGCAGAACGGCGCGGATGCGGGCCGTCAGCTCGGTCATCGAGAAGGGCTTGGTCATGTAGTCGTCAGCGCCGGTGTCCAGACCGCGCACGCGGTCTGTTTCCTCGCCGCGCGCCGTCAGCATGATGATCGGCAGGTTGCGGGTCTCGGCCCGGCCGCGCAGACGACGGCAGACCTCGATGCCCGACAGCTTGGGCAGCATCCAGTCCAGCAGCACCAGGTCCGGCAGGCGCTCGTCGACCTGCAGAAGCCCCTCCTCCCCATCCGCCGCCACAGTGACGTCATAGCCTTCCTTCTCCAGATTGTACTGAAGCAGGGTGGCCAGGGCGTCCTCGTCTTCCATCACCAGAATATAGGGTTGCACGTCAGGCTCTCCGGGCAGTCGAAGTCGTCAGCAGGAAGGGGAAGTCAGTCGTCCGTCAGATCGGACGGCAGGGTCGAGATATGCGGCGTGGACGTCTGTTCCTCGCCGGGACCGGGGACGGCTTTCGGACGCTCGCCCAGCATTTCCTCGCCGGTGATCTCATAGTGGACGGTCTCGGCGATATTGGTCGCGTGGTCGCCGATCCGCTCCAGGTTCTTGGCCATGAACAGCAGGTGGGTGCAGGCCGTGATCGTGCGCGGGTCGCCCATCATGTAGGTCAGCAGCTCGCGGAACAGGGCGTTGTAGTGCTCGTCCACCTCGTCGTCGGTGCTCCACACCGACAGGGCGCGCTCGATCTCAGAGGCCGTATAGGCGTCCAGCACGTCGCGCAGCCGGGTCGACACCAGCCGGCCCATCCGCTCGATCGAGCGGGTCAAGAGCTGCATCGGCTCGCCCTCGGCCAGGATCAGCGCCCGCTTGGCGATGTTCTTGGCTAGGTCGCCGGTGCGCTCAAGATCGGAGGCCAGCTTCATCGCGCCGAGCGTGCGACGCAGGTCAGAGGCCACCGGCTGACGCAGGGCGATCAGGCGGATCGACTTCTTCTCGATATCGCGATGCAGGGCGTCCAGCCGCGCGTCGCGTTCGACCACAGCGCGGGCCAGGGCCACGTCGCGGCGGGCGACGGATTCGATGGCGTCCGCCACCTGGGCCTCGGCCAGGCCGCCCATGCGGACGACCTCGGCCGTCAACTGGTTCAGTTCGTCGCCGTAAGCCTTGACCGTGTGCTGGTTCATCGTCTCGTCCTCAGCCGAAGCGGCCGGTGATGTAGTCGAGCGTGCGTTTTTCACGCGGGTTGGTGAAGATTTCCTCGGTGTCCCCGGTCTCGACCAGCTTGCCCATGTGGAAGAAGGCCGTGCGCTGTGACACGCGGGCCGCCTGGGCCATCGAGTGGGTGACGATGACGATGCAGTAGCGCTCGCGCAGTTCGTCGATCAGCTCCTCGATCTTGGCCGTGGCGATCGGGTCCAGCGCCGAGCAGGGCTCGTCCATCAGGATGACTTCGGGTTCGACCGCGATGGCGCGGGCGATGACCAGACGCTGCTGCTGGCCGCCCGACAGGCCGGTGCCCGGCGAATGCAGACGGTCAGCGACCTCTTCCCACAGACCGGCGCGCTTCAGCGCCTTCTGGACGATGTCGTCCAGTTCGCCCTTGGACGAGGCCAGGCCGTGAATCTTGGGGCCGTAGGCGACGTTTTCGTAGATCGTCTTGGGGAAGGGGTTGGGCTTCTGGAACACCATGCCGACCTGGGCGCGCAGCAGCACGGGGTCGATCTTGCGGTCGTTGATGTCGCCGCCGTCCATCTCGATCTCGCCGGTGACGCGGCAGCCCGGAATGGTGTCGTTCATGCGGTTCATGGTCCGCAGGAAGGTCGACTTGCCGCAGCCCGACGGACCGATCAGGGCCGTGACCGTCTTGTCCGGGATGTCCAGCGAGACATCGAACAGCGCCTGCTTGTCGCCATAGAAGACGCAGACGTCGCGTGCGGCGATCTTGATCGGCCCCAACGGCGCCGAAGCATGAGCGCCGACGATGGGCGCGCTGGTCAGGGTCGAGGGCTCGGCCACGGCCGAACCATTGCCGGCCTGACCTTCAGGGGCGCGGAAAACGTTGAACTTCATAAGACTACCACCGGCGTTCGAACCGCCGACGCAGCAGGATCGCGGCGGCGTTCATGACGATCATGAAGGCGAGGAGCACAAGGATGGCGGCGGCGGTCCGCTCGTGGAACGCGCGCTCCGACGCGTTCTCCCAGATGTAGATCAGCGAAGGCAGGGCGCCGACCGGCTCGTCGATGGCGTGCGGGACGCCGGGGACGAAGCTGATCATGCCGATCAGCAGCAGGGGCGCGGTCTCGCCCAGGGCGTGGGCCATGGCGATGATCGAGCCTGTCATGACGCCCGGCATGGCCAGAGGCAGGACGTGACCGAACACCGTCTGGGTGCGGCTGGCGCCCATGGCCAGGGCGGCCTCGCGGATCGACGGCGGCACGGCCTTCAGCGACGAACGCGTGGCGATGATCACCGTCGGCAGAGCCATCAGGGCCAGCACCAGACCACCGACCATGGGGCTGGCGCGCGGCAGGTGGAGGAAGTTGATGAACAGGGCCAGACCCAGCAGGCCGTAAACAATCGACGGCACGGCCGCGAGGTTGTTGATGTTGACCTCGATGATCGCTGTCAGGCGATTACGCGGCGAATATTCTTCCAGCCAGACTGCGGCGCCGACGCCGACCGGGATGGCGATCAGGGCCGTGACCAGCAGCATCAGGGCCGAGCCCACCACCGCGCCCAGCAGGCCCGCCAGCTCGGGCTGGGTCGAGTCGCCCTTGGTGAACAGGGCGCTGTTGAAGTGGGCGCGAACCGAACCGGACGCCTTCATCCGGTCCAGCCAGGCCATCTGCTCGTTGCTGATGCGGCGCTGATCCTCGGGCGTCGCCTGAGAGATTTCGCCCTTCAGATAGAGGTCGGCATTGTCCGACAGGGGCGCCGTGACCGGAACGGTCTGACCCAACAGGCTGGGCTGGCGCGCGATCATGCCCGCCGCCTGGAACTTCAGCTCTGATGAAAACAGGGCCTTCATGGCAGCGGTCTTGGACCCTTGCGCGTCGTCCTGGATGCCCAGACGGCGCATCTGCTGCTCGGCGACGATCTGCTCGAAATTAGCGCCCTGCGGATAGGACCGGTCGATGCGGGCCGGGTCCATATAGACCGGCAGGGTCACGCTGTGGGCGTAGAAGGCCGTATGGCCTTGCATGATGATGCTGCCCAGCAGGATGACCAAAAACGTCAGGGCGAAACCGATGGCCGCCCGACCATACCATTTGAACCGCATTTCGCGGGCGTAGCGACCGCGCAGGCGGGCCTGCAGACGCTGGGTCCGGGCGCTGACGGCGGTCGTTTGGATCGCGTCAGTCATACTGTTCCCGATAGGTTTGCACGATGCGCATGGCGACAATGTTGAGCAGCAGGGTGACGACGAACAGGGTCAGACCCAGACCAAAGGCGGCCAGGGTCTTGGGACTGTTGAACTCCTGGTCGCCGGTCAGCAGGGTGACGATCTGCACCGTGACGGTCGTAACCGTATCCAGAGGGTTGAGGGTCAATTTGGCGGCGAGGCCGGCGGCCATGGTCACGATCATGGTCTCGCCGATGGCCCGCGAGATGGCCAGCAGGAAGGCCCCGGCGATGCCCGGCAGGGCGGCGGGCAGAAGCACGCGCTTGACCGTCTCGGACTTGGTCGCGCCCATGGCGTAGGAGCCGTCGCGCAGGGATTGCGGCACCGCATTCATGATGTCGTCGGACAGGGAGCTGACAAACGGGATCAGCATGATCCCCATGACGGCCCCGGCCACCAGGGCCATCTGGTTCTGCACTAGGAGCAGGTATTGGCCGACCCCGTCCAGCGGTCCGCCGACCAGCATGGCGCCGATATTGTTGAAGAAGACACGGAACGCCGGCCCCACCGTCAGGGCGGCGAAGAAGCCGTAAACCACGGTCGGCACACCGGCCAGTATCTCGAGCAGAGGCTTGACCACCGAACGCGTGTGGCGCCCGGCGTATTCCGACAGGTAAATGGCCGAGAACAGGCCGATCGGTCCCGCCACCAGCATGGCGATCATCATGATCAGGAAGGTGCCCGCGAAAAGCGGGACGGCCCCGAACGCGCCCGACGATCCGATCTGGTCGGCCCGGATCGCCATCTGGGGGCTCCACTTGGTCCCGAACAGGAATTCGGTGATCGGAACCGAGTTGAAGAAGCGCAAGGAGTCCCACACCAGGGAGAAGATGATGCCCACCGTCGTCAGCACCGCCACCACCGAACAGGCGAACAAAAGAAGGCTGATCCAGCTCTCGACCCGGTTGCGCGCGCGCAGGTCCGGGCGGATACGAACAAAGACAAACACCCCGCCCAGGATGGCGGCGATCAGGGCTGCAACGCCCCCGCCCCAGCTCAGGACGGAGGAAATCCGATGGGCCCGACGGCCCTCAGCCGGCAGTTCCTCGGCATAGGGAGCCGGCCAGATCTGCTGGGCCTCAAGGCCGGCGCCGATGCGACGCGCGTCCGAAAAGAAGGCTTCGCGACGGAAGGGTTCCAGTTGCGTGACGCTGTCCGGCGCACCGGCCGCCAGCATCTGGCGCTCAAGAGGAGTGGAGAAGATCGAAGCCGCGATCAGCATGACAAGCGCCGGCATCCCGACCCAGATCAGGGCGTAAAGGCCGTGCTGACCTGGACGAGAATGGGCCCGAACGCCCGCGCTGCGGCGCGTCGCCAGCCTGCGCCCGCCCAGATAGGCCAGCACAGAGAATGCGATCAGCAGTAACAGGAAAATCCAGATCATCCGGGTCCGTACGCGCGTGAATCATTAACGTGCCGGGTCCGGCGCGTTTCGGCTGGGAACCTGCCCGCGATTGGCGAGCGGATTAAGACGGCTGCGTGACAGTTCTGTTACGGCGTCGATCCGCCCACAGGTTCAAGCTCGCGCACGGGCGCCAAAGGAAAACAGGCGGCGAAAATCGCACCCTGCCCCAAGGCGCTGTCCACCGTCAGGCCGCCGCGATGCCGGATGATGATGTGACGCACGATCGCCAGCCCCAGGCCTGTGCCCTGACGCTCGCCGCTCTTCTGGCCTTCGACCCGATAGAATCGCTCCGTCAGACGCGGCAGGTGTTCACGCGCCATGCCCGGTCCATGATCGCGGACCGTCACGACCGCATATTTCTGCCCGGCTTCGCGGTCCGGCGTGGCCAGTGACAGTCGCGTGCCCTCAGGCATCCGGGCGATCATCGCCTCATCAAGCGTTCGGTCGCGATCAATCGACAACTCCACGACCCCGCCATTGCTGGAATATTTCAGGGCGTTGTCGATCAGGTTCTGGATGACCTGAACAATCTCGTCACGATCGCCAGCGACCGTGGCGCCCCCCTGCCCCAGATCGGCCTTGATGGTCACCCCTCGCTCGCTTGAAAGAACACTGACCGCATCCACCACGTCCGATGCGGCCCGCGACAGGTCCACCCGGCCCAGCGGTGCAATATGCTCATTCAATTCAATTCGGCTCAGCGACAGCAGATCCGCGACCAGTCGTCCCATCCGGTCAGCCTGGACGGCCATGATGTCGAGGAATTTGTCTCGCGCCTTGGGGTCGTCCTTGGCGTGCCCCTTCAAGGTTTCGATGAAGCCCGACAGTGAGGCCAGCGGCGTGCGCAGTTCGTGGCTGGCGTTGGCCAGGAAGTCGACCCGCATCATCTCCATCCGGCGCGCGTCGGTCTCGTCGCGCAGCGCCAGCAGGGCCATGGCGCCCGCGCCCCAGAGGTGAGCGTCGCGTTCGGGCAGCGGGCGGACGAAGGCGCGCCAGTGCCTCTCTTGGGCGCCGCCGCCGACATAGTCGACCGTGCTGCTGAAGTCACCGAACAGGGCCTCGTCCACCGCCTCCAGCACCTTGGGATCACGGATTACCGAGACCAACAGTCCCGCGCCCGTCCCGGTCAGCCGAAACAGTTCGCGCGCTGCAGCATTGGCCAAGGCGATGCGGCGTCCGGCGATATCGTCCGCCTCGCCCCCGCTGATGATCAGAATCGGATCATCCAGGGCCTCGAAAACATCGCCCAACAGGGCCGCATCGGGCGCCAGATCGACAGGTCCGCTCCCGTCAAGATCGCTGATGCTGACCAGGGGTTGAGGCCGACGATTCACAAGCCAGGTCGCCACCGCCACCGCCACCGCGCCCGCCGCCAGCCAGCCGGTCAGCTCTGGCTTCATCACCGCTAGAACCGCCATCACCAGAATAGCCACGCCACCGCTGGCGCCGGCGGTCCAGAGCCGGGACGAAGCGGTGGGGGCGACTGGCGAAGGCGAATGCTCATAGGGCATGAAGATCGACGTTATCTCATTATTCAGCGACTGACCCTAGGCTGACCACGACTCGAAAGGCGATCGATCGGCGAAGATTCACGCGGATAGCGTAGTTTGTTCACCGATTTGCGGCAGTCTTTTCGCCAGGCTGGAGGGGCTTGTACGTGAATACGATTCTGAACTGTCTGGTTCAGCAGCATGACTGGCGCATCCTGCCGTTGGCGGTGCTTGTTTCCGTATTTAGTCTGGTGATCGCGCTGAGCCTTTTTGATCGGGCGCGAAATGTCGCCCGGCGCTCCCGTCGCGTCTATCTGATCTCAGTACCTCTGGTGGCGGGTCTAGGCGTCTGGGCTACGCATTTCATCGCCATGCAGGCCTATGATATCGGCGTGCCCGTTCGCTACGACGCAGGCGAAACCGCCGCCTCCTTGGCCATTGTCGTCGTCGCATTCTTCGCCGCCATGCTGCTGGCCTTGAGCGAAGGTGGACGGGCGTCTCGCATTCTGGCCGCCCTCTCCTGCGGGGCCGGAGTGGCGGCGATGCATTTCCTTGGAATGGCGGCTCTGCGGTTTTCGGGCGCAACCCTGTCCTGGAACGCCCCCTTGGTCGTGATCGCAGTGATCGGGGGGCTGTTGCTGATCGGCGCCATCGCTCTGCTGCCGCTCAGGTCGAGTCCGCTGCGGATCGGGATCGCCGCCATGGTGGGCGCATTCGGCGTCTGCTGGCTGCACTTCGTCGCCATGAGCGCCGTCACGATCACCGCCACGCCCGGCGTGCTTCTGCCGACCGAGGCGGCCGCCCCGACACTGATGACCGTTTGGATCGGCGTCAGCGTGGCGATTCTGGCCGTCATCGCCGCCTTCCTGACCGGTATGGTCTGGTGGTCACGGCACAGCGCCCTGGGTCAGATCCGCGAGGCCATCGAGGCCATGCCCGACGGCCTGGGCTTCTATGACGCCGACGACCGGCTGGCGATCTGGAACAGGCGCTATACCGAGATCAATCCCGAGGTCACGGCTGCCATGAAGGTCGGGGTGTCGTTCCGCGACATTCTGATGGCGGGCGTCAAGAACGGCCTCTATCCCGCAGCGGTAGGCCGCGAACAGGCCTGGGTGGCCGAGCGGATGGCCAATCGGCGGCGCCCTCAGGGCGCGATGGAACAGGAAATCGCTGGTCGCTGGCTTAGGGTTCAGGACCGCAAGACAGCCGAAGGCGGCACCGTCACGGTCTGCTCCGACATTACGGACCTGAAGCGTGACGCCGCAGCTCTTGCTGAAGCGAGAGACGCCGCCGACGCCGCCAATCGCGCCAAGAGCCAGTTCCTGGCCAATATGAGCCATGAAATCCGCACGCCTCTGAACGGCGTCATCGGCGTGGCGCAGGCTCTGGCCAGAACCGATCTGGACGAGCATCAGCGCGAGATGCTGGATCTGATCCATTCGTCCAGCCGGACGCTACAGACCCTGCTCAGCGACATCCTGGATCTGGCGCGTGTCGAATCCGGCCGACTGGAGCTGGGCGATGAACCCTATGATCTGGCGCAAGCTGTCGAAGAGGCGGCGCAACTCTACGCCGCCGCTGCGCGCGACAAGGGGCTGCAATTCTTCGTCGAGATTGCGTCCGAAGCTCGAATTTGGGTCTGCGGGGATGCTGTGCGCCTGAAGCAGATCCTGACCAACCTGGTCTCCAACGCCGTCAAATTCACCACGACCGGCTTCGTCAGCCTGACGGTCGATGCCGGGCAACATGGTCTGCGCTTTGTGGTTCAGGACACCGGGATCGGCTTTGACGCGGAGACGCGCGAGCGTCTGTTCAGCCGCTTTGAACAGGCGGATGGCGACATTACGCGACGTTTCGGAGGATCAGGTCTGGGACTGGCGATCAGCCGCGAACTGGCCGCCATGATGGGCGGAGATCTGGGCTGCGAGAGCGAACCCGGCGGCGGCGCCGCCTTCATCCTGACCCTGCCGCAGCGCGCCGCCCAAGCCCCCGCTGCATCCACCGACAAGAACACCCTGTCGGAGGCGCCCATCCCTGCGGACAATAGCCGGCGCCTGCGCATTCTCGTCGCCGACGACCACCCCACCAACCGGCGCGTGGTCGAACTGATTCTGGATCAGGCGGCCGTTGATCTGGTCTCGGTCGAGGACGGGGCCCAGGCTGTCGAGGCCTGCCGCGCAGCCGCCTTTGATCTGGTGCTGATGGATATGCAGATGCCGGTCATGGACGGCCTGACCGCGACCCGCGAGATCCGCCTGCACGAGGTGGCCATGGGGGCGCCGCGCACGCCGGTCGTCATGCTGACCGCCAACGCCCTGCCCGAACATATTGCAGCAGGAACCGACGCCGGGGCCGACCGCCATCTGGCCAAGCCGTTCAGCGTCGATGCCCTGCTGGCCATGGTTCAGGAGCTGACCACGGACGCGCCTCAGGCCGCCGAGCGAGCGGCCTGAGGGTCTTCGTCTTCTATTCGTAGCCGTGGGCGGCTTCGTTGATCACCTGTGACGGCATGGTGGAGAAGTCGATGCTGACCGGCTTCACCGCCTTGGCCTGAAACGTCTTGATGACGTGTTCCAGGCGCTTGCGGACCTCCTTCGTCGCCTCGGCGTCCGGGTCGAGACCCAGCGGCGCCAGGCAGAATTCGATGATCGCGTGGGGTCGGTTCAGAGGTTCCATAGACTCATTCCTTTCCTAAGCGGCGTGGAACTGGGCGGTTTCGGTGGAGTCTTTCAGGGCCGTGGTCGAGGACTGGCCGTTCGAGATCACCGTGGCGACCTGATCGAAATAGCCGGTGCCGACTTCGCGCTGGTGGCGGGTAGCGGTGTAGCCGGCCGCCTCGTTCGAGAACTCGCGCTGTTGCAGCTCCGAATAGGCCGCCATGCCGCGATCGCGGTAACCGTCGGCCAGCTCGAACATCGAATTGTTCAGGCTGTGGAAGCCGGCCAGGGTCACGAACTGGAACTTGTAGCCCATGGCCCCCAGCTCGCGCTGGAACTTGGCGATGGTGGCGTCGTCCAGCTTGGCCTTCCAGTTGAAGGAGGGCGAGCAGTTATAGGCCATCAACTTGCCCGGATGCTCCTTCTGGATCGCCTCGGCGAACTTCTTGGCGTCGTCCAGATCGGGGTGCGAGGTTTCCCACCACAGCAGGTCGGCAATATTGGCGTAAGACAGGCCGCGCGCGATGCAGTGGTCCAGGCCCGTGCCTTCCTTCAGGCGGAAGAAGCCCTCGGGCGTGCGGTTGTCGCGGTCGATGAAGGGCTGGTCGCGCTCGTCGATGTCCGAGGTGATCAGCTGGGCGCTTTCGGCGTCGGTGCGGGCGACCGTAATCGTGGGCGTGCCCATGACGTCGGCGGCCAGGCGAGCGGCGACTAGGTTGCGGATATGGGCCTGGGTCGGGATCAGGACCTTGCCGCCCAGGTGACCGCATTTCTTCTCGGAGGCCAGCTGGTCCTCAAAGTGGACGCCGGCGGCGCCCGCCTCGATGAAGGCCTTCATGATCTCGAAGCTGTTCAGCGGGCCGCCGAAACCGGCCTCGGCGTCGGCGACGATTGGGGCGAACCATTCACGCTTGGCGCCGCCCTCGGCGTGCTCGATCTGGTCGGCGCGTTGCAGGGTGCGGTTGATGCGGCGGCACAGCTCCGGCGCGGCGTTGGCCGGATACAGCGACTGGTCCGGGTACATGGCCCCGGCGGTGTTGGCGTCGGCGGCGACCTGCCAGCCCGACAGATAGATGGCCTTCAGACCGGCGCGGACCATCTGCATCGCCTGATTGCCGGTGACGGCGCCCAGGGCGTTGATGAAGGGCTCGGTGTGCAGCAGCTCCCACAGGCGGTTGGCGCCGCGCTCAGCCAGCGTATGGGTGACCGGCACCGAGCCGCGCAGGCGCAGGACGTCCTCCGGCGTATAGGGGCGTTC
The DNA here is from genome assembly GCA_964456995.1 of uncultured Brevundimonas sp. Classification (GTDB taxonomy): domain Bacteria; phylum Pseudomonadota; class Alphaproteobacteria; order Caulobacterales; family Caulobacteraceae; genus Brevundimonas. Next base: position 19,523 of record CAYWDO010000036.1, read on the forward strand.
GATGCCGTCGAAACGGCCGGCGGGCGAAGGAACCAGATCGGCGAAGGTCGTCATGTTCGTCTCGGCTTTGAAAGGGCGCGGTCATTGCCGCTGCTGACCAGACCCAAACACGCCGTCGTCACGATTGACACAGAGCAAGCCGCATCATTCAAGTCAAACAGTCATATAATGACACTTGCCACAAAGTCATATTGTGACATGATCGCGTCATGAACGCCGCCGCCGATCGCAAACTCTTCCTCGGCGGCCGCCTGAAACGACTGCGGCGCGACCTCGACCTGTCGCAGACGGCGATGGCGGCGGACCTGGGCGTCTCGCCCTCCTATCTGAACCACATCGAGCGCAATCAGCGCCCCGTCTCGGCCCAGCTGCTGCTGCGTCTGGCCGAGACCTATGACGTGGACCTGCGCAATCTCGGCCAGTCGGGCGGCCCGGCGTCCGAGGCTGAACTGTCCGAGGCCTTCGCCGACCCCCTGTTCCAGGGCCTGGCCGTGCCGCGCCACGAGATCGTGCAACTGGCCGAGGATCAGCCCGCCGCCGCCGACGCCATTCTCAGGCTGTATCGCGCCTTTTCCGACCGGCGCGTGCGCGACCGGGCCGAGGCCGAGGTGGCCGGCGCCGCCTCCCCCGCCGACAGCCCGTCGGAATGGGTGCGCGAATACATCCAGGCGCGGCACAACCACGTCCCCGAACTGGATGCCCTGGGCGAGGCCCTGCATGAGGCCCTGCGCGCCGAGGCCTCGTCGCCGGACGAGAGCTTCGAGGCCCTGGCCCGCGCGCGGCTGTTCGCCCGCCACGGCCTGACGGTCCGCACCCTGCCCGCCGAGGTCATGGT
>CAYWDO010000037.1:0-2929 GCA_964456995.1 uncultured Brevundimonas sp.
TCGAGAAGCTGGTGGCCGAGCCGGCCTTCATTCCGCAATCGACGTCGGTGCTGAAAGCGCTCGAGATCCTCAAGGGATCGCGGGTGCATATGGCCTTCGTCGTCGATGAATACGGCGCCTTTGAAGGCGTGGTCACGGCCACTGACATTCTGGAAATGATCGCCGGCGATTTCAACGAGAGCCATGACGAGACCGAGGTCTCGGTCCGCAAGCGCGAAGACGGCTCCTGGGCCGTCGATGGTCAGACGGACCTGGACGAGCTGGGCGAGGTTCTGGGCGAGGAGTTCGGCGAGCACGAAGGCTTCCACACCGTGGCCGGCCTGATCCTGCACCACCTGTCGCGCCTGCCGCACGAGGGCGAAGTGCTTCAACTGGGCCGGTTCGAGGTCGAGGTCATCGACATGGACGATCGCCGGATCGACAAGCTGCTGTTCCGCTCCGTCATCCCCGGCCATCCTCACGGTCCGACCGACACCCACTGATCGGGGGCGGCCGGCTTATTCAGTCGAATCTCAGGCCATCTGAACCAGCGCGCATCCGCCAGTCGGATGCGCGCTTTTTCATGCTCAGGGCTTCGACTTGTCGCCCATGTTGCTCCACACGGAGGCGAAGCCCAGGCCGGCCATGAAGACGAGGAAGGCCGAAACAATGGCGGCGATGACGGGAACGACGTCTGCGGGCATGTGGTATCTCCTTTGATCCCATCAAAGCCGTTTCAGACGGACACGCCTTGATGGAGATCAAATGAGGGCGGCTTGAACAGACCGTCGTTCAGGCCTTTGTCCGGACCATCTGAACCGCGCCGGACGCGGCCATGCCTATGACCGTCAGGCGCTGATCGCACAGGGCTAGCGGCGCGGGACGGTGACTGACAAGGATCAGGCCCTGGCCGGTGCGTTCGAGGCGACGCATCAGGCGCTCCAGCACGCGGGCTTCGGTGGAGGGGTCCAGGCCCTCGGTCGGCTCGTCCAGCACCAGCCATGGCGCGGGGCGCAGATAGGCGCGGGCCAGGCCCAGGCGACGACGCTCGCCGCCCGACAGCCGCGCGCCATTTTCGCCCAAGGGAGCGTTCAGACCGGCGGGCGCGGCACGGACGCGGTCGGCCAGATCAGCGTCTTCCAGCGCAGCCCAGAGGGCTTCGTCATCGGCGCTTGGTAGGGCCAGCCTCAGGTTCTCGCGAACCGTCCCAGCCAGCAATACAGCCTGTTGCGGGGCGTAGGCGAACAGGGCGCGCGCGGCGTCGGGTGATGTCTCGCTGGCGTCGGTCCCGCCCAGGGTCGCCTCGCCGGTGACGGGCGTGCGCAGATGCATCAATCGCTCGATCAGCGTGGTCTTTCCCGCGCCGGAGGGGCCGGTGACGGCCAGACGCAGGGGCGGCGCCAGTGAAAGATCGAGAGCCGACAGGCCGAGCGCGGGAGAGAGAGGGGGCGTGCTCCTCGGCTGGTCGGCATCCAGCAAGTCGCCCAACCGTTCGACCGCGGCCTCGACCGCGCCGTTGTGGCGGAAGGCGGTCAGCAGGGCGCCGGCGCTCTCGACCGTGGTGACGGCGGCCAGGATGGCCAGGGCGATGAGGGGCGGGGAGGCGGCGCCGGCCGTGGCCAGCACGCCGAGGACGGCCAGCGCCATGGCGACCGCCTGGGTCAGCATGATCCAGCCGCCGGCCGTAGCCAGACGTTCGGCCGCGCGCTCCAGCACCGCGCCGCGCTCGGCCAGATGATCGACGGCCCAGCCCTTGATCCCGTAAGCCTGAAGCTCGGGCGCGGCGGCGGCATAGGCGGCGAATTGGGTCTTGAGGTCGCCCGACGCGGCTTGAACTGCTCGGCCCGCCGGTTCGGCGATCCAGCGACCGACGGCGGCGGCGGTGATGACGCCCAGGGCGCTGGCGGCGAGGACGGCCAGCGCTGTGCTCCAACCGGCGAGCGCCGCCATGCCGACGCCGGCGACCATGCCCGCGCCGGCGCCCCAGGGGGCGGACAGGCGCACGAAACGGTTCTGGATGGCGTCTACGTCCTGCACCATCCGCGACGAGGCTTCGCCTCCGGCCAGCGTCAGGGCGCGCGTCGCGGGGCCGCGTGCGACCCCCTCGAACAACTGGGGCCTCAAGGCGGCCAGCGCCTTCAGCGCCGCGTCGTGGCCGGTGACGCGTTCGCCATAGCGTGAGCCTGTCCGCACGATGGCCAGAAACCGGATTAGGGCGCTCGGGATCATGAAGTTGAAGCTGTAGGCGGCGGCCGACCCCGCCAGCCCGGCCAGGGCCGAGGCGGTGATGAACCAGCCCGATACCCCTAGCAGCAGGACGGCGGCGGCCGACACCAGGGCGGCGGTGACGGCGGCGATCAGCAGACGCGCGCCCTGTCGCCGTTCCTGCGCGCGGATCAGTGTCTTGAGGTGGGCGACGCCAGACGCGTTCAAGGTGCTCACAGGCGCACCACCACGTCGGCCAGTTCGGCGACGGCCTCGGAATGGGTGGCGATCAGGGTGGTGCGGCCCTCAGCAGCCGCCCGGATGATCGGCAGCAGAGCGGCCTCGGACGCGGCGTCTAGATTTGCGGTGGGCTCGTCCAGCAGCAGGATCGGCGCGGGCTTGAGGAAGGCGCGGGCCAGACCCAGCCGTCGTCGCTCTCCGCCCGACAATCCGCCGCCGCGCTCGTCGATGACGCGGTTCAGGTCGCTGGTGAAGCCCGCACGCGCGGCGGCCTCGGCCAGGCGCTCGGACGGCGCCCCTCGCCACGCCAGACCGATATTGTCGGCCAGGGTTCCGGGAATGACGACCGGCGCCTGACCGGCCCAGGCGATCCAGGCGGCCAGGTCGGGATGGTCGGACAGGCGCACGTCGCCGACCTCGACCTCGCCGCCGCTCAAGGGCGAGAGGCCAAGGAACAGATGCAGCAGGCTGCTCTTGCCCGAACCGCTGGCGCCGAGCAGGGCGA
>CAYWDO010000037.1:3029-12990 GCA_964456995.1 uncultured Brevundimonas sp.
AGGAACAGATGCAGCAGGCTGCTCTTGCCCGAACCGCTGGCGCCGAGCAGGGCGACGGTCGCGCCGGGCGCGATCGCCAGATTGAAGCCGGTCAGGACCGGCGCGCCGGCCTCATAGGCGATGGCTACGTCGCGGAAAGCGATGGCGGGGGCGGTCGCCGGAACCGGCGGTCGCACGGGCGTGGCCTCCGCGTCGTTGGTCAGCGTCTTCAGGCTGGGCACGGCCGCCTCGGCGGCCTGTCGGTCGTGATAGGCGGCGGACAGGCGCCGCATCGGCGCATAGACCTCTGGCGCCAGCGCCAGCAGGAAGAAGGCGCGCGTCAGGCTGAGTTGCTCGGGCGCGGGGAAGGGCAACAGCTTCAGCAGGTTGAAGCCGCAATAGACGGCGACCAGGGCCACGGCCAGCGCCGAGAAGAATTCCAGCACGGCCGAGGACAGGAAGGCGATCTTCAGCACGCTGCCGGTGCGCCGGGCCAGGTCGTCGGAGGCGCGGGCGATCACCGCCGTCTGCTGCGTCTCGGCCTGGAAGGCGAGGATGGCGGGCAGGGCGCGGATTCGGTCGAGGAAGAGGCCGGACAGTCGCTCCAGCGCCTGGAACTGACGTCGGCTCTCGGCCCCCGCCGCCATGCCGGTCAGGGCCATGCCGATGACGAAGGGCAGCAGGGTGAAGATCAGAATGCCGGCCGTGAAGGGGCTGACCACGGCGGCGACGGCGATCAGCAGCAGCGGCGTCACGCCCGCCGCCAGACGGGCGGGCAGAAAGCGCGACACATGGCCGTCCAGCGCCTCGACGCCCTCGTTGGTCGCGGTCATGGTTTCGGCGTCGGACAGCCGACCGGAGAAGGCGCCGTTCAGGACCTGACGACGCAGATCGCCCTTGACCGCCCGGGCCGCCCGCGCGCCGACCACGGTGGCGCACTGGGCCAGCACGCCGCGCACCAGCAGCGCGCCGACCGCCAGCAGCACGCCCGGCGTCGCCTGGCTGATCCCTTGGGGCAGGGCGCCGACGGCCAGAGCCAGTCCAGCCGCGAAGCCGACCGCCGGAACCGCATCGGCGATCACCAGGCCGCTGGCCAGGGCCACGATGCGTTTGCGCGGAGACAGGGCCGCCTTCAACCATTGGGCCGGTGTGGCGTCTGCATGGATCGGCTGGGCCGTCATCGTCTCTCCTGCTCCGTCCGCGCGAACAGACATGGACTGGCGCGAAGGCGCATTGGGCAGATCGTCCTTGTGACGAAACAGCCTTGGGCGAAACGCCGTCTAGAGCGAGTCGGCCGCTTCAGGCTTTGATCAGGATCAAGGCGTGCCGCAGCGGCAAGCTTTAGGGTATAGTAGAACGCCGGTCGACGGGGCTGGCGGTCAGGAGCCTGAGCCCATGATCGACCTGGCGGTCGTAGACCTATCGCGCCTTCAGTTCGCACTGACGGCGCTTTACCACTTTCTGTTCGTGCCCCTGACGCTGGGCCTCTCCTTCATGCTGGTCATCATGGAGAGCATCTATGTGATGACGCGCCGGCCCATCTGGCGGACCATCACCCGCTTCTGGGGCGTGCTGTTCGGCATCAACTTCGTGCTGGGCGTGGCCACCGGCCTGACCATGGAATTCCAGTTCGGCATGAACTGGTCCTACTACTCCCACTATGTCGGCGACATCTTCGGGGCCCCGCTGGCGATCGAGGGGCTGATGGCCTTCTTCCTGGAAGCGACCTTCGTCGGCCTGATGTTCTTCGGTTGGGACAAGCTGCCGCGCGTGGGGCACCTGTTCGTCACCTTCATGGTGGCGCTGGGCACCAACCTGTCGGCCCTGTGGATCCTGGCCGCCAATGGCTGGATGCAGAACCCCGTCGGCGCCGCCTTCAATCCCGACACCATGCGGATGGAGGTCACCGACTTCATGGCGGTGATCTTCAACCCGGTAGCCCAGGCCAAGTTCGTCCACACCGTGTCGGCGGGCTATGTCTGCGCCGCCGTGGTCGTGCTGGGCATCTCGGCCTTCTATCTGCTGAAGGGCAAGCACGTCGGCTTCGCCAAGCGGTCTATGACCGTGGCCGCCGCCTTCGGTCTGCTGTCGTCGCTGTCCGTCGTCGTCCTGGGCGACGAGAGCGGCTACGCCCTGACCGATAACCAGAAGATGAAGCTGGCCGCTCTGGAAGCCATGTGGCGCACTGAACCGGCCCCCGCCGGCCTGACCGCCTTCGGCATCCCCAGCCTGAAGGATCGCCACACCCATTGGGAGGTCAAGATTCCCTATGTTCTGGGCCTGATCTCGACGCGCAGCATCGACAAGCCTGTGATCGGCATCCTTGAGCTGGTCGCGGTCGCAGAGGACAGGATCGAACGCGGCGTCGTCGCCTATGACGCCCTGGAGAAAATCAAGGCGGATCACACCGACATGGCGGCGCGGGCGCAGTTTGAAGCGGTGCGCAATGACCTGGGCTATGGCCTGCTGCTGAAACGCTATGTCGCCGACCCGCGCCTCGCCTCGCCGGATCAGATCAAGCTGGCCGCCTGGGACACGGTGCCGAACGTGCCGCTGATGTTCTGGGTCTTCCGCATCATGGCGGGCATCGGCTTCCTGATGATCGGCCTGTTCGCCACGGCCTTCGTCCTGTGCACCCTGCGCAAGCACGACACGCGCTGGTTCCTGCGTCTGGCCGTCCTGGCCATTCCCCTGCCGTGGATCGCCATCGAGTCCGGCTGGCTTCTGGCCGAGGTGGGTCGTCAGCCCTGGGCCGTGGAGGGCGTCCTGCCGACCTTCCTGGGCGCCTCCAGCCTCAGCGTGCCGCAACTGTGGACCACCATTATCGGCTTCACGCTTCTGTACGGCGTGCTGGCGGTGATCGAGGTCGGCCTGATCCTGAACGCCGTCAAGAAGGGCCCCTTCGCCCAGCACGACATTTCCGATGAACCCCAGGCGGAAGGCGAACCGGCGGTCGCCTGACCCCGGTCGCTGAAGGAAAAAGAGATGGAACTTCCCCTCGACTACACCACGCTCCGCCTGATCTGGTGGGGACTGCTGGGCGTGCTGCTGATCGGCTTCGCCCTGACGGACGGGTTCGACATGGGCGTCGGCGCCCTGCTGCCCTTCGTCGCCAAGACGGATGAAGAGCGCCGGATGGTCATCAACACCATCGGTGCGACCTGGGAGGGCAACCAGGTCTGGTTCATCGTCGGCGGCGCCGCGATCTTCGCCGCCTGGCCCACGGTCTATGCCGTCAGCTTCTCCGGCTTCTACCTGGCCATGTTCCTGGTCCTGTCGGCGCTGATCCTGCGGCCGGTCTCGTTCAAATACCGCTCCAAGCGCAAGGACCCCCGCTGGCGCACCATGTGGGACTGGGGCCTGTTCACCGGCAGCTTCGTCCCGGCCCTGGTGTTCGGCGTCGCCGTCGGCAACGTCATGCTGGGCGCGCCCTTCCGTCTGGATAGCGATTTGCGCTCCTTCTACGAAGGCACGCTGCTGGGCCTGTTCTCGCCCTTCACCCTGATCTGCGGCCTGCTGTCGGTCTGCATGCTGGTGCTGCACGGCGCGGCCTGGCTGTCGATCAAGGGCGAGCATGGGCCGGTGCTGAACCGGGCGCGCACCATCGGCACGATCGCCGGTCTGCTCAGCCTGGTCCTGTTCGCCGCCGGCGGCCTGTTCATCGCCTTTGGCGACGTCGGTTTCCGCATCACCGGCGTCCTGGACACGGGCGGCGTCTCCAACCCGCTGCGGACCACGGTCGAGGCCGCGCCCGGCGCCTGGCTGGACAACTACGGCCTCTATCCGTGGATGATCATCGCCCCGGTTCTGGGCTTCCTCGGCGCGGCCATGGGCCTGATCGGCATGTGGCGTCGGTCGTCGGCCCTGGCGTTCGGCGGTTCCTCGGCCTCGGCGGTGGGGATCATCTCGACCGTCGGCCTGTCGATGTTCCCCTTCATCCTGCCAAGCTCGATCAATCCGCAGTCCAGCCTGACGATCTGGAACGCCTCGTCCAGCCACCTGACCCTGTTCATCATGCTGATCGTGGTCGTGGTCTTCCTGCCGATCGTCCTGTTCTACACCGCCTGGGTCTACAAGGTGCTGTGGGGCCGGACGAGCACCGCCGCCCTCAAGACCAACCCCGACCTCTACTGATCCCGCGAAAGGAGATCATCTCATGTGGTATTTCGCCTGGATCCTGGGCCTCGGCCTGGCGGTGGCGTTCGGCGTGCTGAACGGCGTCTGGCACGAGTTCCAACTGTTCGACGAAGGGGACGACGGCCGCTCCGAGCCCTGACGTTTCCCGTCGACGCCATCAGCCTCCCTGACCTCGGTCAGGGAGGCTTTTTCGTGCGCCATTCCCACGGCTTGCGCTGGATCAAGGCGTGCGGGCGAGGGGCGTGGGACGGTGCTTCCGACATCGAAGCCGGACCCTCCCTCGATCCGGCGATTGTCGGGAATGATACCGATGAAGACCGCCGCCGCCCTTCTGGCCGCCGCCAGTGTTCTGACCCTGGCGGGCGCCGCCTCGGCGCAAAACGCCGCCCCCGAGCCTGTCGGCAAGGGCACGCTGATCGTCACCGCCCGCATGACCGGCGTCCTGCCGCAGGCTGACGACGCCATCGTCACCGCCGCCGGCGCCGACAGCGGCCTGAAGGTCGACGTCAGCGACGACTGGATGCCGACGCTCGGCTTCACCTATTTCGTCGCCGACCACTGGGCCGTCGAAGCCATTCTGGGCGCCACCCAGCATGAGGTCCGCGCCAAGGGCGGGGCAACCGACGTGGCCGTGCACGAGACCTGGGTCCTGCCGCCCATCGTGACGCTGCAATACCGCCCGACGCCCAACGCCACGATCAGCCCCTATGTCGGCGCCGGGGTCAGCTACATGGCCTTCTTCGATGGCCAGGATAGAAACGGCTTCGAGGTCGATCTGGACGATGGTTTCGGCATGGCCTTGCAGGCCGGCGCTGACTGGAACCTGTCGGGACCATGGACCCTGAACCTGGACGCCAAGAAGGTGTGGTTCGACACGGACGCCAAGATCAACAACGGCGCGCTGAAAAGCAGCGTCAGCCTGGACCCCTGGGTGGTGTCGCTGGGCGTCGGTCGGAAGTTCTAGACCGACGAAGGCAGGGCGCGGGACGTCAGCCCGCGCCTTCGCCCAGCGCCTTCAGCGCCGCCGGGTGGGGCAGGGCCACCTCGTTGTTCGGCAGCAGCTGGATCAGGCCCGAGGTCTTGAACTGGGTGAAGACCCGGCTGACCGTCTCGATCGTCAGACCCAGATAGTCGGCGATGTCCAACCGCGTCATCGGCAGGTGGACCCGACCTTCCGGCCCGCCCAGTTGCACCTGTCGCGCCGACAGTCGGGTCAGGAAGCTGGCGATCCGCTCGCGCGCCGTCTTGCGGCCCAGCAGGACGATCTGCTCCTGCGCCGCCATCAGCTCATCGCCCGCCATGGCCACCAGACGGTGCTCCAGCGCGGGCAGGGCGTTCAGAAGTTGATCGAATTCGCTGCGACGAAAGCGACAGGCGCTCAACGGCGTCAGGGCCTCGGCGGTAAATCGCGAGGCGCCGCGTCCGCCCAGTCCCAGGAAGTCGCCCTGGAACAGAAAGCCCGTGATCTGACGACGACCGTCGGGCAGCAGGCGGTACAGCTTCACCGCCCCGTCCACGACGTTGAAGACGAACGGATTGGGATCGCCTTCGTGGAACAGGGCCTGTCCCGGCTGTGCCGTCACCGTCTCGCTGGCGCAGGCCATGCCTTGCAGTTCGTGCCCCTTCAGATCGGCGCAGACGCCCAACGGACGCGCCCCGCAGGTCGCGCAGGGGTGAACGTCTTCCACGCGGACATCAGCGGGTTCGACCATGGCGGCGTGAGGGGCGGGCATTGTCGACTCCAGATTCCGCCACAGCCTAGCGGACCCAGAGCCGATTCCGAATAGGTCAGGCTGTCCTAGGCTGCGTCTTCGGCATACCGCAGCCTGGCGCCCAGCTGGTGAGCCAGCGCCGTCAGCTCGACCGCCAGGCTTTGCCGCACCAGAGGCCGCACCCCCATCTCACGCACGACGAAGGGACCGACCCACAGGGTCTCGCCGTATTCCAGATCCGGCTGACGCCACCAGCTGACGAAGCCCAGCACGCCCCCACGCTGGTTGCGCGCACTGAGGATGCCGCGACTGTCCGGGGCCGCGCGCCAGTCACGCAGGAAGACCCGCCACTGATCCGGCCCCAGATCGGGCCGCCACAGTTGGGCCAGGGCGAACTCGGCCGGCGCTTCGGCCTCGGTCAGGGGAACGATCTCCAGACGCGGGGCGTCCGGCATCAGGCGGGGCTCGGTCATGGAACCATTTCGCCCCGTGTCGGCTGAATTGCCTTGATCTGCGTCAAGGCGACCCGCTTGCGCCCGCCGCACGGTCCGCTGAACGGAGGACAGGCCATGAGCGTTTCAGACTACGCAAACCCGACGCCGATCCACGGGGCGGCGGTGGCGGCGATTCTCAAGCTTTTGAATGGGCAGCATCTGATGACCCTGGCCTGCAACCGCGCCGATGGTCGGCCCCAGGCCAGCACGCTCGGCTATCTGAACGACGGGCTGAACCTCTATTTCGTTACGACTCGCGACAGCGAGAAGCTGCACAACATCATCGCCGACCCTCGCGTGGGCGTCGCCATCCGCGGCGTGGCCGGGGAGGGGGAGGCGGTCGGCGTCTCCATCGACGGTCGGGCCGAAGAGGTGACGGACGGCGACGAGGTTCAGCGCCTGAACGACCTGATCATCGCCCGCTCGCCCGATGTCAGCCCCTATGCGCCGGGCGGCGACGCCGTGGCGGTGGTGAAGGTGATTCCCGAACGGGTCGAAGCGGTGGCCGTGGTCGATGGCCGCAGCCGCGCCCAGACCTTCTCGATCGGTGATCCCGACCGCGCGGCGCACGGCGTCAGCTATGAGCCGAGCGCGGTGGCGCGGCTGTTCTGAACAAACCGGCGCATCTGTCGGGGGTTAAAGCGAAACGCCCCTTGAAATGCCCTCTGCCGTCAGGCATATGCCCCCCTCTGGCGAGGTTAGCGCCGTCGAGCTTGCTCACGGCGCATTGATCTTTGTCCGGGACACTAGGAGTGTAGCTCAGCTGGTAGAGCATCGGTCTCCAAAACCGAGGGTCGTGGGTTCGAGTCCCTCCGCTCCTGCCATTCCCCCTGTCGCGGTCGCCTGGGAGTTCCCATGTGAGGCGACAGGTTCCAGAGGTTGAAGAGACGTCATATGGCCAAGGCGAAGACCCCCGGCGGTCGCCGCACCGTGGGAAACCAGACCGCAGCCGCCGCATCCGGCGCCGCCACGGTCGCCGTGGACGCTCCCGCGCCCAAGAAAAAGACCACGCCCGCCCAGTTCTTCAGCCAGGTTCGTGCCGAAGGTCGCAAGATCGTCTGGCCTAGCCGTAAAGAGACCTGGATCACGTCCGTGATGGTCTTCATCATGGTGGTGATCGCTGCGGCCTTCTTCTGGATCGTCGATACGGGTCTGGGCTTTGCGTCCCGCATAATTCTCGGCTTCGGCCAATAAAGGAGACGCGCACATGAACGATGCAGCGCCCGAAACCAAGCCGGCGGCCAATCCCCGTCACAAATGGTATATCGTCAACGCCTACTCGAACTTCGAAAAGAAGGTCGCCGAGCAGCTTCGCCTCCAGGCCAAGCAGCAAGGTCTTGAAGACAGCTTCTCCGAAATTCTGGTTCCGACCGAGGACGTCGTCGAGATCCGTCGCGGCCGCAAGGTGAACTCGGAGCGCAAATTCTTCCCCGGCTACGTGCTGGTGAAGATGGAGATGACTGACAACGCCTACCACCTGGTCAAGAACACGCCGAAGGTGACGGGCTTCCTGGGCGCCGCCGGCGGCACCAAGCCGTTGCCGGTTTCGGAACGTGAAGTTCAGAACATCATCGGCCAGGTGGAAGAGGGCGTTGAGCGTCCGAAGCCCACCATCCGCTTCGACATCGGCGAAACCCTCAAGGTCATCGACGGTCCCTTCGCCAGCTTCGAAGGCCAGGTCGAAAGCGTCGACGAAGACAACGCCCGCCTGCGCGTGGCCGTGTCCATCTTCGGCCGTCCGACCCCGGTGGATCTGGAATACAATCAGGTCGAGAAGACCGGCGGCTGATCGGCTCGATCATCGCCAGAACGACGTGCAGCGGCGGCCCTCGGGCCGCCGTTTTGCGTTGGGGCCTACGTCTTTCCGTCCTCCCAGAAGCGGCGTGGCCTCTAGTCGGACCGCCAGAACTATAGTCGTCGGCCCCTGGGCCCTCCCGAAGCGCACGCCATAGACGCCTCGTCATGCGCAATCTCGCGCGTCAATCCCGGTAAAACGTAGGCATCGGCCGGGTCTTGACGTCGTTGGCGCGCCATAGGCGGTGCTTCGCCCATACTGCTGGGCATGGTCATCGACATCACCGCACGCCAACGCTCGCTTCAGGAACTCGGCTTCGCCTCCGCCCCGCTTCCGCTCTCCGTCTTGGGGGAAAGCGGCGCGGCTGCTATCCGGCGCCGATTGCACGAATTGCACTGTTTTTTTCGTTGCACGGTGCAAGTGCAATCACCCCCGGTTTGCCTTTCCGGGGCCTCCCTGCTACATGCCCGCCTCCATCTGACGGCCTTCGAGTCGTCCGGCGGTAAATCCGTGGAAGGCAGCCATGCCGCACCACGGCTCACCGGCCCCGAGGTTCATGCCTGGGGTCACTCATAGGAGAGACCAATGGCCAAGAAGATTCTCGGCTACATCAAGCTGCAAGTGGCGGCCGGTTCGGCCACGCCTTCGCCCCCGATCGGCCCGGCGCTGGGTCAGCGCGGCGTCAACATCATGGGCTTCTGCAAGGAGTTCAACGCTCGCACTGAGAAGGTGGCCAAGGGTACGCCCCTGCCGACCGTGATCACGGTCTATCAGGACAAGTCCTTCACCTTCGTCACCAAGACCCCGCCGGCCACCTTCTACCTGAAGCAGGCCGCCGGCATTAAGTCGGGCGCCAAGCTCGTCGGTCGCGAAATCGCCGGCAAGGTCACGCAGGCGCAAGTCCGCGAGATCGCTGAAGCGAAGATGAAAGACCTGAACGCGAACGACATGGATGCTGCCATGCGCATCATCGAAGGCTCGGCACGCGCCATCGGCATCGAAGTGGTGGAGGGCTAAATCATGGCTAAGCAAACCAAGGCTCAAAAAGCCCGCACCGGCGTCACGCAGGACCTCCTGCCGTTCGCCGACGCCATCAAGCTGGTCAAGGACAACGCCAAGGCCAAGTTCGACGAGTCGATCGAAATCGCCGTCAACCTGGGCGTTGACCCGCGTCACGCCGACCAACAGGTCCGTGGCGTCGTCAACCTGCCGTCGGGCACCGGCCGTGACGTTCGCGTCGCCGTCTTCGCCAAGGACGCCAAGGCCGCCGAAGCCACCGCAGCCGGCGCCGACATCGTTGGCGCAGAAGATCTGTACGAAAAGATCAACGGCGGCTTCATGGACTTCGACCGCGTTATCGCGTCGCCGGACATGATGGCTCTGGTCGGTCGCCTCGGTAAGGTGCTGGGCCCGCGCGGCCTGATGCCGAACCCCAAGGTCGGCACCGTGACCCCGAACGTGGCGCAAGCCGTCAAGGACGCCAAGAGCGGCGCCGTTGAGTTCCGCGTCGAAAAAGCCGGTATCGCCCACGGCGGCATCGGCAAGGCCTCCTTCGATCAGGCCGCCCTGGAAGCCAACGTCAAGGCTTATGTGGACGCTCTGAACAAGGCCAAGCCGGCCGGCGCCAAGGGCACCTATGTGAAGCGCATCACCCTGTCGTCGACGATGGGCCCGGGCTTCAAGATCGACCCGACTTCGCTGGGCGTCTAATCGCTCAACGCAGTTTGAGATCTAGGAAAACGGCGGGGAGCGATCCCCGCCGTTTTTGTTTGTTCAGCAGCCGGCGGTGAAGCGCTGGCGGCTGGGCTGGGACGCCTAGATCTCGTCGGCCATGGCGATGGCGT
>CAYWDO010000037.1:13090-19809 GCA_964456995.1 uncultured Brevundimonas sp.
GCCTTCATCATTTCGGTGATGAGGACCTTTTCCTTGTCGTCCAGATAAGGGTTCCAGACGTCGAAGATCAGGATGACGCGCAAGGCGTCGGCGTCGTTCCAGGCTTCATGTTCAATGGTGTCGTCGAATATCCAGGCCTTGCCCATCTCCCACGATTTCACCGTGTTGCCGACGCGAAAGCGCGCGGGTCCGGGCAGGATGATCGGCAGATGGGCCAGCAGCCGGACGTTGGACGAGCCTGTGTGCGCCGGGATGTGGGTGTGCGGTTGCAGGGCGGAGAACATGGCGGTGGGGGAGAAGCTGTCTTGGTCCGCCATGGGCAGGCTGTCCAGCAGGGCGGCGGTGTCGGGGCAGCGAGCGCAGATGGCGTCCTGACGCCGGCCATCCTTCCACAGGAACAGCGAACTCCATTTGCGTGAATGGTTCAACTCGCCCCACTGATTTACCGGAACGCCCTTGGGATAGGCGATATAGGGAGCGAAATCGTCGAAGCCGGTTTCCAGCAGCGCGGTCAGTTCTGCCTGGATGACCGGGGTGGCGTCCTCCAGCGTAGAGAGCCAGGGAAACAGGTTGCGGTCGTAGAAGGGAATTACGGGCAGGCGGGGGTAGTTGAGCAGCAGAGGCTGTTGCTTTGGCGGCTGGATCAGGCCGGCGTAGATTTCCAGCCCCTCGTCGAACCGATCCAGAGCGGCCTGGCCCACATCGGCGCGTAGTCCCGACAGCCGCTGCCGCATGAAGTCGCCTAGCGCCTTGGCGTGCTGGTCGACCATTCGGGCGGCGTAGTCCATCTGGGTGGTGACAGCAGGCGGGCAGTGGGCGCGCGGCGGGGCGATCTTAAGTGCATTGCGATAGACCTCGACCGCCGCCTTGGGCCGATTGATTTTTTCCAGCATGGCGCCCTTGGCGAGCAGGGCGGCGAAATCATAGGGCTTCATGTCCAGCGCCTCGTCCAGAACGGCGAGAGAGGCGTGAAAATCGCCGAGCAGACGCAGCGCGACTGCGCGGTTCAGCGTAGCGTTGTGTGTCCGTCCGAGAGAGTCCGCCTTGTCCAGCAGCGCGAGGGCCTGATTAGGGTTCCGCCGGGCCAAAGCCTGACCCGCCTGAATCAGGAATTGTTCCTGTGATGGACTGCGGCCGGGCATGCGCGCTCCTTAATTTGGACGCAAATATGACTTTGGCGTAATGTTGCGTTGCGGCGGATGTCGTCAATGGTGATTGTGGGAAACAGTAGTTTCCGTAATCGGACGACTTGACGAAGGGGAGAGAAGTCCGGTCTTGGGGGGCGGGATGCTGGGCGGCGAAATCCATCTGCCCTTTCCCGGGTCATCACCTGCCAGGCCATGATCGCCTTGGGGACCCCGTTCGGCGGCTGGAAAATCGTTCACACCATGGGCTCGCACATCATCCGTCTCAGCCCGCAACAGGGCTTCTGCGCCGAGACGGGCGGAGCCATCACCCTGTTCGCGCGGACCAGCATGGGCATTCCGGTGTCGATCACCCACACGATCACGGGCGCCATCATCGGCGTGGGCGCAGCCAAGCGGGTTTCTGCCGTCCGCTGGAGCATCGCGCGCAGCATCGTCACCGCCTGGTTCATCACCATGCCGGCTGCCGCAGCCATCGGCGCGATCTTCTACTTCCTCGGCGGCTTGTTCCTGGCCTGATGACCGCTTCGCCCCGCACAGAAACATCCGAAACCCGCCAGGTCGCGGCCTTGCCTTGGCGACAGGGCGAGAGCGGCGTGGAGGTGATGATGATCACCTCGCGTGAGACGCGACGCTGGGTCATTCCCAAGGGGGGGCGCATGGTCGGCAAGACTGATCCGCAGGCTGCGGCCCAGGAAGCCTACGAGGAGGCCGGCATTCAGGGCGAGACGCGGGATGCCGTGATCGGCCACTTCCGCTATGACAAGCGGCTCAAGTCAGGCGCGGTGCAGGCCTGCGTCGTGGCCGTCTATCCGCTCGAAGTTCTGATCCAGCTGGGCGCATGGCCCGAGGACCAGCAGCGCCAGCGCCGCTGGATGACCCAGGCCGAGGCCGCAGCATCGGTCCACGAGCCCGATCTGGCCAACCTGATCCGCCAGTTCAAACCCTGATCGCCATAGCCACTGGCGCTTCGTCGTGTGAACCTGATGGTTGAACATGAAGGGCGCGGGCGGATGCGGATTTTGACAGGTCTTCTGGTCGCTCTGGTGATGGGCGCTGCTGTGACCATGGCTAGAGCTGAGGACGCCCGTCCGGCGCTGGCGCAACGCTATGTCGAACTGGCGGTGGGCGAGGGGGTCGAGAAGACCCTGCGCGAGGCTGTCAGGGTCGAACTGGCGGCGTCGACCGGATACAGCGACGCCGAACGCGCCTGGCTCGGCCAGAACGCGCCCCGGATACTGGCGGTCCACATGGAGCAGATGCTGGAGCGCATGACCGGCCTCTACGCCGAGCGGTTTACGGAAGAGGAACTGCGTGCGCTGGTCGCCTTCCATGACAGCGCCATCGGCCGCTCCATCGCGGTCAAGGAAAGCGCTATCGCCCTGGATCAGAGGATGGAGGTTCTTGCTCTGCAGCAGGCCTACACCAGCGAACTGATGGGCAAGTTCTGCGCCGCCTTTTCCTGCAGTGGCGCCGCCGCCAAGCCCTGATCGGGCCCTCGATCGTCAGCGGCTGTTGCCTTCCTTGTCAGTCCGTGTATAGAGCGCGGCTTCTCGTCATGGCTTCGGCCGTGGCGGATCCTGTCCGAGAACTTCGGGACGTGGGGGCCACCCGCGTCATAATCGTCCAGAGAGCCCTCTGGCGCCGTGGGGAGATGGGGATGCAAAGACCTTTGGTCAGCCTGTTCCGGTTCATCCGGCCATAGGCGGACAGGGCCTGCTTCCTTCGGACAATTTAGACCGGCCTGAACGTTGTGCAGCGATGCGCGGCGCTTTGGCCAATCCGTCGCCGGGAATAAGCCTGGCGGCGAATACCAAACTGGAGACCGCAATGGACCGCGCACAAAAAGCCGAGTCGATCGAATCGCTGAAAAGCGTGTTCGCCGACGCGGGCGCCGTGGTCGTGACCCACAACCTGGGTCTGACCGTTGCGGAAATGACCGACCTGCGTCTGCGCCTTCGTAAAGAAGGCGGAGCATTCAAGGTGGTGAAGAACCGTCTGGCGCTTAAGGCGCTCGGCTTCGAGGAAGGCTCTGCCTACCACGATCTGTTCAAGGGTCCGGTGGGCATCGCCTACGCTTCGGACCCCGTCACCGCTGCGAAGGTCACTGCTGAATTCGCCAAGGGCAACGACAAGTTCGTCGTCGTCGGCGGTTTCATGGGCGAAAACGTCCTGGACGCGAAGGCTGTGGACGCACTGTCCAAACTGCCGTCGCTGGACCAGCTGCGTGGCAAGCTCATCGGCCTGCTGCAAGCCCCGGCGACCAAGGTTGCTGGCGTCCTGCAAGCCCCGGCTGGCCAACTGGCCCGCGTCTTCAACGCATACGCGACCAAAGAAGCCGCTTAAGCCGACCCCCGGTCATCTCTGCAAATCTCTCTGAACCTCATCCTACCGAAGGAATATCCCTATGGCTGACCTCGCCAAGATCGTTGAAGAACTGTCGGCTCTGACCGTCATGGAAGCCGCTGAGCTGTCGAAGCTGCTGGAAGAAAAGTGGGGCGTCTCGGCTGCTGCTCCGGTCGCCGTCGCCGCTGCTGGCGCCGCTGCTCCGGCTGAAGCTGCTGAAGAGCAAACCGAGTTCACCGTTGTCCTGATCGACGGCGGCGACAAGAAGATCAACGTGATCAAGGAAGTCCGCGGCGTCCGTTCGGACCTGGGTCTGAAGGAAGCTAAAGACCTGGTCGAAGGCGCTCCGCAGAACGTCGTCGAGAACGTCTCCAAGCAGATCGCTGAAGAGATCAAGAAGAAGCTGGAAGAAGCCGGCGCCAAGATCCAGATCAAGTAAGATCGGGTCCTGGCTCTCGGTTTCGACCGAGGGCAGACTTCAAGCGAGCGGGTCGGAGGGAAACCTCCGGCCCGTTTTCTTTTGGGCGTGGCAAATCGCGATCTGGCTTCCCATGTGTGCGTCCCCAATTGAAAGGATGCGCCCCCATGAAGATCCTGATGGTTCTGACGTCCCACGACCAGCTCGGCGACACCGGCAAGAAAACCGGCTTCTGGCTCGAGGAATTCGCTGCCCCCTATTATGCGCTGAAGGATGCGGGAGCCGAGATCGTTATCGCCTCGCCCAAGGGCGGGCAGCCGCCGCTGGACCCCAAGAGCGACGCCGAAGACGCCCAGACCGACGACACGCGCCGCTTCAAGGCCGACGCCGAGGCGCAAGGCGCGCTGGCGACCACGGTCCTGCTGAGCGACGTGAAGGCCGAGGATTTCGACGCGGTCTTCTATCCCGGCGGCCACGGACCGCTGTGGGATCTGGCCAATGACGCCAAGTCCATCGCCCTGATCGAAGCCTTCGCGGCCGCCGGCAAGCCGACGGGCTTCGTCTGCCATGCGCCGGGCGTGCTGAAGGACGTGAAGGGCGCGGACGGTGAACCCCTGGTCAAGGGGCGGGCCGTCACCGGCTTCACCAACAGCGAGGAAGAGGGCGTGGGCCTGACTGACGTCGTGCCCTTCCTGGTCGAGGACATGCTGGCGGCCAAGGGCGGGCGCTACAGCAAGGGGGCCGACTGGGCCTCCTATGTGCTGACCGACGGGACGCTGGTCACGGGGCAGAACCCCGGCTCGTCGCGTGAAGCGGCGGATGCGCTGCTGGGCCTGCTGAAAGCCTAAGGCCGACACGCCTGAATGAAGAAGGCCCGGGATCGCTCCCGGGCCTTTTCTGTTTCTAGCGCCGGCTTCCTAGCGCCGACGGGGACTGAGGATGTCGCCGAGGCGGTCGGGCGTGCCCTCGATCCGCTCCAGGCGCGGGTAGCGCAGGCCGTCGTGGTAGTCGAAGGCGACGGTCCTGAAGCGGTCGCCGTTCTTGAGCAGCAGCGAGAGGGGGGCGTCCGTTCCCTTGGCGGCGGTGACGGCGTCGCGCAGGACCTCGGCCGAGGCGGCGCGGTCGTTGACGGCGACCAGTTCCCAGCCCGGACCGATGTCCGCCTCGAAGGCGCGGCCGCCCCAGCGGACGCCGGTCAGCTTGTTCGATGAGGACAGGGTGAAGCCCAAGGAATACTGGAAGTCGGTGGCCCAGCCGGACTGGATGCGCTTTTCAGCCGCCGTCAGGCTGTCGGTATAGGTCAGGCGGTAGCCGCCGCGCGCCAGGCCGTCGAGCGGGGCCTTGGCGTCGGGTCCGGTCGCGTCCAGGCGGGAGCGCAGGAAGCTGGTCCAGTCATGCGGGTGGACGGCGTTCAGGGCCGCGACCACGTCGTCGAAGGTGTAGCCGCGCGGGGCCCAGGAGCCGTCGTCGCCGCCGAAGAAGCCTTTGGCGAAGTCGTCCAGCGACTTCCTGCCGCCCGTGGCCTCGCGGATCAGGGTGTCGGCGTCCAGCCAGATCAGCAGGGCCTCGCGGTAGTAGTCGCCGGTGCCGCGCATCCACGACGAATAGGGATTGCTGGTCCGGTAGCCGAGCAGGTTGTGGTTGTTGGTGTCCTGCAAGGGACGCCATTCGCGACCCGGCTGGTTGTCATAGAAGGCGGCGACCTCGGCGAAGCTGGTCAGGATGTCTTCTTTTGACGCCAGACTCGAGCGGGCGGTCAGGACGTCGCCCCAGTATTCCGTCTGGCCCTCATAGACCCAGAGCAGGGTGTTCTGGGTCGGGACGTTGTGGTTGGCCGTCAGCTCGTCGGCGGGGCGCTGGCGCTTGCCGTTCCAGGCGTGGACGAACTCGTGCGGCAGAAGGCCGACCGCGCCCAGGTTCTTGCCCCAGGTGGTGAAGAAGTCGGTGGGGACCGTGTTCTCGGACGAGCGGTGATGCTCCAGCCCGATGCCGCCCATCTTGGCCGTGGCGGCGACCAGGAAGTCGTAGCGGTCGTAGGGACGGGCGCCGAACAGGCGGTCGGACTGGGTGACCAGGTTCTCGAACCAGGTGATCTGCTCCGGCGTCGGGGCGATGTGCTTGGCCTCGTCGGCGACGATATTCAGGTGGACGGCTTCGCCCCTGGGGTCGATCTCGATGCGCTGGAAGTGGGCGCCGCCGAACAGGGGGCTGTCGATCAGGGTGTAGAGGTCAGTCGGGCGGAAAGTCGCCACGCCGTTCTCATAGCGCTCGGTGTCCAGGGCCACGCCGTACTTCCAGCCTTCGGGCAGGCGGATCGAGGGGGCGAAGGTGATGCCGGTCGAGCGGTAGCCGGCGGGGTAGAGCAGGGCCTTTTCCCACTGGAGGTTGACCATCTCGGGCGTCATGGTCACCCGCCAGGTCGAGCTGTCGGGCTGGGTCAGCCACTGGAACTCGACCACGATCTCGCTGACGCCCTGGGGGACGTCCAGGTGGAAGGCGTAGGGGTCGATGGTGTCGCGCAGCCAGTCGATCCGGCTGCCCCCGCCCGTGACGGTGACGCCCGAGATCAGCTGGATCGGGCCGGTGTCGGCGTGGTTGCCGGGCAGGAACTTGGGATAGAGCAGGACCAGTGGGCCGGCCGTGACCGGGATGGTCTGGCGGACGCGGACGATCTTGCGCTCCACATCGGTCGCGTCGACCTCATACTTGATGACGCCGGGGTAGGTCGCGGCGGTCGGGGCCGGGATGGGCGGCAGGGCGCGGGGCAGGGCCAGGGGCGTGTTCTGGGCGGTCGGCGAGGCCGGCGCCTG
>CAYWDO010000038.1:0-12935 GCA_964456995.1 uncultured Brevundimonas sp.
CGGTCAAGGACAGCTTCAAGCCGATCAACGAGCGCGTCACCGCCTCGGTCGAAAAGTTCCAGGCTGCTCGCTAAGCCTGTCGAGTTTTTAGTAAGCGTACAATCAGGCCCCCGCGGAAACGCCGGGGCCTTTTTGCGTCCTCAGTGCGCAGCCTTCGATGCGGGCGCGTGGTCGATACTGAAGGCGCGGGCCAACCGCCAATGGCCGTCCTCCAGCCGCCAGAGCAACGAGAAGCGGGCGCGACCGACCAGACTTTCCGGCCCGTCGCCCTGACGCTCATAGAAGAGATGACTGGCCTCCTCGACGGCGCCGACGCCGGGGATGGCGAAGACGCGCATCGAGCCGGGCACGAGTTCGCGGCGCGAGCGCCAGGCGTCGGGGGCTTTTCGCGCTTCACAACCCTTGGCGTAGTCGGCGACGAACACGGTCCGGGTCGCGGTCAGCCCGCCTCGGTCGTGGTAGAATTCCAAATCGTCGGTGACCAGATCGGCCAGAGCCGCCGGATCGCAGCGGTCGAACATGGTGCTGAACAGCGCTGTGTCGCGCTCGGCGATGATCGGCATCAGCGTCGCCTCGTCCGGGATGATGGGCGCAGCGGCAGGGGTCTGCGCCAGAGCCAGTGCGGCGACAAGTCCAGAGATCAGGGTCATGGGGCATCCGTCAGGCCAATTCGGGGTCCATTGGTGCGATCCCGGTTCGTCGATGTCCCGTGAATCTTTGGTTAGCTGAGCCGCTCACGCACGGTGTGACTGGACGCCCCTACAAATCAGCCCATCATTGCCTATCTGATCTATCGACTCTCCCCGAAGTACGGACAACGAATGCCTACGAGACGGCCAGGTGAACAGGATGGAGGCGGTGGCGCCGCCGTCGTCACCGAAACAAAGCCGAAGCTTCAGCGGCCCTCGCTGTATCGGGTGCTGATTCTGAATGACGATTACACTCCGATGGAGTTCGTCATCTACGTGCTGGAGCGGTTCTTCCAAAAGAGCCGCGAGGACGCGACCCGCATCATGCTGCATGTGCATCAGCATGGCGTCGGAGTTTGCGGCGTCTTCACCTACGAAGTGGCCGAAACCAAGGTCGCCCAGGTGGTCGAGACGGCGCGCCGTCACCAGCATCCGCTGCAATGCACTATGGAAAAAGACTGAGAGGATCCTTCCCATGCCCTCCTTTTCTCGTCCTCTCGAAGAGACCCTGCACCGCGCGGTCAGCTACGCGAACGAGCGTCGGCACGAGTACGCCACGCTGGAACATCTGCTGCTGGCCCTGATCGACGACACGGACGCATCGGCGGTCATGACCGCCTGCAATGTCGATCTCGGCGCGCTGAAGGCGGCTCTGACCCTTTATGTCGACAACGACCTGGCCGCCCTGGCCACGGCCGACGGCGACGACGCCAAGCCCACGGCGGGCTTCCAGCGGGTGATCCAGCGCGCGGTGATCCATGTCCAGTCGTCTGGCCGTGAAGAGGTGTCGGGCGCGAATGTCCTGGTCGCCATTTTCTCGGAGCGTGAAAGCCACGCCGCCTATTTCCTGCAAGAGCAGGACATGACGCGCTATGACGCGGTCAACTTCATCGCCCACGGCATCGCCAAGCGCCCCGGCGCGACGGAGACCCGGCCGGCCAAAGGGTCGCCTGAAGAGGCCGAGGACGCCGCCGCCGTTAAATCGGGCGGAGAGGCGCTTGAGGCCTATTGCGTCGATCTGAACGAGAAGGCCCGCAAGGGTAAGATCGACCCCCTGATCGGCCGCCACGCCGAGGTCGAACGCTCGATCCAGATCCTGTGCCGCCGGACCAAGAACAACCCGCTGCTGGTCGGCGACCCGGGCGTCGGCAAGACCGCGATCGCCGAGGGCCTAGCCCGCAAGATCGTCAACGGCGAGGTGCCCGACGTTCTGAAGGACGCCACCATCTACAGCCTCGACATGGGGGCGCTGCTGGCCGGCACCCGCTATCGCGGCGACTTCGAGGAGCGGTTGAAACAGGTCGTCAAGGAACTGGAGACGCATGAAAATGCGGTCCTCTTCATCGACGAAATTCACACGGTAATCGGCGCCGGGGCCACGTCGGGCGGGGCGATGGACGCCTCCAACCTGCTGAAACCGGCCCTGGCCTCGGGCAGCCTGCGCTGCATGGGCTCGACCACCTACAAGGAGTACCGCCAGCACTTCGAGAAGGACCGCGCCCTGGTGCGTCGCTTCCAGAAGATCGACGTCAACGAGCCGACGATCGAGGACACGGTGAAGATCCTCAAGGGTCTGAAGACGACCTACGAGACCCACCACAAGCTGCGCTACACCGACGCCGCCATCCGCACGGCGGTTGATCTGTCGGCCCGCTATATCACCGACCGCAAGCTGCCCGACAAGGCGATCGACGTGATCGACGAGGCGGGCGCCGGCCAGATGCTGCTGCCGGAATCCAGGCGCAAGAAGGTCATCGGCCAGAAGGAGGTCGAGGCCGTCATCGCCAAGATGGCCCGCATCCCGCCGAAGTCGGTGTCCAAGTCGGACACGGAATCCCTGCGCGAGCTGGAGGCCGATCTGAAACGGACGGTCTATGGTCAGGAACAGGCCATCGATCAGGTCTCGTCGGCGATGAAGCTGGCGCGGGCGGGGCTGCGCGATCCGAACAAGCCGATCGGCGCCTTCCTGTTCAGCGGTCCGACCGGCGTGGGCAAGACCGAGGTGGCCAAGCAGCTGGCGGCCACCCTGGGCATCGAGATGCAGCGCTTCGACATGTCGGAATACATGGAGCGCCACACGGTCAGCCGCCTGATTGGCGCCCCTCCGGGCTATGTCGGGCATGACCAGGGCGGTCTGCTGACCGACGCCGTCGATCAGCATCCGCATTCTGTGGTGCTGCTGGACGAGATCGAGAAGGCCCACCCCGATGTCTACAACATCCTGTTGCAGGTGATGGACAACGGCATGTTGACGGACGCCATCGGCAAGAAGGTCGATTTCAGGAACGTCATCCTGATCATGACCACCAACGCCGGGGCCGCCGACAACGCCCGCGCCTCCATCGGCTTTGGCCGGGGCAAGGTCGAGGGCGAGGACGACAAGGCCATCCAGCGCCTGTTCGCGCCGGAGTTCCGCAACCGCCTGGACGCCATCGTGGCCTTCAAGCCGCTGGGCGCCGAGACGATACGTTCGGTGGTCGGCAAGTTCATGATGCAGTTGGACGCCCAGCTGGCGGACCGCAACATCACCATCGAACTGACCGACGAAGCCACCGACTGGCTGGCGAAGAACGGCTTCGACGAACTGTATGGCGCACGGCCCCTGGCCCGCGTCATTCAGGAACACATCAAGAAGCCGCTGGCCGACGACATCCTGTTCGGCCGCCTGACGCGCGGCGGCCATGTGAAGGTGGAGCTGAAGGACGGCAAGATCGCCTTCGACATCACCCCGACCAAGGGCGCGGCGGTGAAGGAAGAGGAAGAAGAGACAGCCTGATTTCGGTCAGGCCCAAAGAGAAAGGCCCGGGCATAATGCCCGGGCCTTTTTGTTCGCTTTGTCTGCGGCTTTTAGCGGCGACGGCCCAGCGCACCCAGGAGCATCGCCGCGCCGGCGATAATGCCGGTGGTCAGCAGGGGTTTGCGGCGGGCGAAGTCCAGGCCTTTGCGGGCCGGGTCGCGCAGGTCGACGGGGGCCTTGTCGACCATGCCGTCCAGGCCGTCGATGACGCGGCCATAGGCGTCCAGCGCCTTGCCCTTGACCTCGTTCAGCTTGCCTTCAACCTGCAGCTTGCTGTCGCCGGTCAGGCGGCCGAGGCCGTTCTGGGCCTTGCCTTGCAGTTCAGTCGCGACGCCTTCGATACGTTGATCGGTCATGGTGATTCCTGATGTGAGGAGGAGACTCACAGGGAAAGCGTATTGCGACGCAGCAAGTTCCGTAGAACTTCGCGATGCGACGACCTGTCAGCGGGCGCGATAGGGCGACAGGTCCGCCGTCATCGCTTCCATCTCGGCCTCCACCGCCGGGCGCTCGTTGTCGAGATAGCGGGCGACAGGGTCGCGCAGGGCCGGATCGGCGATGAAGTGGGCCGAATAGACCGGGGAGGGCAGGTAGCCGCGCGCGATCTTGTGCTCACCCTGGGCGCCCGCCTCGACGCGAGACAGGCCGTGCGCAATAGCGAAGTCGATGGCCTGATAATAGCAGAGCTCGAAGTGGAGGAAGGGGACCTCCTCCAGAGCGCCCCACTGACGACCGTAAAGGGCGTCGCGGCCGATGAAGTTCAGGGCTCCGGCGATGGGCGTGTCGTCGCTGAAGGCCATGACCAGGGCGATGCGGTCGGCCATGGTCGCGCCGACGCGGGCGAAGAAGTCGCGGGTCAGATAGGGCCGGCCCCATTTGCGGTCGCCGGTGTCCAAGTAGAAGTCGAAGAAGGCGTCCCAGTGGGCCTCGGTCAGGTCGGCGCCGGTCAGGACGCGGATGTCGAGGTCGGCCTGGGCTTCGCGTCGCTCGCGACGGATGGTCTTGCGCCGATTGGACGACAGGGCGGCCAGGAAGTCGTCGAAGCTCTGATAGCCGTCATTGCGCCAGATGAACTGGATGTCGCGGCGCGGCAGCAGGCCCGTCTCGGTCATGCCGCGCCATTCCGGCTCGGTCGGGAAGTTGACGTGCAGGGACGAGACGCCCAGGCGCTCGACCAAGGTCAGGGCACCTTGCAACAGGGCTGATCTGATGGCGTCATCCCGACCGGAGCGAAGTGCAGAGCCGGGACCGTCAAGGGCGCCGCCGTTTGCGTCTTGGGCGGCCCCGGATAAGCCTTGCAGGCTTTCCGGGGGGACGGGTTTCACCAGAAAGCGCGGCCCGGTGGCGGGCGTGAAGGGCACGGCGCCCAGAAGCTTGGGATAGTAGCGGCCGCCGGCGCGTTGGTAGGCGTCGGCCCAGCTGTGGTCGAAGACGTATTCGCCCTGGCTGTGCCCCTTCAGATAGAGGGGCATGACCCCGATCACGGCGCCGTCTTCGTCGCGCAGAGACAGATGGCGCGCCGCCCAGCCCTGTGACGGGACGGCGCTGCCCGACGCCTCGCAGGCGTGCAGGAAGTCGTAGGAGACGAAGGGATCGCCTGCCGGGGCCGCGCAGGCATCCCACGCGTCCCGACCTATGTCGGCGATCCCCTCGTTGACTTGAAGCGTGAAGCTCACTTCACCTCGATGATGGCGTCGATTTCCACGGCGAAGCCGAGCGGCAGCTTGTAGACGCCGACGGCCGAGCGGGCGTGCTTGCCCGCGTCGCCGAAGACTTCGACCATCAGGTCCGAGCAGCCGTTGATGACGGCGGGGATGGCGATGAAGTCCGGGCCGGCCTGGACGAAGCCGCCCAGCTTGACGATGCGGACGACGCGATCCAGGTCGCCGTCGACGGCGGCGTTGATCTGGGCCAGCAGGTTGATGCCGCACAGGCGGGCGGCCTCGGCGGCCTGCTCCGGGGTCACGTCGACGCCGACGGTGCCCTTGATGCCGCCATTGGCGTCGTTCGAAAGCTGGCCCGAGATCAGGACCTGGTTGCCGGTGCGGACGTAGGAGACGTAGCTGGCGACCGGCTTGGCGGGCTCGGGCAGGGTGATGCCGAGTTCGGCGATGCGGGCGTGGATGCTCATGTCGGAGACTCCGTTGAGGGGTTCGGGCGGGGTGTAGCGCGCCGGGCGGTCCGCGTCATCCGGGCTTCTTGAGGGCGCGGCCCGCGACCACGGCGGCGGCGCCGAATTTCTCGCGCAGGGCGTCGATGGCGGTCTCGGTCTTCAGGGCGCGGGTCTCAGGCGTCGCGAACAGGCCGGCTGGGGCAGCGCCGGCCTCGGCGATCTCGGCCAGGCCGATGCCAATCAGGCGATAGGGCTCGCCCAGTTCGGGCTTCAGCAGGTCACGCCCCGCCGAGAACAGCACCCGCGCCGTCTGCACCGGCTCGGCCAGGGTGGTGCGGCGGGTGACGATTTTGAAGTCGGCCTTGCGCAGTTTCAGCACCACGACCCGGCTGGCCACGCCGTCGCGCCGCGCCTTGGACGCCAGCTTTTCGCACAAGGGCCACAGCTCGGCCTCCAGCGCCTCGGCCGTGGTCAGGTCGTCGTTGAAGGTGGTCTCGGCGCTCATGCCGCGCCGGTCGTGGTCGGGCCGCACGGGGCGGGCGTCACGGGCGTGGCTGAGGTCGTAGAGGCGCAGGCCCGTCTCGCCATAGCGGCGGACCAGATCCTTGACGTCGGCGGCGGCCAGATCACCGACCGTGGCGAAACCGTCCGAGCGCAGGGTGCGCCCGAACACTGGCCCGACGCCGGGCAGAATGTTGACCGGGCGCGAGGCCAGTAGCCCCTTGGCTTCGGCCGCGCCGATGACGGAAAAGCCGCGCGGCTTGTCCAGTTCCGAGGCGATCTTGGCCAGGAAGCGGTTGGGAGCCAGGCCGATGGACACGCTGAGGCCGGTCTCGTCCTCGATCCATTTCTGCAGTCGGATCAGTTGGAAGGCCGGCGGGCCGCCGTTCAGGCGCTCGGTGCCCGACAGGTCGATCCAGGCCTCGTCCAGCGACAGGGTCTGGACCAGAGGCGTCAGCTTCTCGATCGCGCCGAAGATGCGCTGGCTCTCGGCGACGTATTTGGCGAAGTTGGGCTTGATGACCACGGCGTCGGGACAGGCCTTCAGCGCCTTGTACATCGGCATGGCCGAGCCGACGCCGTGCAGGCGGGCGACGTAGCAGGCGGTCGAGACCACGCCGCGCTTGCCGCCGCCGATGATGACGGGCTTGTCGCGCAACTCCGGCCGGTCGCGCTTCTCGACCGAGGCGTAGAAGGCGTCGCAGTCCAGGTGGGCGATGGTCAGGTCGCCCAGCTCGTCATGCGCGATGACCCGGCGCGAGGCGCATGAAGGACACCGCTCGACCTTGCGGTCGCCGGTCCACAGGCAGTCGCGGCAGACGGCCTTCAGGTTCAAAATTGACTCCGGTTCTTCAGCTTCACGTCAACTTAAGACTGCGTGCGCCACAGTGCATCCGAAGAAGGCGAAAAGCCCTGCGCATTTGCGCGATTTGTTGGCGAAACAGCCGGGTGGCGGATGTCCAAGAAAATCCTCATCGTCGAGGATAACGAGCTGAACATGAAGCTTTTTCATGATCTGCTTGATTCCCAGGGGTACGAGACCCTGCAGACCCGCGAGGGCCTGCAGGCGCTGGCCCTCGCGCGCCAGCACCGGCCCGACCTGATCCTGATGGATATTCAGTTGCCGGAGATTTCCGGGCTGGAAGTGACCAAATGGCTCAAGGACGACGAAGAGCTGAACCATATCCCCGTCATCGCCGTTACCGCCTTCGCCATGAAGGGCGATGAGGAACGGATCAGGCAGGGTGGTTGCGAGGCCTATATCTCCAAGCCGATCTCGGTGGTCTCCTTCCTCGAGACGATCCGTAAGCATCTGGGGTAGGGCGGCATGAGTGCGCGCATCCTGGTCGTGGACGACGTCGAAACCAATGTCCGACTGCTCGAAGCCAAGCTGACAATCGAATACTACGACGTTCTGACCTGCGGCGACGGGCTGACGGCCATTGCTTTGGCTATGGCGGAACAGCCTGACCTGATCCTGCTGGACGTCATGATGCCAGGCATGGACGGGTTCGAGACCTGTCGCCGGCTCAAGGACGAACCGAAGACGCGACATATCCCCGTGGTGCTGGTGACGGCGCTGGACGGGCGGCATGACCGGATCAGGGGGCTTGACGCTGGCGCCGACGATTTCCTGACCAAGCCGCTGGACGACGTCATCCTGATGGCGCGGGTCAAGAGCCTGACCCGGCTGAAGATGGTCATGGACGAGCTGCGCGAGCGTGAAGAAAGCGGCAGGCGCGTCGGCGTCGATACCGCCGGCGTGGCGCGGTTGAAGGGCTCGGGCGGACGCGTTCTGGTGGTGGACGACAATACTCTGCAAGCGGCCAAGGTAGCCCAGGAGCTGGCGGTCGAACACCGCCCCCTGGTCGAGGCTGACCCTGTTGCGGCGCTGGAGGCGGCGCGCGGACCGATTGACCTGATGATCGTCAATGTGACGTCAGAGGGCTTTGACGGGTTGAGGCTGATCGCCCAGGCACGCTCCAAGGAGCCGACGCGGCGGTTGCCGATTCTGGCTCTGGTCGATTCGCAGGACCGACCCCGGCTGCTCAAGGCGCTGGAACTGGGCGCCAACGACATCCTGACGCGACCGGTGGACCCTGAAGAGTTGTCGGCGCGAGTGCGGACCCAGGTGCGGCGCAAGCGTTATGGCGACTTCCTGCGCGAAAAGCTGGACCACAGCCTGGAGATGGCCGTCACCGACGCCCTGACCGGCCTGCACAACCGTCGCTATAT
Source organism: uncultured Brevundimonas sp. (assembly GCA_964456995.1). Lineage (GTDB taxonomy): Bacteria > Pseudomonadota > Alphaproteobacteria > Caulobacterales > Caulobacteraceae > Brevundimonas. Next base: position 8,336 of record CAYWDO010000038.1, read on the forward strand.
GACGAATCAGCTTCAGACCCTGGTGGCGCGCACCAATCGGGGCGGCGAGCCGGTGGCGGTGCTGGTGCTGGACATCGATCACTTCAAGGCGGTCAACGACGGCTTCGGCCACGACGCCGGCGATGAGGTTCTGCGCGAATTCTCGGTCCGTCTGGCGACCAATGTGCGGGCTGTGGATTTGCCGTGCCGATTCGGGGGCGAGGAATTCGTGGTCGTCATGCCCGGCACGACGCTGGAGGACGCCCATCGAATCGCCGAACGGATCAGGCGAGATGTAGGCGCCGCCCCCTTCCGCGTCATGGACGGCAAGGCGCATCTGAACATCACGGTCTCGGTTGGCGTGGCCGCGACCACGGGTACAGACGATACGCCCGAATCCCTGCTGAAGCGCGCCGACGAGGGCGTCTATGAGGCCAAGGCGTCCGGCCGCAACAAGGTCGTCGCCCGGGCCGCCTGAACGGTTTTCATGTTGATCCAGCAACGAAAAACGCCCGGCTGAAAAGCCGGGCGTTTCGAATTCTGCAGTCAAGCGAGCCAGTGGCCCAGGCGGTTAGGCCCTTACTTGATCTTGCCTTCCTTGAACTCGACGTGCTTGCGGACGACGGGATCGTACTTTTTGACGACCATCTTTTCGGTCATCGTACGAGCGTTCTTCTTCGTCACGTAGAAGAAGCCGGTGTCAGCGGTGGAGTTCAGGCGGATCTTGATGGAAGCCGGTTTGGCCATCGGAATTACCTTTGCGACGGCGAAAGCCGCATGAAACGAGAGGCGCGGAACATACTCAGGCGGAGATCAAAGTCAACGCCCGCGATGTCACGTTGAGGATTGGCTTCTAAAGTCTAGGCTGTCGGAATGAAAGCCATGACCTCGATCGCCCTCGCGGCCGCCGCCCTGACCCTGACGTCCTTGCCCGCCGCCGCGCATGCGGACACGGCGCAGGACGCCTTTTTCAAGAACCTGAGCGCCCTGTGCGGCCAGCGGTTCGAGGGCAAGGTGGTCACCACCGACGCCGCCGATTCGGATTTCGCCAGCCAGCGGCTGCTGATGCATGTCCGTGACTGCTCGGCGGAGGAGATTCGCATTCCCTTCTGGGTCGGGGCTGACCGGTCGCGCACCTGGGTCGTGACCCGCACGGCGACGGGCCTGCGGCTGAAGCACGATCACCGCCACGACGACGGCACGACGGACGTCCTGCACTGGTACGGCGGCGACACGGCGGGAACGGGGTCGGCCACCCGGCAGGAGTTTCCGGTCGATCAGGAATCCATCGACCTGTTCAACGCCAACAACGCTTCGGTCTCGACCACCAATACCTGGGCGATGGAGGTCCATCCGCGACAGATGTTCGCCTATGAACTGCGTCGTCCGAATCGCCACTTCCGTGTCGAGTTCGACCTGAAGACGCCGGTCGCCCAATAGGGATTAGAGGGCCTTCCACGGTGTCAGAGGGCGGACGGTGGCGCAGGCCGGGCCGCCGTCCTTGGCCCGACCGGGCAGGCGGACCTCCAGCGCGCGACCCTGGCGAGCGGCGTCCAGCAGGTCGGCGGGGATGTCGTGGACGTCGATCTTGGCTCGGCGGCTCCACGTGGGGCCGGGAAAGCCCGCGTGGGTTCCGATGCCGATATAGACGAAGCGACGTTCAGGCCCCTCGCGTCGCACGAAGGGGCTGGTCAGGCGGTTGTCTTCGTTGAGCGTGACGGGTGCGTCTAACGACAGTGGGGCGTCGGTGGCGGTCATGGCGTCGATGGGGTCGCCATTCTTGCCTTGCAGGCTGTAGCAGACGCCCGACACGGGATCATGAATGGTCAGGCGCAGGGTGATGATCTGCTTGGCCACGGTTTCAGTCCCTGTGTTCGACCACGTGCTGGCCGCGCACCATGCGCACGAAGGGCAGGGGGCGGTCGGGGTGCGTCAGCCGCTCGGCCATCTCGCCCAGGACGAAACGGGTAATGGCGGGCAGGTCCAGGGCGCGGGCCTCGTCCAGTGGCAGCCAGGCGATCTCGTCCAGTTCGCCTGAGCCCTGGATGCGGTCGGGATCGCGCAGGGACTCGACCGGAGCCATGAAGAAGCGGGCGTCGAAACGGCGCGTGCGGCCCGGCGGGGTGATGGCGCGGGCGATATAGGTCAGCACCGACAGATCCGGCAGGGCGCCCGCCTGGCGATATTCGCGCCACGGTCCGGCGACGGAAGCCGGCGGTGCGGGTCGGCCGAGAATTAGGCCGGTTTCCTCAAAGGTCTCGCGCACGGCGGTCAGGGCCAGGGCGCGGGCGCGGCGGGCGGGCATTTCCGCCTCTAACCGCCGGGCGACGTCTGACGACAGTTCGCCCGTCGCGGCAGCGGTGAAGTCGGATCGGTCGATGCGCCCGCCGGGGAAGACCCACTTCGACGCCATGAAGACATGGCCGGGCGCGCGACGGCCCATCAGCACCTCGGGCCGATCTCCGCCGCGCGTCAGGATCAGGGTGGCGGCGTCCTTGGGCTTCTGGCCGCCGCCCGTGCGCGGGGCGTCGGCCAGGTCCTGAGCGGCGTCGAAGGGCGCTCTCATATCCGCTCACCCCGGCGGACGCCGGGGGCCAGTGAGAGCCAGGCCCGCTGAGGTGTGCCTGCCTGCGCGGCCAACTGATCGTTGCGCTCGACAGCCAAAGAACTGGATCCCGGCGTCCGCCGGGATGAGCGGGAGGAAAAGGTCACTTCCGCTTGCCCTTGCGAACCCCCTTCAGCCCGCCGGAGGGCTTGACGCCGTTGCGGGGCTTGGGGCCGCCGGGGCGGCCCTTGCCGCGCTTGGGCGGGCCGTCTCCGCCGCCTCGGTCATTTCGACCGCGAATGCCGTAGCGCGGGGCCGGGGCGTTGGGGTCGCGCGGGTCCGGCTCGGACACCATTTCCAGCACCAGACCGCCGGTGACGGGCGTGGCCTCCATCAGCTTGACCTCGACCCGGCGGCCTAGGGTGAAGCGCTTGCCAGTGCGCTCGCCGACCAGGGCGTGGGCGCGGTCGTCGTGGGTGAAATACTCGCTGCCCAGGGTCGAAACCGGCACCAGACCATCGGCGCCCGTCTCGTCCAGCCGCACGAACAGGCCGAAGCGGGTGACGCCGGTGATGCGCCCGCCGAAGGTCGCGCCGACGTGGTCTTCCAGGAAGGCGGCGATGTAGCGGTCCATGGCGTCGCGCTCGGCGGCCATGGAGCGGCGCTCGGTGCTCGTCACCTGCTCGGCGATGGCGGTCAGTTCGGCGATCTCGCGGTCCGTCAGCCCGTCGGAGCCGAGGTTCAGACCCCGGATCAGGCCGCGGTGAACGATCAGGTCGGAATAGCGTCGGATCGGCGAGGTGAAGTGGGCGTAGCGGTCCAGGTGCAGACCGAAGTGGCCGACGTTGTCCGGGCTGTAGATCGCCTGCATCTGGGTGCGCAGGACCACCTCGTTGACCACCTCGGCGTGGGGGCCGTCGCGGGTTTCGTCCAGCAGCTTGTTGAACCGCTTGGTGTTGGCCGGCTCGCCCTTGTTCCAGGGCTTGCCGATGGTGTGCAGGAAGTCGGCCAGGTTGAAGATCTTCTCCTGGCTGGGCGCTTCGTGGACGCGGTAGATCAGCGGCGTGCGCGTCTTTTCCAGCGTCTCGGCGGCGCAGACATTGGCCTGGATCATCATCTCTTCGATCAGGCGATGGGCCTCCAGCGACTTGCGTGGCTCGATGGCGGCGATGCCGCCGCCGGGGGCCATGATGACGCGGCGCTCGGGACTTTCGATGGCCAGGGGGCTGCGGCGCTGGCGGCCCTTCAGCATGGTCGAATAGGCGTTCCACAGCGGATAGAGGATGGCGTCCATGATCGGACCCGTCACATCATCCTGCTGGCCGTCGATGGCGGCTTGCGCCTGTTCGTAGGACAGCTTGGCCTGCGACCGCATCAGGCCGCGCATGAACTTGTGCCCGGTCTTCTTGCCGTCCTTGTCGAAGATCATGCGCACGGCCATGCAGGCGCGGTTCTCGCCCTGCTTCAGGCTGCACAGGCCGTTGGACAGGACCTCCGGCAGCATGGGCTCGACGCGGTCGGGGAAGTAGGTCGAGTTGCCCTTGTCGCGCGCCTCGCGGTCCAGCGCCGAGCCAGGGCGGACATAGGCGGCCACGTCGGCGATGGCAACCCAGACGATCCAGCCGTCGGGGTTCTTCGGGTCGGTGTCGCGCTCGGCATAGACGGCGTCGTCGTGGTCTCGCGCGTCGGCCGGGTCGATGGTGATAAAGGGAACCTCGCGCAGGTCCTCGCGGCCCTTCAACGTCGGCAGGGCCTGATCCTCGGCCTCGCGCTCCACCTGTTCCGAGAAGCCGGTGGGCAGGCCGTGGGCGTGGATGGCGATGATGGAGGCGGCGCGGGGGTCGTCCTCGCGGCCGATGGTCTCAAGAATCTTGCCGCGCTTGGGTCCGTGGCGATGATCGCTCTTTTCGATCGAGGCCAGGACCAGATCGCCGTCGCGCAATTCGCCGGCCAGAGCGTTGGGGATGACCAGAACGTCCTTGGATCGCTTGTCGACCGGCTCGACGCGAGTTTCGCGCGCCGATTTGCGGATCACGCCCAGGACGCGGTTGGTCCCGGCGTCCAGCCGCTTGACCA
>CAYWDO010000038.1:13035-19453 GCA_964456995.1 uncultured Brevundimonas sp.
GATTTGCGGATCACGCCCAGGACGCGGTTGGTCCCGGCGTCCAGCCGCTTGACCAGCCGGGCCTCCCAGCCGTCGGCGCCCTGCGTGAACTTGACCAGCAGGCGGTCGCCCAGGCCGGGCGCAGGCGTCTTGCCCTCGCGGTCAGGCAGCAGCAGGGCGCGCGGCGCGTCGTCGCCGCCCTTGACCAGTTCGACGTAGAGCTCGCCGTCCGCGTCGCGGTCCACCACGTCGGCCACGCCGACAGCGGGCAGGGCGCCGGCTTCGGCAAAGCCCTTGCGGCCGCGCTTGCCCAGGACGCCTTCGGCCTCCAGCGTCTTCAGCATTTCGCGCAGCTGGCGGCGTTCGATCCCCTTCAATCCGAAGACGCGGGCGATGTCGGCCTTCTCGGCCTCGCCGGCTTCGCGCAGGAAGGCGATCAGGGTGTCTCGGTCGGGCAGACCCGCGGCGGGGCGTTTGGGCGTCTTGGTCATTGCGTCCTATGTAATGCGCTTCGAGCCAAATAGGTGAAAACTTGCGTGAGTTGACCATGAGGGTCATGACGACCAGCTTCCGCCCCTGACCACGCCTTTTTCGGAGCCCTCCGCATGTCGATGTCCGACGCCCCCGTCCTGACCCGCCCCGTGGGCTCGCTGCTGGACCTGATCGGCAAGACGCCGATGGTCGAGGTGACGCGGATCGACACCGGCCCCTGCCGCCTGTTCCTGAAGCTGGAGAGCCAGAACCCCGGCGGTTCGATCAAGGACCGCATCGCCCTGTCGATGATCGACGCGGCCGAGAAGGCGGGCTGGCTGAAGCCGGGCGGCACCATCGTGGAAGCCACGGCGGGCAATACCGGACTGGCTCTGACCCTGGTCGGCAAGCAGAAGGGCTATAACGTCCTGCTGGTCATCCCCGACAAGATGTCGAAAGAGAAGATCCAGCATCTGCGGGCCATGGGCGCTGACGTGCGCCTGACCCGTTCGGACGTGCCGCACGGCCACCCGGAATACTATACCGACATGGCCGAGCGTCTGGCCCAGCAGATTCCGGGCGGCTATTTCGTCAACCAGTTCGCCAACGACGCCAACTCCGAGGCCCACTTCAAGACGACGGGGCCTGAGATCTTCGAGCAGATGGAGGGTCAGGTCGACGCCTTCGTCGCCGGCATCGGTTCGGGCGGCACCATCACCGGCATCGCCCGCTATCTGAAGGCGCAAGGCTCGGACGCCCAGATCATCCTGGCGGACCCGGTCGGTTCGGCGCTGGCGGGTCTGATCAACGAGGGTGTGGCCGGGCCTGACGGCAGCTATACGGTCGAAGGCATCGGCCAGAACTTCATGCCCGACACCGCCGACGCCGACCTGATCGACAAGGCCTATTCCATCCCTGACTCAGAGGCGATCGCCACGGTGCGCGACCTGCTGCTGAAGGAAGGCATTCTGGCGGGGTCGTCCTCCGGCACCCTGATCGCCACGGCCCTGCGTTGGTGCCGCGAGCAGACCGAGCCGAAGCGGGTCGTGACCTTCGTCTGCGACACCGGGGCCAAGTATCTGTCCAAGGTCTATAACGACGCCTGGCTGGCCGATCAGGGCCTGACCCAGCGCGAACTGCACGGCGACCTGTCGGACCTGATCACGCGCAAATACGCCAACGGCGACGTGGTGGTGATCGGCCCGGACGACACTCTGGACACTGCCTTCAAGCGGATGAAGGGCGACGGCGTGTCGCAACTGCCAGTCATTCAGGACGGCCGCCTGGTCGGAATCCTGGACGAGAGCGACATTGTTCACATCATGAACACCGACGAGATCACCCGTAAGGACCGCTTCGCCAAGCCGGTGTCCTCGGCCATGACGCGCGATCTCGACACGCTGCAGGTGACGGAATCGCTGGACGCCCTGATCCCGATCTTCGACCGCGACCGGGTCGCCATCGTGCTGGACGGCGAGACCTTCGTCGGCCTGATCGCCCGCACCGACCTGATCAACCACCTCAGCCTGAACCGGTAAGCCCATGTCGGACCTGAAGAACAGCCAGGGTTTCTCGACCCGCGCCATCCACGCCGGCCAGAAGCCCGACCCGACGACGGGCGCGGTGATGACGCCGATCTACGCCACCTCGACCTACGCCCAGGAAAGCCCGGGCGTGAACAAGGGCTATGAGTATGCGCGCGGCAAGAACCCGACACGCGAGGCCTTCGAGGCCTGCATCGCCGATCTGGAGGGCGGGGTTCAGGCCTTTGGCTTCGGTTCGGGCATGGCGGCGACCTCGACGGCGCTGGAGCTGCTGGACGCCGGATCGCACATTGTCACCGGCGATGACCTCTACGGCGGTTCCTGGCGGCTGTTCGAGCGGGTGCGGCGCCGGTCGATGGGGCTGGACTTCAGCTACATCGACCTGACCGACCTGGCGGCGGTCGAGGCGGCCATCACGGACAAGACGCGGATGCTGTGGGTCGAGACGCCCACCAACCCGCTGATGAAGCTGGCCGACATCGCGGCCCTGTCGAAGATCGCCAGGGCGCACAAGCTGATCCTGGTGGTCGACAACACCTTCGCCACGCCGTGGAGCCAGCAGCCGCTGGCCCTGGGCGCTGACGTCGTTATGCATTCGGCGACCAAGTATCTGAACGGCCACTCCGACATCGTCGCCGGGGTTCTGGTGGCCAAGGACGCCGAGATGGCGGCCCAGCTGAAGTTCCTTCAGAACTCCATCGGCGGGGTCATGGGGCCGTTCGACGCCTTCCTGGCCAACCGGGGGCTGAAGACCCTGGGCCTGCGCATGAAGGCGCACAATGAGAACGCCATGGCCGTGGCGCGCTGGCTGGAAGATCGTGCTGGCGTGGCCAAGGTCATCTATCCGGGCCTGATCAGCCACCCGCAGCACGAGCTGGCGGCGCGCCAGATGAACGGGCGCTTCGGCGGCATGGTCACGGTGCTGATCGACGGCGATCTGGAGCGGACCAAGCGGGTGCTGGAGCGGGTGCGCGTCTTCACCCTGGCGGAGTCGCTGGGCGGGGTCGAAAGCCTGGTGAACCACCCGGCGATCATGACCCACGCGAGCGTGCCGAAGGAGGTTCGTGAGGCTGGCGGCGTCACCGACAACCTGATCCGTCTGTCGGTCGGGGTCGAGGACGTTGAAGACCTGATCGCTGATCTGGATCAGGCCCTGAGCTGAAGGGCTCAGGTCTGAAGGGTCGTCAGGCCGTCTTGTCGGGCAGGGCGGTCTGATGACCTGTCGCGGGCGGCAGCTTCTTCTTGGGAGCAGCGCGCTTTCTGACGACGGCGGGCTTGGGCTCGGCGGCGATCTCTTCGAGGCGGGCGTCGATCAGGGGGATGATCTCGGCAGCCGAGGCGACCTGGACGGGCGAGCCGGTCTCCAGAAGGCGGGCCGCGTTGACGCGCAGGGCCTTGAGGTCGGCGGCGTTCAGGGTCGGGATTCTATCGGCTAGGGAAGTCATGGGCGTCTCCAGAAAGCGTCAGGGCCGGCGCGCATGCGGCCGGCCCCTCAGCGGATAGAAAGCGAGCTCAGCGACTATGAAGTCGCCAATCAGGCGCTGAGATTAGTCAGCAGCCTGAAGACGGCCGGCGGATTCTTTACCGCTGCGGCTGTCGCGTTCGATTTCGTAAGAGACTTTCTGGTTTTCGTTCAGCGAACCGAGCGAGGAAGCCTCGACGGCCGTGGCGTGGACGAAGACGTCCTTGCCGCCATCATCGGGCTGGATGAAACCATAGCCCTTAGTGGAGTTATACCATTTGACAGTGCCGGTAGCCATTTGCAGGACTCCCCGTTTGAGTAGCCTCAGGGAAGAGCCCCTGCGGCCTGTCGGGTCTGAATGGATCGGCTTTGGACCTCGGTGCGCGATGCAAAGGGGCAGCAGCGTTTCGCAGAGAGATCGACAAGAGGAAGGTGGGCGCTTTGGGGACGATTAGCAAGAGCCAGAGCGCAAAAGGCTCATTTGAGCATCACAAATGAAAACGGCGGCGACAGCCGAAGCCGTCGCCGCCGTTAGAAATCCGCGCCGAATAAACGGCGCGAGAAATCAGCCTTCGGTCTTCAGTTGACCAGCCGATTCCTTGCCCGAGCGACGGTCGCGCTCGATTTCGTACGAAACCTTTTGGTTTTCGTCGAGGCCACGCAGGCCGGCAGCTTCGACAGCCGAGATGTGCACGAACACGTCTTTGCCGCCGTCATCGGGTTGGATGAAGCCGTAGCCCTTGGTGGAGTTAAACCATTTAACAGTGCCGGTAGCCATTTTCAGGACCTCCGCTAGTCGTTAGCCAAAAGGAACATCCCTTCGGCCTGTCGGGTCTGAATGGATCGGCTTAGTCCTCGGTGCGCAGAGCAAAGGGCAGCAGCGTTACGCAGTGAGATCGACAGGGAGAATATGTACGGCATTCCCGGCCAAATCAAGACCCTTGATGTCAGGCGTCTTCTTCTTCGTCCTGATCCGCGGCTTCGGCTTCGGCGGGGCCGCCGACGTAATGCTTCTGGCAGAGTTTGCGCAGGGCGGCGGTGATGGTGCCGCCATACAGGCTGTCCTGGATGCGGTCATAGCCCTCGATCTGCAGGGCCTGTTTGACATCGCTGACGGTGCGGCAGGAACCGCCCTCAGCCAATTGATATGCACGTTCTAAGGTCGTTGGGCGGAAAGTCATGCCTCTAAGGTAGGGACTTTCCGCCGATTGACCACCACTGATCGGTCAGTATGTCAGAAGGCGTAGCTGACGCCCGCCACCAGGGCCGACTTGTATTGTTCGCCCGGCACGTCGGCGTCGGTGTCGTAGTAGCGCAGCTCCAGGTCCATCTTGCGGGTCAGGGCGTAGCTGCCGCCGATGTTCCAGCCGGTGTAGTCGATGGCGTTGTCCTGCTCGCGCCGGCCCACGGCGACCGAGCCGGACAGCTTGGGCGTGAAGTCCCAGCCCAACTGACCCTCGTACCAGGTCCAGGCCTTGGTCGAGCCGGTGCCGTCGGGCGAGTGCTGCAGTCGCAGGCGGGCGCTGGCCGGACCGATCGAGCGCTTCATGTCGGCGGTGAATTCCCAGGCGTCGTCGTCATAGCCGTCGTCAGCGTCCACGCGGTATTTGTGGGCGACGTTCAGGTCGAAGTCGAAACCGGCGAACTGGGGCCGGACGCCCAGGGCCAGCTCGTTCTCAAGCTTGGAGCCGCCGCCGTCGATGGTTTCCAGGCCGCCCAGACCGTAGAAGAGACCGCTGGCGCTTTCCCATTCCGCCGTGCCGAAGACGAAGGGATCGCCGTCCGACTTGGACGCGTCCTTGGAGCGGTTGTCGGTCGCGGCCCCGACCTGGAAGGACCACTGGCCCGCGTCCTGAGCGTGCGCCGTGGAGGCCAGCAGGACCAGAGGGGCGGCGGCGAGCAGGGCGGTGTTCGTCAGGGTGCGGAGCATGGGGGCCTCGTGAATGCGACGAGCCGCTCCTAGAGCCGCTTCTTGTCGAATTTATCACAGGCCTGTGAAAACTCGTCCGTCAACCGCGCGACAAGCTGGGCCGTTGTGGGGCTGTCGTGGATCGAACCGGCGCCCTGACCGGCGGACCAGACGGTCTTCCACGCCTTGGCTTCCTCGCCCATGTCCAGCTTGTGTTCGGGCAGGGACTTGGGGTCGATCTTGTTCTCGACCAGGGAGGGGGTGAGGAAGTTGGCCGGAATGCCCGAGACGGCGGGGGTATAGGTGATGTCGGCCGAACCGGAGGCGACGATCAGGTCTTTATAGTGGGGCTGCGCCGCGCTCTCGGTCGTGGCGATGAAGCGGGTGCCCATATAGGCGAAGTCGGCGCCCATCATCAGGGCCCCGGCCACGTCCTGACCCGTCGACAGACAGCCGGCCAGGATGATGGTCCCGTCATAGAAGCTGCGGACCTCGTTGATCAGGGCGAAGGGGTTGACCACCCCCGCATGTCCGCCCGCGCCGTTGGCGACCAGGATCAGGCCATCCACGCCCGCCTCGGCGGCCTTTCGCGCATGGCGGACATTGGCGATGTCGTGGAAGACCACGCCGCCGTAGCCGTGGACCGCATCCACCACGTCGCGCACCGCGCCGAGCGAGGTGATGATCAGCGGCACTTTTTCTTCGACCGAGACCATCATGTCGGCCATCAGGCGCGGATTGGTCGGGTGGACGATGTGGTTGACGCCGTAGGCGGCGGCGTCAGGCTTCAGCCGCGACTTGATCTCTTGCAGCCAGTCCCGATAGCCCTCGGTCGTGCGCTGGTTCAGCGAGGGGAAGGTGCCGATCACGCCCGCATTGCAGGCCTCGACCACCAGATCCGGCCCGGACACCAGGAACATGGGCGAGGCGATGACCGGCAGCTTGAGGCCGGACTGCAGGGAAGCGGGAATGGCCACGGTGCGTTTCCTGGGATGGTTTCTGCGGGTTGTTTTAACGGACGCTAACCGGGTGTCGCGGGGGAAGGCAATCACG
>CAYWDO010000039.1:0-17731 GCA_964456995.1 uncultured Brevundimonas sp.
ATCAGGGACGGCGCACGCTCGGCGTCGTCATAGCGCGCCTCGGCGTAGAGGCCGAGCGTCAGGTCGTAGCGGGCCGAGACCGAGGCGTTGGCGGTCGAGTAGTTGCGGTCCTGGGCCATGGAGCCGAGGCCACGGCCGGGGCGGATGGCGTCCTCGTCCACATTATAGTCTATGCGGTCGTGCCGAAGGCCGCCCTTCAGGGTCAGGCTTCGCCAGACGAACTGCTCGGCCCAGAATAGGCCGTCCTCGGTCGTGGAGACGCTCGGCAGGTAGGCCCTGGCGCCTTCGGTCGTGAGATCGCGGCTGCTGGCCTGGAGACCGAGCACGCCGGAGAAGCCGCGCCACGGCCTATGGGCGATATCGATGCGAATGTCGTCGGCGGCGGTGATCAGGCGGGTGTGGGCCGCGCCGTCGATGACTTCGCGATCGTCGCTCTCGCTGCTCATGAGGCGGATGTCGACGCGCTCGATGCCCAGGGTGCGGGGATAGAAGCCGGCGCGGACGTCATAGCGCGACATCTCGACCTCGAGGTCGATCGGCGACGGCTGGGGGTGGGCCGAGGTGATGTAGGCGAATCCGGGCACGCCGTATTCGCTGGCGAAACGCTGGACGCTGGCCCCGATATAGCCGTCTGCGGTGATGCGGCTGCCGCCCAGGGTGAAGGCTGTCGTGGTCTGGCCGCTCTGCGGTAGTCGGCCATCGGCGCCGGGATTACGGTCGGTGATGATCTGGCGCTCCGGCGGCGTGCCGTCGATCCAGCGACCGCTGACGGGGTCGCGGACCCAGACCGGATTAGCCAGCCGCACCTGGCACAGGCTCTGGGCATAGGTGTCGGAGACCAGGTCGGCCCAGTTGCGGCAGGTCTCGGCCTTGGAGCCGCCCGGGATACGCAGGTCGGGGCGGTCGCGATAGAGGGCGTCGGCGTGCCAGGCCCATGGGCCGCGGCCGCCGTCGAGGCGGGCCATGGCGGTGAAGTCGGTGTTGTAGCCGCCGCCGATCTCGGCTCGGCCCGACAGCGGCTTGTTCGGCAGGACGAGCGGGATCCGCCCGTCGATCACATCCACAGCCCCGCCGATGGCCGATCCCCCATGGAGGACGGCGGCCGGGCCTTTGAGGACTTCGATCCGGTCAGCGAGGAAGGGCTCGATCGGGGAGGCGTGGTCGCCCGACAGGGCCGAGGCGTCCCGCGAGACCAGGCCGTTGACCAACAGTGCCACGCGAGGACCGGACTGGCCGCGAATCTCGGGACGACCGGCGGACGGACCGAAGCTGCTGTTCTGTACGCCGGGTATCCGGGCGAGGGTCTCGCCGAGGCTGGGCGCGCGGGCGCGTTCCAGAGCCTGGCCGGAAAGACTGGCTCGGCTGGCGGTGGAGAGGACTTCCGCCGTTTCCGACGTGCGGACGCCGGTGACGATGACGGGGGCGATGACCGTGGGGCTAATCTGTTCGGCGTCCGCTGCGAAAACGGTTGGGGCGGACGCGATGACGAGCGTGAAAAGGGAGACAGAGGCGAGAAGGCGCAAGGGAGGACAGCTTTATGAAGGAGGAAAGGGGGCCGAAGGCGACGACGTCGAGCTCGTCTGCGATCTGTGTTCAGCCGCCGTCATGACATTCAGGCCGGCTGACGGCTGGTTTCAGGAGGCTTTGGAAGGGACGACGGGTCGGCCTGATCGTGACGACCTTTGTGCTGGTCCATTCCTGAGGGCGGCATGGCGAAAGAGTCCGCCATTGATTTCAACTGGCGGAATGTCGCTGACCGCTTCAAAGCGCCACCCTGATGGACGCTTTCAAGCTCCTGGGCGCGCCTGGGAAGATCCAGAGCGGGCTGTACGAGCTCTGAGCAAAGCGCTCATCGAACAGATTATCGACTTCCAGGCGTCCGGTGATCTGCGGGGTGAGCCCGTATTCGACTGCGGCCTTGGCCTTCCAGTAGGACGGAAGGCGGACGCCGCTGCCGTCGATCGCGGCGGCGCGATCACCCGTATAGGCGGCGCCCGTCGCGAAAGACCACTCCGTGCCATGGCGCGTGGGGAATCTGCCGAGCACGAACAGGGACCCTGAATGCTCTGGCACGTTCAGGACGTCTTCGCTGGCGAAGGCGGCGTCATCGGCGCGCGCGTCGGTCCAGGCGTAGTTGGCGATGACTTGCCAAGTTTCGTCGATACGCGCGGAGCCGTCCAGTTCGATACCGCGCGCAGTCAAGCGGCCAACCGGAGCCAGATAGTTGGGATCGACCGGGTCATTGGTCAGGATATTGGTTTTTTCGATATCGAAAACGGTGCCGGCGATATCTAGCCCGTGCCAGGCGCCGGCCAGGCCGATCTCGTATCCTTGGCCCTCTTCCGGTGCGAACCCCGAACCGTCGCGGCCCGTGCCTGAGTTCAGAACGAAGGATTGGCCATAGCTGGTGTGGGCGGTCAGGTTGTCGGTCAGTCGATAGCGGACGGCGAGGCGGTATTTGACCGGCGTATCGCCAGTCTCGCCAACCGCGCCGTTTCTGTTGTTGCGAATGGTCTGGGCGTAGTCGTCGAACCGCAGCCCAGCCAGCAGGCTGAGGCGGTCGTTCACCTCCCACAGGTCCTGGGCGTAGACAGTCACGACCTCGCGGGTTTCCAGATTGTCGGTGAAGGGCAGGGGCGCCGGGGGCGTGACCGCACCATAGACGGGGTTGAAGACGTCTATCGGATAGGGGGTGGCGGCGTTCGGATTGATGCGCAGCCACTTCTCGCCATAGGTCAGCTGATAGGCTTTCACCCCGAAGCCGAGGTGGTGGACGCCTCGGCTCGTCTCAACCACGCCGTTAAGTTCCAGTCGCGCCGACAGGTCCTCGACCGTGAAGTCGCGGCCCCGGCGTTGGCGCCACAGGGTGTCTCCGACCAGACGTGAATGGTCGCTGGACAGGCCCTTCAGCGTGCCGCCGCGCCAGGCCACGCCGCCGTTCAGGTTCCAGCTGTCGCCGAGTTGATATTCGCCAGTGATCTGGTGGCGTTCGTTGCGGAACCGCGTCGGCCCATCGCCAGGTTCGCCGAAATAGCGGGACGCCGGCAGGGCCAGGACGTCGCCGTTGATGGCGGGTTGGCCGCGGTCGAACAGGGTGGTGAAGGTCGTGAGCTCGCCCACATAGGTCAGGCGTAGCGCCTCTTTGGGACGCCAGGTCAGAGAGGGGGCGACAACCGTGCGATCCAGGCCAACGTGATCGCGCCAGCCGCTGCTGGTCTCCCCCGCGACCACAAGTCGGCCCGCCAGGGTGTCGGATAGCGGTCCCGTCAGGTCGAGTTCACCCCGTCTCAGGCCGAAGGAGCCCGCAGTAGCGGTGAACGTCGCGTCGGGAGCGAAACGTGGCGTCTTTGAGACGATATTGACGCGCCCGGCCGGATCGATGTCGCCGAACAGGCCGCCGGCCGGGCCCTTCAGAATCTCGATCCGTTCGGCCGTGGCGGGATCGCGGGGCGGGGCCATGCCGCGATTGGCGAGAAAGCCGTCGACATAATACTCGGCGCCCCCGTCCGGTGTGCCCAGAAAGCCGCGAATGGCGAAGTTGTCCATCACGCCGCCGCGATTGTTCTGCTGGCTGACGCCGCTGACCAGTTCCAGGGCGTCGGCCAGACGCACCGCGCCGACAGCCTCCAGCAGGTTGCTTTCGATAGAGCGGCTGGATGGCGACATCCGCTCGGTAGCAGGACCTGCTCCCAGTGTGAGATCGCGCGGCGTGCGGCGGCCAAGGACCACAATCTCGCCTACGGTGGTGGCGTCAGTCGCCGATACCTGATCGGTCGGCGGAAGATCGGCCGCTGCCAGCAGGCACAGGCTGGCGCAACTCAAGAGCAGGGACATGGCGGTTCCGTGTGTAATGTTATTACATATCGGCTAGGCGTTTCAGCATGACGCTGTCAACCTTTCCCGGCCCTCGCTGCCGCCGCACTCCATCTCAAGAACCGCAGACAATGGATCGGCCCGCTGCGGGGACTCGTGATCCTGCCGATGCTGCTCGGCCAGGCGCGCGAGTTCTTTCGTCCACGCCCGGTGTTTGGACCCGACCCCATGGCCACCGTGGCCTCCGACGCGTGAGCGAGTGCTTGATAGGGTCAGGGACGAGGGAAGAAACGCACGTGATCAGCCTTGAGGGTCACGCGGATCGCTTCGCCGACAGAGGGGGCGGATCCCGTCGTCCGCAGCCTCAAGGTCTGGCCCGCAGCACAGGCCGTGACCTCGATGAAGGGCCCGCCGAAAGCGACGGAGACGACCGTCGCGGCCTCGCCCTCAATAGATACCAGGGCGTCGCCGGGACGTAACATGCCCCAGGCGGGGCCGTCAGGCGCGCCCGGTGCGGGTAGGGCGCCGAAAGCCGTCGTGGCGACGCCGGCGCGGACGTCAGCCGCCAGAAGTTCGACCTCGCCCAACAGGCGGGCGGCCGCGAGCGAAACGGGTCGCAGATAGGCGGCCTCGGGCGCCCCCGTTTGCAGGATGCGGCCCTTGTCCATCAGGGCCAGATCATCTGACATCAACAGGGCTTCTTCGGCGTCGTGGGTGACCATCAGGACCGCCGCCCCTGCTGCGCGCAGGGCGGTCATCACGGTCTGGCGCACCTCGGACTTCAGGTGGCGGTCCAGACCCGAGAAGGGCTCGTCCAGCAGGATGGTGTGCGGCCGCCGCGCCAGGGCGCGCACCAGGGCCACGCGCTGCTGCTCGCCGCCCGACAGCATGTGCGGCCAGGCGTCGGCCCTGTCTGCCAGATGCACCGTGTCCAGCCATTCCAAGGCCGTACGGCGGCGCTCGGCGCGCGGCAGGCGCTTCAACCCGAAGGCGACATTGTCGGCGATGTTGAGGTGCGGGAACAGGGCGTAGTCCTGGAACACCAGTCCGATGCCACGCACCTCGGGCCTGGCCGTGCGCGTGGGGTCGGACAGCAGCTGGCCCTCGGCGTGGATGGTGCCTTCGTCCATCGGCTCCAACCCGGCGATCATCCGCAACAGCGTGCTCTTGCCGCAGCCCGAGGGGCCGAGCAGGGCGGTGATGCGGCCGGCATGCAGGTCCAGGTTCACGCCGTCGACGGCGAGGCGGGCGCCGAAACGCCGCGTGGCGCCGCGCACCGTCAGGGCGGGGCTCATCGTGGGGCTCCGGGACGGGAGGCGGTGATCTTGCGCGTCAGCCAGATCACGCCGGGCAGGGCCAGGGCGATGATCATCAGCGACGGCCAGCCCGCCTGCGGCAACCGCTCGTCATTGGCGTAGTTGGAAGCCAGCACCGCCAGGGTGTCGAAGTCGAAGGGGCGCAGGATCAAGGTGGCCGGCAGTTCCTTCAGCACGTCGATGAAGACGATCAGGGCAGCGGTCAGCAGGGCGCCGCGCGCGATGGGCAATTGGATGGCCAGAGCGGCGCCGGTCTCGCTGCGGCCGAGGCTGCGGGCGGCCCCGATCATGGCGGGGGTGACCTTGGATAAACCGGCCTCGATGGGCTCCAGCGCCGCCGCCATCAGACGGGCGGCATAGGCGTAGGTTAGCAGGGCCACGCCGACGCCGACGCCGGAGGTCGCGCCAGGCGACAGTCGCCACAGGACGGCGGCCGGGGCCAGAAGGCCGATGGCCATGACGGCGCCGGGCGTGGCGTACCCCAGGCTGGCGATGCGCGCGGTGACCGGCAGACGCGCGGCGCCCAACGCCAGAAGCGTCGCCAGGATCACCGTGGCTCCGGCCCCCAGTCCGCCCATGACCAGGCTGCGTCCTCCCGCTGAAAGCAGCCGCGACCAGTCGGGCGTGATTTCAAGCGACCGCATCAGCAGGAAGCCGACCGGCAGGATCAGGGCCAGGGTCAGCAATGTCAGGCAGAAGCCTGTGGCGGCGACGGCGCGCCAGCCGGTCAGGGCCTCTGACTGCAACGGGCGATAGCGGGCGTGGCTGCTCTCAAAGCGGCGTCCCTTGCGGCCCCAACGCTCCAGCCAGAGAAGGACGGCCGCCGTCGCCAGCAGGGGCAGGGCGAAGCGTGCGGCCGAGGCCGGCGAGCCATAGACCGACCATGCCCGCACCACGCCGGTGGTCAGGGTCTGGACGCTGAGGAATTGCACCGCGCCATAGTCGGCCAGGGTCTCCATGACGGCGAGGGCCATGCCGGCGGCCAACGCTGGCCTGGCCAGGGGCAGGGCGACTTGGACGAAGGCCTGCCAGGCCGAACAACCCAGGGTGCGTGCGGCTTCCAGCGGATGCACCGACTGGTTCAGGAAGGCTGCGCGCATGGCCAGGAAGACGTAGGGATAGAAGGCGCAGGTCAGGATGAAGATCGCGCCTGGAACCGAGCGCATCTGGATCGGCAGATCCCAGCCCAGGCTCGGTCGCATCCACATCCGCAACGGCCCCGCCACGTCGAACAGCTGGGCATAGGCATAGGCCAGGGCGAAGGCTGGCGCCGCCAGCGGCAGGGCCAGGGCCCAGGCGAAGACGTCTCGCCCGGGAAACCGATGCATGGCCGTCAGCCAGGCGGCCAGGGAGCCGACGACCGCCGTGGTCGCCGCCACGCCCAAAGCCAGAACGCCGGAGGTCGCGGCGTAGCGGCCCACGTCCTTGGCGGCGATGTCGGCCATGCCCGGCTGCGTCGCCGCCCAGGCCACGCCGGCCAGGGGCGCCAGGGCGACCACGGCCGCGCCGATGGCCATCAGGCGCAACGGCGAAGGCCAGCCGCGACGTGCGCGGCGGGCCTCCTGGCCCTGGCTGACCGGGGGCGTGATTATCGCCAGCCCGCCGCGCTGATAATCGACTGGGCCTTGGCCTGATGCACGCCATAGCGGGCAACGGACATCGGGCTGGCTTTAAAGCCGGCGTAGGGCGCGACCGCGTCGGCCGGCGCAGCGTCCGCCACGGCCGGGAACTCGAAGTTGGACTGCGTAACGATGGTCTGAGCTTCCGGCGAAGCCAGGAATTCCAAGAACTTGACGGCGTTCTCGCGATTGGGCGCATGGGCCGCTAGGCCGCCGCCCGAGATGTTGACGTGCGAGCCCTGGCCGTCCAGCGACGGGAAGCCCAGCGTGAGCTTCTGGGCGATCTGACGGTCGCCGGCGTCGTCGCCGGACGCCATGCGGATGAAGTAGTAGCTGTTTGTCAGGGCGACTTCGCAGACTCCCGCCGCCACGGCGCGAATCTGGTCGCGGTCGCCGCCTTCCGGCGGGCGCGCCAGATTGGCGACCACGCCTTCAACCCATTGCTTGGCGCGTTCGGGTCCCCAGGCCTCGATCAGGGCGCCGACCAGGGACAGATTATAGACGTTGTCGCCCGAGCGGACGCAGAGCTTGCCCTTGAAGCGGGGCGTGGCGAGCTTGGCGTAGTCGTCGATCTCCTCGGGCTTCACCTTGGCGGGGTCGTAGGCCGCCACGCGGGCGCGGCGCGAGAAGCCGAACCATTGGCCGTCCGGCGCACGCAGGTTGGCGGGAATGGCCTGGTTCAGCCTGTCGGAGTTGGCCGCCTGGAACAGGCCTGCGTCCTGGGCGCGCCACAGGGCGCCCGCGTCGGCGGCGATGAAGACGTCGGCAGGGCTGTTGGCGCCCTCGGCCTTCATGCGGGCGATCAGTTCGTCGGGCTTGCCCTCGATGCGCTTGACGTCGATGCCGGTCTTCTGCGCGAACAGATCGTAGAGCTTCTGGTCGGCGTCATAGTGGCGGGCGGTGTAGAGGTTCAGCACCCCGGCTTCGCCCACCTTGTCGGCGGAGCCTTCCTTCTGGCCGCAGGCCGCGAGCGACAGGGCGACGACGGCGAGTGTGACGATGCGAAGCTTCATGGCGCCTCTCCAGCTAAAGACAGATTGGCGGTAGTTGGGTTGAGAACGTTTCTCAATGTCGAAGGAGTGGTCGCGACCTCTGGCCGCAGTCGCTCTACCGATTGAAGCCGAACTCTCGGCATCGGCGTAAGGCGTGGTGGCATGCGTTTCTTTTGCTGGGGCGGCGGCCTTGATCAGGGCTGTCCTGGTGCAGGCCAAACGCGGGAGCGGACTGGACGAGTGCTCGCGGCGGGACGGCGGGATCGGCCGAGAGTAATGACGATCCGCAACGCGGCAGGCCAGGTTCGCACGCTGAACTTGCCCAACCTCTATGCTGCGCCGAGAAATGACCGGCCGCTTTCGATCAGTCGCAGCGCCGACAGACTTACCATCGCGTTCAACGATTCTCTTGGCGACGACGCCACCATTTCGGCCTTTGATGTCGTGATGTCTGCAGCCCATCCCGGCGAAACCGTCATCTTGGACCTCGCAGATACACCGAGCGGCGGGAACACCGTTGTCGCACGCGCAATCATGGGCTGGTTTGTCTCAGAAGCGCAGCCCTATCAGGATCACCGACAGATTGCCGAAGAACGCCGGACCGGCATCCCGCGCCAATGGATCGAGGAGGTCCTCCCGCGCGCTGGCCATCATCATTCCGGTCCCGTGGAAGTGCGGGTTGGTCGCTGGACTGGCAGCATGGGCGAGGGCCTGGCTATCGGCTTGGACGCGATCGACGCCCAAGTCTCCGGATGTCCAATGGCAGGCCTGCTCGACGCTGTTTATGATCTTCGCCTGGAGCATTCCGGTCTGGTCCTCAAACTGCCGACCGAGCGCCTATCGGCCGTGGCCTGAGTTCCAAGAGAACATTTCGTCTGCCGGCCCTGAACCGATTTGAGCAGAGGGGGATCCAACGGACGCCCTTCCTGGTTCCTCCGGACGTCTGCAATGCGTCGGACTGCGAATATAGGCATCTGGCCCGAAAGCAGACCTTGGCCAGACGCTCGGAATGTCGTGTTTGCGGCCAGGCCCGGATGGCCTCTCCTGACGCTTCAAATTCCTTTCTGCCGGAGGATGACCACTGATCCGCAATATTCTGCGCGAGCATTCAGGGGCTGGGGGCGCTGCATTCGTCTCTTCACCCTTCGCCCGTAAGGCGATGTTTCCAGTGGAGTAGTTGTGCGCACGTCAAAGCTTGTCGTCCCCGCTACAAGCTAGTGTGCTGAGGCAGACCCGGCGCGCAGGAATGCACGCCGGGCCGAGGCTTGGCCCGATCGTGGCGGGCGCCGTGGTCAGAAAATCAGGATCTCACCATCGGTGGGGATACGGACCCGCTCTTCAATGCCGTTCTGCGCGACGTAGTCCCGCAGGTCGGCGCGGCTCAGGGTCATGTGGTTGATGGCGTCCATGTGGACGGCCACGATGGTCGCACGCGGCGCGGCTTGTACGGCGTGAAGCACGTCGTCCTTGCTCATGATGATCGAGCCGGTGAAGCCTTTCATCCGGGCCTCGCCGGTGTTCAGGACGATCACGTCGGGGGCGAATTTCGCAAGGCTCTGATCAACCTCGCTGTGCCAGATGGTATCGCCGGCGAAGTAGACGGTGGGCGACCGAGGCGCCTGGAAGACGACCCCCATCGCCTCGCCGAGCCCCGCTTTGAGCGCCTCGTTGGCATACATGGCGTCGTTGCCGTGCTGCCCGCCGACCTTGGTCAGGTTCACGCCCTTGAAGTCGGTGTTGACGCCCAGGATGCGGACGTCGGTGTAGCCCTGTCCGCGCACCATGGCGGCGTCGGCCTCGTGCTGCACGAACAGGGGAATATCCTTGCGGACAAACTCGTGCTCGCCGCCGTCCCAGTGGTCAAGGTGGGTATGGGTTACGATCACCGCGTCGACCCCCGCCATCACCTCCTCTGTCGTCATCGGCAGATCCACTAACGGGTTGCGTTGCTCGCTGTGGAATGTCCCTTCGAAGCCGGGATAGGCGCCCTTCGGCGCCAGCAGCGGATCGACGAGGAAGGTCTGGCCCGCATAGGTGATCTTCGCCGTGGCGTTGCGGATGTGCTGCATCTGCATCTGCATCTGCATCTGCACCGGCGCGGGCGCGGGCGCGGGCGCAGGATCGGGGGCGGTCTGTGCCGCGGCGCTTGTCGCCCCGAGGGTCAAAGCGAGCGCGATAGCGCGGATGATTGTCGTGGGCTGCATGGCGCTGATCCGGTCAGATTGCTGATGAGCGCAATCTGGGGCCTGCGTGCCTTCGAAGAGAGTGGCCCGATGGCCATCTAACGAAAGTCTTGGGCCAACGCGCAGACGCCGACACCTTGGATGGCTTGACCCTCTGTCCACAGCGGGTGCAGTTGGCCCGGAACAATATCATCGTCAGCATCCCCCCATGAGCGTCACGCCCCCTCTGCATGTCGCCGTGCTCGCCTTCGACGGCGCGAGCCTGTTCCATCTGGCAGTGCCGGGGAAGGTGTTTGGTGTCGCCCGGAACCCTGACGGCTCTCCCGCCTATGAGGTGCGCCATTGCGCGGTGACGCCTGGCATCATCCGCACCGGCGATGGCGTCGAGGTCAGCGTGGACGACGGCCTCGATGTCCTGGCGCGCGCGGACATCGTGGTCGTCCCCGCCTGGAGCGACCCGGACGCCCAGGTGCCCGAAGCTCTGGCCCAGACGCTGCGCGCGGCCCATGCCGAAGGAAAGGTGATCGTCGGGCTGTGCCTCGGCGCGTTCGTGCTTGGGGATGCCGGGCTGCTGGACGGCCGGCAGGCGACCACGCACTGGATGGCGCGGGAAGCCTTTGCCCAGCGTTTCCCCGACGCGGTCTTCCGGCCGGACGTGCTGTATGTGGAAGACGGCAACATCGTAACCTCGGCCGGGAACGTCGCAGCCATAGACTGCTGCCTGAACCTGGTCCGGACGCGGTACGGGGCCGAGGAGGCCAACCGGATGGCGCGAATCCTCGTCACGCCGCCGCATAGGCAGGGCGGCCAGGCGCAATATATCGAACGGCTGGTGCCGCAGTTCCCCTGCCAGAGCAAGCTTCCCGGCGTGCTGGAATGGGCGCTGGCGCATCTGGCCGAGCCGCTGACGCTGGACCGGCTGGCCGGGGTTGCGCATATGAGCCGCCGGTCCTTCACCCGCCATTTCCGTGAGGCGACAGGGATGACGGTCACCCGCTGGCTGAACGCGCAGCGCGTAGTCCGCGCTCAGCAATTGCTCGAAACAACCGACCTGCCTGTCGAGCGCATCGCCCATGAAGTCGGCTTCGGCGCCGCCCTATCGCTGCGCCAGCAGTTCGCCGTCCAACTGGGAGTCACCCCGGCCAACTATCGACGCAGCTTCCGCGAGGGCGGAAGGGCAGAGGGATAGAGGACCGGACGGCACAGCCTCTTCAACACGGCCCGAGCGAGCAGGCGCATTTTCACCTTTTCGCGATCATCCCCGCAGCGTCACGAATGTCCGATTGTCGAGCCGTCCTGAATGCCCGTGTCGGGTGCTTCTGAGACCCCCAGCCCAAACCAGAGACTCGTCATGGGCCCTCGGGAGCCGCTTTCAGAGCAGCGCTTACCGGGTGATCTGGCGATCAGCCGGCAAGCGCTGTTGTGAGACTTAAAGCTCCTGAGCGGTTGGACGGAAAAGGATCTCGTTGACTCCGACATCCTCGGGCTCGTTGATGGCGAAAGCGACCAGTCGGGCCAGGGTTTCGGCAGGAACGCCGATCTCAGCAACATAGTCTTGGTTGTCCTTCTGGACGTCCGTCTCGCTTATGTGGTCGAGAAGTTCCGTCTTCACTGCACCCGGCGAGATGATCGTGGTGCGGATGTTGTGGGGCGCCATCTCCTGACGGAGGCCTTCCGACAGGGCGCGCACCGCGAACTTGGTCGCGGAATAGACGGCGGAGCCGCCGAACAGCTTGTGACCCGCGACGGACGAGACGTTGATGATGTGACCCGACTTTTGGGCGATCATGTGCGGCAGCGCTGCGGCGACGCCGTAGAGAACGCCCTTCAGATTGACGTCGATCATCTGATCCCATTCGTCGACCTTGACCCGCTCCAGCGGCGAAAGGGGCATGACGCCGGCGTTGTTGATTATCACGTCGACCCGCCCGTAGGTATCGACGGCGGCATCGACCAGACGCAGGAGGTCCTCGCGCTTGGTCACGTCCGTCGCCACGGCGATGGCCTTGCCGCCTGCGTCGGTGATCTCGGCCACGAGCGCCTCGATACGGTCGGTGCGGCGGGCGCCGAGGACGACGGCCGCACCTTTTCCGGCCAGGTGACGGGCTGCCGCCGCGCCCATGCCGCTCGATGCGCCTGTGATGACGATGGATTTCCCGGTGATATTGTCGGTCATTGATCGGCCTTTGCTTCAGTGGCCGACGTGTCGGCGAGATACTGTTCGTCGGTGACCTGTTCCATCCAGGTGACGGGCGAGCCGTTCTGGCTTTCCTGCATGGCGATGTGGGTCATGGCCTCGTGTGGTGTCGCGCCGTGCCAGTGCTTGTGCTCGGGCGGGCACCACAGGATGTCGCCGGCATGAAACTCCAGCTTCGGACCGCCCTCGATCTGGGTCCAGCCGACTCCTCCGGTGACGATCAATGTCTGGCCAAGCGGATGGACATGCCAGGCGGTTCGGGCACCAGGCTCGAAGTGGACGATGGCGCCGCCCACGCGCGAGGGCGCCTCGCGCTGGAACTGGCCGCTGATGGTGACGCGGCCGGTGAAGTATTCGGCCGGACCCTCGACGGTGGTCTGGTCGGCCTTGCGGGTGATTTCCATGACGGGTGCTTTTCCTTGCGTCTGCAGGGGGGCTTCGCCGCCAAACAGGGCGGCTGTGGCTGAGAGGATCGAGGCGATCACGACAGGTGTTCCTCGAAGAAGCGGGTCAGGCGGTCGAAGGGGATCAGATCGACGCGGTCATAGAGATCGACGTGGCTGGCGCCGGGGATGATCAGCAGTTCCTTCGGCTCGGCCGCCGCCGCGAAGGCCGTCTCGCTGAAATAGCGCGAGTGGGCCTTCTCGCCGTGGATCAGAAGGATCGGTCGAGGCGAGATTTCCACGATGTAGGTCATCAGCGGTAAGGTCATGAACGACAGCGGGGTCGTGACCGACCAGGCGTTGCCGGAGTTCACCGCCCGCGCGTGATAGCCGCGCGGCGTCATGTAGTAGGCGTGGTAATCGACCATGAACTGCGGCTCGCCGCCGTTCAGTTCGTTGGCTGCGGGGCCGTAGGCGGGGGTGTCGTTGCGGGCATCGATCCAGCGCTGGCGGCCCATCTGCTCCAGCGACTGCGCCCGTTGTTCGGGCGTGACGCTGTCATTGTAGCCGCGCGACATAACGCGGCTCATGTCATACATGGTGCTGGTTGCGACGGCCTTGACGCGCTTGTCCGTGGCGACGGCGTTCAGAGCCATACCGCCCCAGCCGCAGATCCCGATGACGCCGATCCGCTCCTGATCGACCGACGGGTGCAGGCCGAGGAAATCCACCGCCGCCATAAAGTCTTCGGTGTTGATGTCGGGCGATGCCACGTTGCGCGGCTGTCCGCCGCTTTCGCCGGTGAAGGACGGGTCGAACGCCAGGGCGACGAAGCCCCGCGCGGCCATGGTCTGGGCGTAAAGGCCCGACGACTGCTCCTTGACCGCGCCGAACGGCCCGCCGACCGCGAGCGCGGCAAGGCGTTGTCCGTCGCGACCCTTGGGTCGATAGAGATCGCCACTCAGGGTGATGCCATAGCGGTTGGCGAAGGTGACCTTCTGGTGGTCGACGGCGTCGTTGCGGGGGAACACCTTGTCCCAGTCACTGGTCATGGTCTGCGCCTTTGCATTGGAGGTGGGGAGGAGCGAGGCGGCGGCCAGGGCGGTGACGCCGGCGCCGGTCAGTTTCATCAGGCCGCGACGGTCCATCGCGGGGGACGGGCGGGTCTGAGAGTCAGGATAAGTCTGGGTCATGTCGGGCTCCGAGGGCTGTGTGTTCAGCGGGGTTTCAGCAGGGTGCGGCCGTCGCGGACGATGAGGACCGCGATGACTGCCAGGACGACGCTGGCAATCAGGACCGCGTTGATGGAAATATGGTCCAGAAGCAGGCCGCCGATGACCGCGCCCAGAAGGATCGAGGTCTGGACGGCGGCGACCATCAGCCCCCCGGCACCTTCGGGTGCATCCTCGGCGTTCTGCGACATCCAGGTCATCCAGATCACCGACATGGCGGTGTTCATCGCGCCCCAGACGATCAGGAAAAGTCCGGCCGCAATGGGCCAACCGCCGAAGACCAGCAGGCCTGCGGTGACCGCGCCCATGATCAGAGCCGGCAGGCGCAGAAGCCTGGAGACGTCACCCTTGATGAAGCGACCCGAGGCCCATGTGCCGAAGAAACCAGCGCAGCCGAGCGCGAGCAGCAGGATGGACAGGCCGGTGACGCCGACGCCCGTGACCTGTTCCAAGAAGGGCCGCAGATAGGTGAACAGGGTGAAGGCCGATCCCCACGACAGCATCGAGGCGATCAGGCCGATCAGGAAATAGCGGCGACGCAGCAGGTCGAGCATGTCGCCGATCCCCCGCTGTCCACGGGCGGGCAGCGACGGCAGGGCCGCGACGTGCCAGACCAGATTGGCGGCCACGAGCGGCGTCAGCGCCCAGAAGACCTCGCGCCAGCCGAACAGGCCGCCGAAATAGCTGCCGATCGGCGCGGCGAAGGCGGCGGCGATCGCCTGTCCGCCATACATCAGGGCAAGGGCGCGCGGCACATCCGAAGCCGGAACAAGCCGCATAATGACGGATGTCGCCAGCGCCCAGAAGCCGCCGACGCACAGGCCCAGCAGGGCGCGCCCGGCCATCAGGACCTCGAAGTTCGGAGCCGCAGCGACCAGCACCAGCGAAACACCCATCAGGCCCGTCAGACCGATGAGAACCCACTTGCGGTTCAGCCGCCCAGCGACCGTGCTGACCCCCAGGCTAGCGATCACGGCGAACAGTCCGCTGATTGAGACGGCCTGACCGGTCTGCCCAACGGAGGCGCCGAGGCCGTCGGCCATGGGCGTCAGCAGGCTGACCGGCATGAACTCCGACGCGATCAGCAAGGACACGCACAGCGCCATCGAAAGCACCGCGCCCCAGGCGGCTGTCGGGGTCGTGGCTTCGGATGTCGGTGCGGTCGTGGCGACCATCTTCGTCTCCTTCTTTCGTCGGGGACAAACTAGGCGCTGGCCTTCAAAGCGATTAGCCAGTGAGATCGGCATGAACTAATCGACACAGACGAATAATGAAGGAGGCCGCTCATGGCCGCACCGGACCTGAACCTGCTGACCTGGTTCCAGATCGTCGCCGAGGAGCGCAGCTTCACCAAGGCTGCCGCCCGGATCGGCGTGGCCCAATCCACCCTCAGCCATGCCATCCGTCAGCTAGAGGCGCGGCTGGGCATCCGCTTGCTGACGCGCACGACCCGCAGCGTCGCGCCCACGGTGGCCGGCGAGCGTCTGCTACAGACGATCACCCCGCGCTTGGCCGAAATCGAACAGGAGATCGAGAGCCTGACCAGCGTGCGCGACAGCCCGGCGGGCTCCATCCGTTTGACCTTGTCGGACCATGCGCTGGACAGCGTGGTTTGGCCCAAGCTGAAACCTGTGCTGGCCGCCTATCCCGACATCAAGGTCGAACTGATCCTCGATAGCACCTTCCGCAACATCGTCGAGGAGCGGTTTGATGCCGGCGTCAGACTGGGCGAAAGCGTCGAGAAGGACATGATCGCTGTCCGCGTCGGCCCGGACTGGCGTCTCGTCGCCGTCGCCTCACCCGCCTACCTGGCCGAACACGGCAGGCCCGCTCATCCCAAGGACCTCGTCGCCCATTCATGCATCAACATGCGCCATGAGTCAGCAGGCAGCATCTATGCCTGGGAGTTTGAGAGAGCCGGACAAGCCCTGCGCGTCCGCGTCGACGGCCAAATCACCTTCAACAACTCGTACGCCATGATCGACGCGGCCGTCAGCGGGCTGGGGATAGCCTATGTTCCAGAAGACATCGTCGCGTCCCGGATCGCCTCACACGAACTGGAACTGATACTCGACGACTGGTCTCCCATGTTCGACGGGTATTTCCTCTATTACCCCAGCCGTCGACAGAACTTGGCAGCTTTTCAGATTGTCGTGGATGCCCTTCGATATAAGACGCTGTGAAAGTCGCCTCTTCGGCTGGACCTCAATGTCTGCTCATGGCGCTTTTGCGCCGTCGTGGAATGGCGGGGCCTGACTCGTCTCGGACGTTCTGTGAGTCCGCTTTCGGCATTGATGGTCGGCGGGATCGAATGTCCTCTTCTGGTCCTTAGCCAAAGGTCGAGGTCTAAGCCGCGATCTACGTTGAGCGATCCGCACTCAAAACGTCTTGCGAAGACGCAGTGAGTAGAAGGTCCGCGGGTCGATGTTGCGGGTCTCTATATAGCTGATCGGTCGGGTCTGGCGGTCGGCGTAGGCGATGCGGGTCTGGTGGTATTCGTCCCAGAGGTTTATCTGGGCGCGGATCGCCAGCGTCGGGGTCGGCTTGTACTCGACCCATCCCTCCAGGAAGTCGCGGCCCCGCCAGGTGAACTGCACGTCGGGATCGTAGCTGGTCCGCCCCAGCAGCGGGACCCAGGCGACGTTCCATTGCAGGTTCCATGACTTGATGTCCTGGGCGAGGACGATGACCGCGTGGGTTTTCGGGACGTTGGAAAGCGGCCGCGTCTTGCCGGTCGTGGGGTCCGTGACCTCGGTGTGATTCCAGGTGTTGCGGGCGCTGATCCGGCCGCCGTTGAAACCGAACCGGTCCAAGGGCGCCTGGAGGTTCACCGACAGCCGATCCAGCGTCGCGTCGCCGATGTTGCCGGTCGCCGACAGGCCGTCCTCCAGCGGAATGACGTCGATGGCGTCGCTGATCTCGTCGTGACGCAGGGTGACGCTGAGGACGCCGTCGCCCCAGAAGCGGCCCTCATAGGCCAGTTCGCTGATCCATCGCTGTTCGGGCTCCAGGTCGATGTTGCCGCCGAGGACGTTCTCGTTCTGCAGTTCGGCCGAGGCGGCGAAGGCGTTGAAGTCCAACTGGCTCACCTCGCGCTCGAAGCGCACGCGGAACTGGTTGTTGGCCCAGGGGGTCCAGGTCGCCAGCAGGCGCGGCTTGATGAAGGAGAAGGTCTTCTCGCTGTCGGCGTCGCCCGACTGGCTGATGGTCGAGCCCTCCACGCGCACGCCGCTTTCCACCGTCAGGTTCTCGCGCAGCCTCCAGGTGCCTCGGCCGAACAGTTCGCCGCGGGTCTCCTCGACCTTGACCGAGGCTGAGGGCAGGGGAACGGGGACTCCGCCGTTGCTGAAGGCCTGATCGGTTTCCAGCATGTTGTAAGCGATCTCGCCGCCGGTCTCGAAGGTCAGGTTGGGCGAGCGTTCGTAGCGCAGCAGGCTGCGCAGGATAGTCTCGGCGCCTTGGCTTTCGGTGGCGAAGCGCTGCTCGGGGCCGTCCACGCCGTTGAGCCGCGTCCGTGAAAAGGCGACGCCGTCGGCCGCATCGAACTCGTGGATGAAGCGCGTCTCGGAGGTCAGGCTACTGTTGAGCGGGCGGGTGAAGACTGCGCCGAGCTCGCCGCTGGAGCCGTCCTCTTGGTATCGAGACTCGCGCCGCACGGTCGGCGAGGTCTGGAGGGTCAGGTTTTCATAATCGCTGATCCCATAGCGGGCGGTCAGATCGATCAGACCGCCCAGGAAGGGGCTGGCGTAGTTCAGTCGCAGCGCATTGCCACCACTGCGCTGGTCGTTGGAAAAGTCTTCGCTGCGCAGCAGGGCGCCCGCACCGTCGCGGCGAACGACGGGGCCGACGCCGTTGGAGTCGTTGACATCAAATCCATCGGTGAGGGTGAAGCCCCAGGTGCGCTCGCCGTCCTTGGCGGTGAACTGCCACGTGCCGCCGTGGGTGTCGTTGCCGCCCTCGTACAGGACCGCATTGCCGGTGAAGATCGACTGACGG